>DFBK01000062.1:2032-2509 GCA_002366595.1 Anaerolineales bacterium UBA3082 | reverse complement strand
TGACCACGATAGGGATGTTTCGGTCATGGCATATCTGACAGGTTGAAGTCCAAGAAAGACGAAGAAACCGATCTCACCGGCACTCACAGAATCGCCGGCACCTTGAAATACCCTTTCTCGGCCTGAGGAGCGTTAGCCAGAGCCTCCTCTGGCGAGAGACAAGGAGTGACCTCATCGGCCCGCATGACGTTCTTGAGGGTGATCACCTGGGCGGTAGGCGGAATACCCGTCGTATCGAGGGTCTGGAGAGCCTGGAAATGTTCCAAGATGCTCGATAGTTGCAGGGCGAAAACCTCTTTCTCCTCCTCTGTGAGGGCTAGTTTCACCAACTCGGCGATATGCTCTACTTCCGCCCGACTTAAACCCATACGCTCACTCCTCATAATGTGATCCCTATCAGGGCCAAGCAATGATTATAGCACCTTCCTACCTTAGGAGCAAAGATAACAAGGGAGAGACTGTTGAAAAAGTGGGATA
>DFBK01000062.1:0-1955 GCA_002366595.1 Anaerolineales bacterium UBA3082 | reverse complement strand
AGGAGGTGTTTTTCAACACTCTCACAAGGGATACGCAAAAGCCCCCTTTCTACGATAAGTGACGAATAAGCCATTAAAAACGCTGTGGGAACCTATGTCCTCTTCTGGGCATAGACCTCGCGTATGAGGCGTCGAAGTTGCTTCTGCTGACAGATGAGATCGAGCCCCAGATAGATCTACCTCTCCTTCACCACCTGCGCCCTATCTAGATCCCTCACCACCACCGTGCGCGGGAAGATGGACTGCGCCTCCGCCAAAACCTCCTCCCCCGAGTACCGCCTGGATATGTGGGTCAGGTAAAGCATCTTTACCCTTGCCTCCCGGGCTAAGGTGGCGGCTTGAGCAGCCGTGAGGTGACTATACTTCTTCGCCAGATGAGCCTCAGCCTGAAGATAGGTAGACTCGATCACTAGAGCATCGGCTTCCTTTGCCTCATCGACCAGATCGTCCACACGGCTAGCATCACCTACATAGACCAACCTAGCCCCAGAGATCGGAGCACCTAATACCTCGTCAGGGCTCACCACCCTCCCATCGGCCAAAGTTATCGGCTCACCCCTCACTAACCGTCTTCGCTCAGGCCCAGGAGGCACTCCCAACCGCTCCGCCACGGCGGTTAGGAAAGGTCGCCGACTCTTCTCCTCAAAGGTATAGCCAAAGCAGCCCGGCCCCTTATGGGTGACGGGGAAAGCCGAGAGGGAGAAATGTTCATCCTCCAAGATCGCTCCGGGGGAGATCTCTATGAACTCGATTTGAAGGTTGGGCCGGGCTCCCCTCAGAACCACTCCCAGGATCAGATCCCGAACTCGTTCTAAGGCCCACGCCCCTCCATAGATCTCCAGCCTGTCGATCGCCTCCCACCGACTGAAGGTGGAGACTAGGCCACCCAAGCCTAGGATATGATCCAGATGACCATGGGTGAGGAGGATATGATTGAGCCTCTTGAAGCCTAGGCCGCTCTTAAGAAGCTGTTGCTGGGTCCCCTCGCCGCAATCGATGAGGAAGCGGTGTCGACCATAAAGCACCATGGTAGAGGGCAGGCTCCTTGTCAAAGAGGGAGCCGAAGCCGAGGTCCCCAGGAAGACCACCTCAAACATTATCTACCTCCCACAAGAGACCCTCCCTTTCTCTCCTTCCGACCCCTCAACTTGATAATCTATATTCATGAACCGTTCCACCGCCCAGATATTGGTGATAAGGTGTTGAGTGATCTGGCAAGTGGTAAAGGTGGAGTGGCCATCGGCCAAAGCCAAGGGGAGGATGAGTTGATCTGCTAGGTACTTATCTAAGGCAGCCTCGCTCTGGTAATACTCCAAGAAAGCCTGGCAAGCCTCCTCAGCTACCCTCTCCGCTGGCTTCCCCGGCGCTCCCAGAGCGGTGAAACCGGCCACTCCGTTTTCGAACTCCGCCCAGAGGAAGATCATTGTACCTCGGCCCAAAGATTTACCCTCTTCTATCCTTATGTCCGGCTCGAAGCCCTCCCTCCGCAATACCTCCAGCGCTCGGTCCCTCTGCCTGAGGGCGATATGCTTGGGCAGGTTAGAGAGAGCGGAGAGCCCGGAGAGGCGCAAGAACTCACCCCGCTCGCTCAGATCGATAGGTTTAAGACTAGAGGTGGCTTCTTTGATTTGGGCTCTTACGCCCCCTTGCCCGATGGGGTACCAACCCCACCTTTCGATATCTGCTCTGGCCTCTACCCCTAGACGAGCCAAGGTGGGGAGATAAACCTTCTCCAGAAAGTGATGGGGTGGGCTCCAAGGCACGTGGGTACCCCCCTTAACCGTGACCTTTGACCGCCCTTCTGCCAAGGCCAGAGGCAAAAGAACGGTCTGCAGGATAAGGCTAGCAGAGCCCGCACTCCCACCCTTTCTAGCGGCGGCCACATCCCAAGAGTAAGAGCCCGCCCGGGGTGGCGATCGAGGTAGGAAGGTGAGGGTTTGAGATCCCAGATGTGC
>DFBK01000090.1 GCA_002366595.1 Anaerolineales bacterium UBA3082 | reverse complement strand
CCCTACAATCGTTCAAATTCTAACCGTCTGTGGGAGAAATTGTCGATTGCCAAAGGATCTATCCCACTTTTTCAACAGTCTCCAGCATCTTTCATCTCAAATGTGAAAGGGCAGATGGCAAGATGGTCAATATATCAAGGGCCAGATGGAGCGGCTTCATAGTAGATCGGATTTCCCTGGCCTGATGATGCCAGGACAGGCCATATCCGACCTAGATAGGGCAGGTATAGAGACCTGCCCTATCTGCTATCTAATAACCTATTTGACCTACACCCAAAGCCGCAAACGGCCTGTTAACTGAAGCTTGCGAATGGATGTTATTTGTCACGCTTTGACCTGCGTTGTCTCAGACGATACCACAGCCGCCACTCGTAGAAGGCACACAGCCAGAATAAGAGGCAGCAGAAAAGGCCTATTAAGATTAGAGGTACAGGCTGCCTCTTGAAATGTATCATGCCAACACTGGTCCATATCGCTCCAAGGGTGACCAAAGCAGCGATTGTTGTTTGGGGTCTATTGTCCAAGTGGCGATAACGCCAGTTGAACGTCAGCAAACGCATTAGCTTTGCATCAATACTCCTAATAGTGTTCATGGCCTGACCCTTCTCTAGTGGCGTCAGATGTTACCATCTGACGCTACAGCCTGGCCATCAAGAGGCAACTCCTAATAGCACTCATTCTACAACAAAAGGGGAAGTAAATCAACCTAAAATAACCTCTTCCAGAAGATGACCGGGCTCACCGACTGGTAGTTCCAGCCGAAAAGAACCGAGTATAGAACCAGGACCAAGATGAACAAACCGAAACCTACATCTATGGTTGCCGTGGAGGCTAGACGCCAGCCTAGAAGCCCCAACGCCACCAACAGGCCCATAAAACCACCCTTAACTACCCCTGTCTTCCCCGGCAGGAGGTAGTGGAAGAGGCTCAAGAAGAAGGAGAGGAGCACCCCAAAGAGAGCAAACCCCCAAAAGTACCCCCACCCCTCTATGAGCAAAGGCAAAGCCCAAAGGGGGGAGAATAGCGCTGACATCACTCCGACGCGGAGCCTGGCGGGCAACGTGTAGTCTAGACGCATCTCCTTGGAAAGGCGGTAACCTCTCTCTATAAACCCCGGCAGATCTCTAGCATAGAGAGGCCCTTTGACAACCTCCCACCCGGTGAGTTGCTTCAACTTGCTGCCTATCTTGGAGCCAAGACCAGGAAGGACGATGGTCTCATGAGTGAGCATATCCCCCAATCGATAAGCCCTCATCAAGGCCGCTGCCTTCTCGGCGGTGAATATCCCCGCATCAGCGGCACACCAGACATTCCACCCCTCCGTGTCCTCCACCAGAAGATAGCAATCCAAACCTCTGAGGCCCTCTACCACCTTCTTGAAGGTCATGTAGAAGTTGCTGGTGAGAAAGAGAGGAGAGCCACCCTTTGGCTCCCCCAGTCGATAGAGCCCCGATTTTACAGCCAAGGGCAAGGGCGCAGCCCATAAGAGGGCATCGATAAATAGCCCTTTCACCCCGGTATGGAGCAGGGGCTCCAAGATGACGCCTTCGATTTGGGGCGTCTCCTGCCGCTTCTCGGCCACCACCAGATGCAACGAGCCCCCCAGGTATCGTGCCTCCCTAACCACCTCTAGGTTGAACTGGTGACAGAATCCCCTCAAATCATGGAGCCTAGTAGGTCTCTCTTCCAGGAAAACGAAGGTAACAAACCAGGCGATAGCCCGCTGGATACCTGAGAAGAGGCGCATCAAAGGGTTAGTAGGCCTCGACTCATCGGCGAGGATCATCTTCCCGCCCATTTTCAGACGGCTCGCCATCTCGAAGAGCACGCACTCCGCCTCGTCGGGGGAGATCTCGCTGAGAGTGAAGGTGGCGGCCACGACGTCGAAAGGCCCTTCCACCGCCATCCCTCTCTTCGAGTCCTGAGGATGGGCCTGGCCCTCCAGGAAAGAAACCTCCACACCATGCTCGTCTGCTTTTCTCCTAGCCAAAGCCAGCATGTGAGGCGAGATATCGAGAGCGATAACCTTCGCTCCCCTCTTGGCGGCCAGCACAGCCAGGCTCCCCGTCCCACAACCCACATCTAGGACCCGGTCGCCGGGCTGGATATGATCCAAGGCTGCCTTCCTGATTTGACCGTCGCGACCCCAGGTGATGATCCGCATCCATAGGTCATAATATCTACTGAAGGGCGCGGCTCTATCGGCGATGATCATAGATACAAGGGACATAATCCTCCCGTGAAGATTAGACAACCTTTTTCCCACCCTGTCAAGGCAACAGACCTTGGTGAAGGGGAAATCCTGTGATAGAATAGTATCGAATACCGAGGTGAGCGCTTTTCTATGCCTATCCGCATCCTATCTCCGGAAGTTGTCTCCAAGATCGCCGCCGGCGAGGTTATCGAGCGGCCGGCCTCCGTGGTGAAGGAACTGATAGAGAACTCCATCGACGCTGGAGCCTCGGAGATAAAGGTGGAGGTGCGTCAAGGGGGCCGCCGCCTCATACGGGTCATCGATGACGGTAGGGGCATCCCCGCCGAGGAGGTGGAGTTGGCCTTTGAACGCTACTCCACCAGCAAGTTGAAGGACGCCGAAGACCTCTATCGCATCGCCACCCTGGGCTTTCGAGGCGAGGCCCTCCCCAGCATCGCTGCCGTCTCCAAGGTGACGATGGTCACCAGAACCAAGGAGCAGGAGATAGGAGTCCTCTTGCGCCTAGAGGGAGGGAAAGTCATCAAGCGACAAAAGAAGGGAGCCCTCCGAGGCACCGTCGTCTCCGTGGAAGACCTCTTCTTCAATACCCCAGCGCGACTCAAATTCTTGCGTAAGGAGTCCACTGAGGCGAGGCATATCAGCGACCTGGTGACCCGCTACGCCCTGGCTTATCCAAGCATGCGCTTCAGCCTCCTCTCCGAGGGGCGTACCCTTTTCCGCTCCACGGGCAGCGGCAGCCTCTACGATGTGCTGATAGAGGTATACGGGCTGGAGACGGCTCGCCAGATGCTGGAAATCGCTCCCTTACAGGAGCCCGTCCCATCCCAGAGGGATCCCAAGGGACAGGGATCCCGCCCCAAAGGGATCCCGAGGGAAGGGATGAGAGAAGAAGCCGAAGGGCTCAAGATCAGCGGATATGTGGGGGCTCCCAGCCTCCATCGAGCCAGTGGGAGATACCTGACCATTCTCATCAACGGCCGCTGGGTGCGAGATCAACTCTTGGGCTATGCCATCAAGGAAGCCTATCACACCCTTTTGCCCAAGGGACGTTACCCTGTCGCCGTGGTGCGGGTGGCTCTCTCCCCTCAGGAGGTGGATATCAACGTCCATCCCGCCAAGGCCGAGGTGCGATTCCGGAGGAGCGGCGAGGTCTTCGCCGCCGTCCAGAAGGCTGTACGTCACACCTTAAAGGGAGCGCCCATCCCCGTCGTTGCTCCTCCCCGCTGGACCCCAGAGCCGAGACTTCCTACAAGCCTTCGCCCCTCCCCTGGCCAAATGGCGCTAGAGGTGCAACGCACGGAAGAGATAGCACCCTCAAAGAATATCCCTCCCCTTCGGGTCTTGGGGCAACTGGGGCTCACCTATATCATCGCCGAGGGGCCAGAGGGGATGTACCTCATCGATCAGCACGCTGCTCACGAGCGGGTGCTCTACGAACGGCTCCTAGGCGAACGGGCCAAGATGGCGGTCTCCTCCCAATCCCTGCTCGAGCCTCTGTCCTTAGATTTAAGCCCTGAGGAGGCTGCAATCGTAGAGGAGAACCTGGACACCCTGCGATCCTGGGGGTTCGACCTGGAGCCTTTCGGTGGCCAGACCTACCTTTTGCGCGCCGTCCCCGCCATCCTCAAAGAAGGCGATCTATCCCAAGCGATGCGGGAGGTGATCGACGAGGCGTCGCGACAAGCCGGCCGTTGGGAGGAGGAGTTCGTCATCAGCCTAGCCTGCCACGGAGCCGTTCGAGCAGGCCAGACCATGAGCGAGGGGGAGATGCGAGAACTGGTAAGACAACTGGAGAAGACCAATTCCCCTCGCACCTGTCCCCATGGCCGCCCCACCATGATCCACCTGAGCGCCGAACAACTGCAGAAGGAGTTCGGGAGATCGTGATGAATAATAGAGAGGAGACAGCGATGGTACAGTCTGATGAATTACAACAGATCCTAGCCGAACTCCAACAGGCCCGGGAGCGATTGGCCCGAGCGGAGGGGCTGATCACCCTGGGCCATGTGGCCGCTCAAGCGGCTCATAAACTCAACTCCTACTTGGCCGTCATCCAGGGGTACGCGCAACTCCTCCTAGAAGAGGACCTCGACGATGAGACGAAGGCCACCATTAGAAAGATGGATGAGGAAGCCCAGAAGGCCGCCCAGGTGGTGGCCCAGTTGGCCGCTTTGGCTAAGGAGACGCGCCCCAGGGAAAACGCCTAGACGCTGGCATGGCCATCTGTGGAAGGTTCGCCAACCGGCCAGTACATATTCCCCTGCCTCTCGAACCTGATACTCCCCCTCCTCCGAGAGGCGAGGAGATGGAGGAGGCCCATAACCTTCTCCAAAGCCCCTGGTGAAAGCGTGGTCATCTCCTCTTTGACCCCCCTATCAGCCCGGAGCCACTCCTCGTAATCCCGGCAGTTCCCGGAAGAGTACTCGATGAGGTAACCCTTGATGCCACAGATAAGAAGAGGAAGGGTTATGGCCTGGACGGAAAGGGGGCAGAGGATGAGGATGGCGTTCCGGCCAGTCTCCAGGCTGGGGATCATCACGTCGCAGGCGATATCCAGCGCCGAGGTCATAAGATACATGTTGGCCCCCGCAGCGAGGGCTTTTTTGCCCATGATAGCCACCTTGCACTCTCGGCAGATGGGATGGGGCCACTCTTCTCCCTGGTCGAGATCCAGCGTGGAGAGGTAGAGGCAACTATGATTGGGCCTCCTGGAGGGGCACTCAAAGGGCTTCTGGCAGAAACCGAGACCTACTAGGATGCCTTCCTCGGCAGTCGCCTTTTGAAGGAAATCCTCCTCCCCCTCCCAGAAGAGGTGTGTGATTCCCCCCTTTCGCCTTCGCCTCTTTAGAAATCGTCGATACTCGAAGGCACCCCTAAGGGTCCGCCAAGGATGTCGCAGCACCACCTTCCACAAGAAAGCGCGGCCATACTCTCGGGAAAGGCTCTTGAAGGAGAACTCCCAGACCTGCAACCCCAGGAAACGTCCCTCGTCCAACCGCTTAAATAAGTTATCAGAGAAAGACATGCCTTTTCGCTATTTGGAGTCTAGCACGCCCTAAGCCGGTGGTCAAAGCCCTCCTCCAAAGGCTACTCGCACATCAAAATACCGCCTCTTCTCCCTCCAGCGATACCCTGCCTTTTGCGGTCATTTGAGATATGGGGCAAGTCGCTCCGGGAGAATAGATCATGGGCTACGATCTTCAAAGGGTTTCAACGCTACCTGGATCTCGTGGAAGGATAGAACCGGCGGACCGGAAGGGGCCTTCGCACTCTTCATTGTGAAGCGATACCGATGATGAAAAGCCAGGGGCAGGACCATCGGTCACTGCCCCCTCTCTCTTTTGTAACGAAACCTCAGGGTTTGGAGGCTCCGCCGCTAACTTGAAGCATATCCAAGATCTGTCGGGGCATATCCTCCCGATTTCCCTCCGTAACCGTGAGAACTGTTACTTGCGGCCTGACCTTGAGGCTATCGACCCAAGGGTGAGGACCAGCCATAACGGTACCCAGGACTACCTTCTCGCTTTCCAACGCCTCCACCACCGCTCTTCTAAACTCCTGGGAATAGAGTTCCATCTTCCCTATCTCGTCGATCACCACATACCGCCGTTCCTCTATCGCTCGCCTGAGCGCCGCCACCCCTACCTCCTCCAGATCTTTCAAATTGACCCCGTACTTACTCACCCGAGGAGTACCCTTAATATCAACCTGTGCCAGCACCCCTTCCTCCCCCTCGAGGGTGATGATCTTGAAGCCCAGCCTTCGGCCTCCCCGGCGGATCTCCTCCGTATAGAACCCACCAGCCTCGCCGCCCAGCATATCCACAACCTGCTTGATAATGGTCGTCTTTCCCACCCCTGGACGGCCTGCCAAAAGAATCGTCCGACCCATCGCTCTCCCTCGATATCAAAAAGGAGCCAGATCCCTGGCTCCTCTCATCTTTTCTTACCGTGCCTTCTCCGCCTCCGTCAACGCCTCCTCAAAGATAGCCAGCCCCTCCTCCGCAGTCTGGACATCGATGCTCAGGGCAGGCATGAAGCGGATGATATTGAGGCCACAAGGCAAAAGGAGAAGCCCTTTCTTGAAGGCTCGTTGGAGCAGATCATCTCTAAGGGCTTGGGCCGGCTCCTTATTCTCCCTGTCTTCCACTAACTCGATGCCGATCATTAACCCCTTGCCCCGCACATCGCCAATGGTAGAGTGCTCCGCTTCCATCGCCCTGGCCCGATCCAACATATATTGGCCCATCTTGGCCGCGTTCTCCATCAGCCCCCCTTCGATGAGTTTGATGGTGGCCAAGGCAGCGGCGCAACAGACAGGGTTCCCGCCGAAAGTGTTGCCATGGGCCCCCGGCGGCCAAGTCATCACTTCCTTGCGGGCCACCATGGCCCCCAAGGGCATACCCGAGGCGACCCCTTTGGCGATAGTGACGATATCTGGCACTACACCCCAATGCTCGATGGCGAACCATTTCCCCGTCCGCCCCATCCCCGTCTGAACCTCGTCGTCAACGAGGAGGATATCGTATCTATCGGCCAACTCTCTCAACCTCACATGGAACTCCGGAGGGGGAACGATATACCCTCCTTCCCCTTGGATCGGCTCCATGAAGATGGCCGCCACCTCCTCCGGAGGCAAGGACTTCTGGAAAAGAGATTCAATGAACTCCACGCAGGCCAGATCGCAGGCCGGGTACTCCAAGTTGTAAGCGCAGCGGTAGCAGTAGCCATAAGGGACATGAGTGACTCCCGGCATCAAGGGGGCGAAACCCCTCTTCTGTACTGCCTTGCTCGCCGTCAAGGCCAAGGAGCCCATGGTTCGGCCATGAAAACCGCCCAAGAAGGCGATCATCTGCGGCCGACCCGTGTAGTACCGCGCCAACTTGATCGCCGCCTCCACCGCCTCAGTCCCTGAGTTGCAGAAGAAGACCCGCTTTGGATGCTCTCCTGGAACTAGGGAGACCAGTTTCTCCGCCAACTCGATCTGGACGCCGTAGTAGAAGTCGGTCGACATATGGATGAACTTGGCCGCCTGTTCTTGGATCGCCTTCACCACCTCCGGGTGACAGTGGCCGGTGGCGGTGACAGCGATGCCGGCGTTGAAGTCGATATACCGGTTGCCATCTACATCCCAAGCGAAGGAACCCTGGCCATGATCCATAACGAAGGGGTGGGGACGGGTATAAGAAGGCGAGATCGCCTCCGCATCCCGGGCCACATACCCTTTGGCTTTGGGGCCAGGGAACCTTGATCTCCTCACCGCGGATTTCATGCTACCATCTTCTCCTTTACGAGTGTTTGGCCTCCTCCCACTAGAGGCACCAACTTCACCTGGTCGCCCTCCTGGAGGAGGTAACTCTTAGGCTCCTGGCGGCCGTTCACCATCACCACGGCCACCAAATCGGCGGGGATGCCCAAACCGTCTAACAACTGATGTACCGTCTGGTGAGAGTTGGCCGTCACCGTCTCAGAAAGATACTTTTTGAGCATCCCCACTGGCACTACCTTTACCCTTTTCATATCTTAACTAGGTCGCTTAAGCCCAACTCCTCCAGTTTCTCCCTGGTAGGGATGCCGTTCTTATCCCAGCCCCGCTGGGTGTAGTACATATCCAAGAGTCTCTCCACATCCTCCCTGGAGACGAATTTCCCCTTGGTGGGGCCGCTTATCACCGGCTCCTTCCAGGTGCGTGCCGGAGGATAATCCCACTCCCGACCGAACCCCTCCACCTCTCGCACCCAGAAAGCCCGGGTGAGGTTCCAGACCCGCTCCGAGATCTTCAAGAGATCATCCCAGGAGCGATCTACCCCCGTGACCGCCTTCAGGACCGTGGCATAATAACCCAAATCTAACCCCAACTCCACCCACTGCAACCGACAGCACCCCAGGCAATCGAAGAGGGGGCGGATATGCTGCAACTCTATCACTTTGGCCGCCTTATCCTCCGTGACCTTGTCCCGGCCCACCTCTATATCATAGGTGATCGCCCAGGAGCGGTTGTGATGGGCCCCCACGTCAGCGGTCATATAAGAGAGAAGCATCGCCGGGGCGTTTCTCGACTCGTAGCCGCTCATCTCCAGACCCTTCACCTGTATGGCGAAGTCGCTACTTCCCTTTCCCCAAACATGGGCCGCATGTTTCACCCCCTGGGCCAGGATGTCGCCGATCCCTTCCCGTTTGGCTATCTTCTCCAGAAGGGCGAAAATCACCTTCGCCTCGCCAAATCTCAGTTCCAAGCCCTCGGTCTCCTCGGTGGTGATGATCCCTTTCTCGAAGCACTCCATAGCGAAAGCGATAGCGTTGCCCGTGGAGATGGTGTCTAAGCCGTACTCATCACAGAGATAGTTAGCATAGGCCACATCCTCTATGTCCGAGAGGGCCACGTTAGCCCCCAGCATGGCAGCGGTCTCATACTCTGGGCCTTCGACACGGACCCCATGCTTCCTGCTATACGAGTATTTGCCGCAGGGAGAAGGACAGCCGAAGCAGGCCTTATCGGTGACCACTATCCTCTCCCTCATCAATTCGCCGTTCAACCCTTCCGCTTTCTCAAAGGCCCCCGACTGAAAGTTACGGGTAGGGAAAGAGCCCACCTCGTTGGACCACATATTGACCCCCGAGGTCCCCAGCCTGGTCCAGCTCTCCCAGGCCTCGCTGGCTCTACAAGCGTCGTACATCTGGCGAGAGATGCGGCGATATCCGTCTAAATCGGCTACGGGGATACTTTTGGTTCCTCGGACGGCGATGGCCTTGAGTCTCTTGGCCCCCATCACCGTGCCCACCCCCGCCCGTCCCGCCTGGCGGCCGAAATCGTGGGTCACACAGGAGTATAACACCCCTCTCTCCGCCGCGGGGCCGATGGTCGCTATCTGGAACTCCTCCCCCAACTCCTCCTTGAGAGCCTTCTCCACGGTGATGGAGCCCTGACCCCAATATCGACTGGCCTCGCGAAGTTCCACCTCCTCATCATCAACGAAGAGATAGACCGGCTGCGGAGAGATACCCTCGAATATGAAGGCATCGTACCCAGCATACTTCATCTCCGCGCAGAGGAGCCCGCCTACATTGCTATCGGCGTACCCTCCTGTAGCCGGGGATTTAGCAGCGAAGGTGGTCTTGCCCGCCCCGGGGATCAGGAGACCCGAGAGGGGTCCCGTGGCCACTATCAATTTATTCTCCGGCCCCAAGGGATCCGTCCCCTTTTCCAACCCCTGGTAGAGGATCATGGCGGCGAAACCTCGGCCGCCCAAATAACCCCTGGCTAACTCCGGGTTTAGAGGCTCCTTCGTGATCTCCCCCTTGGTTAGATCGACGCGCAATACGGTTCCCGCATATCCGTTCACCTTGTCGTTCCTCCTTGAAAGCCTATCACTCTATGTACAGGGCTCCCGGCCCGCAATAACTCACGCACTCCTCGCAGAGGTCACACTGGAAAGGTGCTTCGTAGTCGGGATGGATGAAAATCACCCCCTCCGGGCAAGCATCGACGCAGGCCATGCAGGCTATGCACTCTTGGGCATCGATATAGTAAGCCCCTTTCTCGTTCTGGAGGATGCAATCCACAGGGCAGACCTCAGCGCATTCCCCACACTGGGTGCAGGTACGCACTTCGAAAGTCCCTGGATCGGGAAAATGGGGGGTTATGACTAGGCGCGCCTTCTTAGGGTTGTTCTCTCCGAAGTGGTAGAGAGAACAAGCCAGAAGGCAAGCCCTGCACCCCGAACACTTGCTACTATCGGCTCTAAGGTACATTCTCCTCTCCTTGTCCGTCAAGGATCCCTGTGGGAAGCGATAATTTGGCCGGGCAAAAACCCGACCGGTTTTGAGGATATATCAAGAGAGAACAAAAGTCAAGGGGTCACGGTTCTCCTCTTATCGAGGATATTCTTCGGAAATGTCGAATTCCGCCTTCAGCCATCTCTCTTCTCCCTGGCCGAAACTCGGTGATAGACGGCAACTTGGTACTGCATCGGCCCCCATGCAGCCTACTCTATATGAGACCTTTCCCACCCTAGGACTATTCGATTGTATGCCAGAATCAGTAGTAATTTGTGAATTATACACAACATATTGTATCTCTCACTGCCTTTGAAACCTACGCGGACATATTCTTTCCCCAAGAGTGGAACATAAAAGGTAAAAATCAAGCCAGAATAAAGATCAAATCCCTAAAATGGCGATAATTTGAGGCCGAAAATGAGGGAGTCTGTCCTCAAGAGACAGCCCTCCTTAAAGTAGACATAAAAACAAATTGCCTCTTGATTTTTCTATCACTTTATGTTATAATATATGAGTGAGATGGGAGAGGCTTGTCTCTTTACGTTGGTGATGTCGCTGGGGAGGTTTCTCTGCGTCGGCGTATGATTTTGTCGAGTGCGATGCTTTACCTCGCCTCAAGTGACTCTACTGGCCCCTGCGGTGATGCCCGTTGATGCCTTCTACATATCTGAGGAGGGTTTTATCTCGCAGGGCATTTTCTTATTTCCGGCATCTCCACGTGGAGGAAACGCCCGGAGAAGGATCCAAAAATGGTGGTGAGGAGCCGAGGATATGCAAATCCGTGTCTGCGATAAGAGTGTGGAAGTCCAAGAAGAGGGGAAGGTGACCCCCGCGGAGAGAAAGAAGGAGTTCGACCTTAGCGAGATAGGCATCGATGATACGGTGAGCCTTTACCTCAAGGAGATCAGTCGTATCGATCTCCTCACCGCTGAGGAAGAGGTTGACCTGGCGACACGTATGGAAAGAGGACAGGAGGCTCGCCTTCGGCTTTCTCGAGACGGCGCATTGACATCCGCTGAGAAGGAAGAGTTGGAGCGCCTAACTGCTGATGGAGAGGCGGCACGCCAGCACCTCATCAAGGCTAACTTCCGCCTAGTGGTGAGCATCGCCAAGAAGTATGTAGGTCGGGGGGTCTCCTTCCTAGACCTCATTCAAGAGGGGAACATCGGCCTCATCCGGGCTGTAGAGAAGTTCGATTACCATCGCGGCTATAAGTTTAGCACCTATGCCACCTGGTGGATCCGCCAGGCGATAACCCGCGCCATCGCCGATCAAGGGCGGACCATCAGGGTGCCGGTTCATATGTGCGAACGGATCAATAAACTGATCCGGGTCTCCCGCAGTCTAGCCCAGGAACTGGGTCGAGAGCCGACCCCAGAGGAGATCGCCGTCGAATTGGGCACCACCCCCAAGAAGGTAGAGAAGATCATCGAGATCGCCCAACGCCCTCTCTCTTTGGAGATGCCCGTTGGCGAAGAGAAGGATAGCCACTTAGGGGATTTCATCGAGGATGAGAAGACCCAAGCCCCCACCGATGCCGCTTCACAGCGGTTGCTAAGAGAGCAGATGGAGAATATCCTCACCTCCTTAACTCCACGAGAGGGGCGCGTGCTCCAGATGCGCTTTGGACTGAAAGATGGCCATAGCCACACCTTGGAAGAGGTGGGGAGGCAGTTCGGGGTTACGCGGGAGCGGATCCGACAGATTGAGGCCAAGGCCCTGCGGAAACTCCGTCACCCCTCCCGGAGTCGCAAACTGAGAGACTATCTAGACTAAACGAGTTTCCCCCACCGTTAGCCGCTGCCCTTCCCTAGGCAGCGGCTAGTTTTTCCCAGAGGGAAGATGCAATTCCCAGAGCAGATAACCATCGGCCTTCTCTTCTCCCTCTTCGCCTACGGGGCTATACTGGGGGCCTCGCAGATAGTGGCTGCACGCCACCGATTAGTAGGCCTCTCCCTTCTAGGGGCGAGGAACCCCCTTCGCTCTTATCTTCTAGGATCAACCCTTCTCCTCCTCGCCTACGGTTGGTTCTTCGGCACCAGGGGCTATGAGATCTTCTCCCCAGGGCCAGCCGCGAGCGAGTTCGCTTTCTTTCTGGGTTTGGCCTTCTTGGCCGCTCTATCCACCGCCCTTCTCATCCCCAACCTCACACGCAAGCCTCCGGTCCAAAAGATAAGCTCGCCTCAGGTATCCCTTGGACGGGGACTCCTTACAGGATCCCGTGGGAGGGGAACTTTGTACTTGCCAAAGGGTTCTACCCTGCCCCCTGGGGCGGCTATATGTGCCCTGCCCGGGCTAGGAGAAGGAACCCGCTCCTTAGATCCTTTGGCCACTCACTTGGCCCAAAGGGGCTTCCTAATCCTAGTGCTGGAACTCTCCAACCTCAAATACCCTGATCTCTTGGCTCTTATCCCCTCGGGGGTCGCCTGCCTCGCCGCTCACCCCGAGGTAGACCCCCAGAGGATAGGCGTGCTGGGGGTGGACTTGGGAGCCGATCTGGCAATCCGCTCGGCCAGCGGAGACGAACAGATAAGGGCGGTGGCGGCTCTCTCCCCCATATTATCCTTACAGGATCCCGTGGGAGAGGCTCCCAAGCCGGGCCTGCATATCCTAGCCGAGATGCCCTACCTTCAAGGGGTGAGATGGGCACGGGCTACAAAGGGGTTGGTTAGCCGGCTGGCCTCTTTGGAGCACTTTCCCCAAGATCGCCCCTGCCTCCTTCTCTGGGGCGGGGAGGATAGGCTAGCCCCGCAGGAGCAAAGAGCAGTACCGGAAGGACAGGAGATGATAATAGAGGGAGAGAAGCGTTTCTCCCTCCCCCGGTCTCCAGCCGCCATCTCTCTGACGGCGGATTGGTTCCAAGAGCGGTTAGGAGGGTAGGCCTTTCCCATCCCACGGGGATCCTGTAAGGAAAGGACAGGGATACTTTACGTATGGACCAGGCGCTCTTTCAACTCCTAAATGGTGTTGCGGGCCGCGTTCCCCTCCTTGATGGCGGTATGCGCCTCCTAGTGAACGACTACTTTGTCCCCACCACCCTTTTCCTCCTCCTCATCTATCTCTGGTTCGAGGGGAGAACGATGGCCGATAGAGAGTTGAATCAGCGAGCCGTTATCCAGGTGATAGCAGCCTTCCTGGTAGCCAACGCCATAGTTAAGGCCTGCAACCTAGTCTATTTTCGCCCTCGACCCTTCTCCACTCAGGAAGTCCATCTCCTCTTCTACCGTCCCTCGGACTCCTCGTGGCCCAGCAACCCTGCTGCTGTTGGCTTCACCTTCGCAGCGGTGATCTGGCAGCGGAACCGCAACCTGGGAGCCATTATGGGGCTCCTGGCTTCCCTCTTCGCCATCGCCCGCGTCTATTGCGGTGTCCACTATCCTCTAGATGTGGTGAGCGGGGCGCTCGTAGGGTTCTTCGCCGCCCACCTCACCGCTAGAGCGGAGCAAGTTGTTGGCCCCCTCTCCACCCTCATCATCGAATTGGCAAGAAGGCTCAACCTGGCCTGAGGCCCTGGTCGCAACGAAAGAGCCCAGAGGAATGTCAGGACTGGCCTGCCCCCTGGCCCAAGTCGCCTGCCCCAAGGCGTGCCAGGCCGGGGTACCAGGATGGGCTGGCACATGGCAGGCCAGAGGCATCGCCAGGGGAGGTTATCAACTGAGACAACAGATGATAGGGGAGGGGTGAGCACTCCAACACGATTGATGCTCCTGGAGACCCTGAGGAAGAGACGTCATCCCCAGAGAAAATGAGGCCTGGAAGATCCTTCCTCGCTGTGAAGCCTTGACAGTCTCTTTCATAGGTGACCAAATGTTAGGCCACGATAGAAGATTACCCCTTGACAAAAGGGCTTCATTGCGATATGATAATTATGACGCAATGCGTCATTAATGAAAGGAGGTAAGGAATGGCTAGGAAGAAAGAGACCCCTATGGAAGGAACTCAGTTTTTCGAAACCCTCCGCAAGGTGCTTCTAGCCAGCGTAGGAGCGATGGCTTTAGCCACCGATGAGGCTGAGGAACTGATCAGCCGGCTAGTAGAAAGAGGCCAAATAGCCCAAGAAGAGGGGCGGAAACTGGCTCAAGAGATGCTGGCTAAGAGCCGGGAGAGGGTAGAAACGAGAAGGGAGAAGATGGAAGCCTCCCGCGATGCCCGCATCGAAAAGGTGCTCGAAAGGCTCAACGTGCCCACCAAGGCGGAGATAGAGAGCCTGAGTAAGAGCATCGATGAATTGAGCAAGAAGATCGACAAACTGGCGAAGAAGGGCTAAAAAAGAGGCTTCTCTTTGCGTCTCATCAAGCGATACTCAAATCGCAAACTGTACGATACCCAAGAGAAGCGATACATCTCCTTGAGAGATGTGGCCGCCTTGATCAGGGCTGGCGAGGAGGTGCAGATCCTCGACCATCAAAGCGGCGAGGATCTCACCGCCACTACCCTGGCTCGGATCCTGCAGCGCAGAAGCCTACCCCTACCCTTCTTGCGCTCCCTAATCCGCATCGGTGGCGATACCCTAAGGGCCTACCTCGAGGAGGCGAGGCTTGAACCTCTCGTTAGCCGAGGCGAAACAGCCTTAGAAGAGGCTCAACGACTGAGCGAGGAGATGGCTGCTTATGCTCTGCGTCGCCGTCAGAACCTGGAAGCGGCGACAATGAACAAATTAGAAATGGCCCTAGAGCGGTGGCAGATACCCACTCGAGACGACCTTCAGCGGCTAGAAGCGCAACTGGAGAAACTCACGCGGAAGGTCGACTCCCTCCTCCCTGGCCCCCAAGAAGAGAATTGATCTCCAAGAGGAGCCTCCTTGCCTTCTCCTTGACAGATTCCCTCCTCCCTGCCATAATCTCGCCAAGATAGACCGACTGGTCAGTTTAGGATTCGGGCCATGGACAAGGCTAAGGTGGTGGAGTAATGGGGGAGCCAGAACTCGGAAGCCAAGAATTAGCCCTGGACAAATTGACGAGGCCTATGAGAGTGAAGGAGTTAGAGAAGGTCTATACCGCCTCCGGGCAAATCCAGGCCCACGTGATAAAGGGTCGCTTGGAGAGCGAGGGGATCCCAGTGCTTTTGCGGTACGATAGCGGGAGCACCGTCTTCGCCCTCACCGTCGATGGCTTAGGGGAAGTCCAGGTTCTCGTGCCCCGAGAAGAGGCGGCGCGTGCTCGCAGAATCCTATCCCAGTCCGAGGGCTAAAAAGGAGCCACGACTTGCGACCCCCTTCCTGGTTTCTACCCTCTCTTATTGTGCTATCTCGTAACTCATCTGCACCTGGATCGTTATCTCCAGTTGCCCCGCAGAGATAGGCGGCGCGCCGCCCCCCATCCCCTCCGCCGCAGCCTTTTCCACATAGACCGGCCCCCCGGTTATATATTCGCTCAGGGAGAGGAGAGCACCCAGCCGTACATCGGCGGCCTCAGCCAACTGCTGGGCCTTGCTACGAGCGTCGGCCACCGCCATCTCCCGAGCCTGCTCCTGGAAAGGCCTGGGGTCCTCGAGGGTGAAGGTTATGCCGTAGATGTTGTTGGCCCCAGCCTCCATCACCTCGTCCAAAAGGTCCCCCACTAGATCGAGATCCCGCACCTTCACTCGCACCGCGTTATCGACCACGTAGCCGACGACCTTGGGCCCCTCATCCCCTCGGTAATCAATATCCGCTCGGATGGAGTAATCGACGGTCTGGATATCCTCTTCGGCGATCCCCATCCCCTCGAGAACAGCCATCACCTCATTCATATCCTCGCTGTTCTGGCTGGCCGCCTCCTTAGCGGTGGGGGCTCGGCTCTCCACCCCGATGATTATCTCCGCCATATCGGGCTCAACGGAGACCTTCCCCTCTCCGGTTACGGAGATGGCATTTTGCTCCTCGGGCGCTACGGCTTCTGATGGGCCGCCGGCTTGCACCGCCGGCACCACCATGGTCAGTTCCACCGCGAGAACCGCGGCCACCAGAAACACCGTTATCGCCCCCAGAATGATGGATACTACCTTCGACATCTTCCCACCTCCTTCATGAATTGACCCTAGATGCCATACATCATACCACTGAATCACTATTTAGACGAAAAAGAGGGGCAAAGGGTTCCCTGGAGGGTTTGACAGTCTATCAGCAAGAACTCTATAATCTCTGCATCAGTATCCCCTGGAGAGATGATGCACGAATACGTGGGTTCCATCCACCTCCATACCCTCGCCTCTGACGGCAACGCCGACTTCGATGAAGTGGCTCACCTCGCCTCGCAGGCGGGGTTAGAGTTCGTCATAGCCACGGATCACAACATCCTGGTCACTGGCAAGGATGGCTGGTACGGGGCTCTCCTCTTGCTGGTGGGCGAGGAGGTTCACGATGAGGAACGCCAGCCAGAAGCCAACCACTATCTGGCCCTCGACATCAAAGTAGAAGTAGCCCAACACGCCAAGGATGCCCAGGCCGTCATAGATGCCGTCAACGCCCAAGGGGGGTTCGGCTTCTTGGCTCACCCCTTCGAGCATAGCACCCCTTTCAGCAGGAAGCCGGAGATCGACTGGGTAGATTGGCAGGTGAAGGGGTACGCCGGCCTGGAGATATGGAACTACATGTCCGAATTCAAGGCTTACCTCCCCAACCTCCCCCAAGCCTTCTTTTTGGCCTATTTCCCCGGGGTAGCCATGCGAGGCCCTTTCCCGGAGACCCTGAGAAAATGGGACGAGTTACTTAGAGAGAGACGGGTGGCGGCCATCGGCGGCACCGATGTCCACGCCACAGTCTATACCTTAGGGCCCCTGAAGCGCGCCATCCACTCCTATGGGCACTGCTTCCGCACCGTCCGCACCCATATCCTCTCTCCCCAGCCCTTCAACGGCGAACTGGAGCATGACCGCGACTTGGTCTACGAAGCGTTGAAAGGCGGCCACGCCTTCGTGGCCTATGACCTCATAGGCGATAGCAGGGGTTTCCGCTTCGTAGCCAGAAGCGGGAACCACGAAGCGATAATGGGAGAGGAGATCGCTTTAGCGGGAGAGGCGGAGTTCGAGGTTGTCTCCCCCCTACCCGCCCTCTTGCGATTGATGCACCAGGGACAAGTGGTGGCCCAAAAGAGGGGCAAGAGCCTCCGCTACCGGGCAAAAGAAAAAGGGGCCTATCGAGTGGAGGCCTATCGTCGCTATCTCCTCCGACCACGCGGCTGGGTCTTCACCAACCCGATATATATCACGTGATGTGTCTTCAAGGTATTGCCATCACCCTGTGCTGGCGGCAATAGTGATGCAGGCGATGGTCTTAGCAAAAGCAACACAAGAGCCGTTGAGCGAGGTGAGGCACAATGTACGAAAACCAGCCTAAGATTGCCCGATTTGCGGGAGAGTCGGTTGCCAGCCCCCAACAATCTCAGTCGCAAATTCCTTCGGCGTGACTATTCTCGCGCCCCCAAAAGCACTCAACTCTAACAAGTGGTCATCGCCGCTTACAATGAATTGGGCTTGGCCCACAAGAGCAGTGGCAAGGATCTTGTTGTCTGCTGGGTCTCTAGAGATGACATCTATGTCTGGAACTGCAGGAACGACGATCCCCCGAACTGTCAGGAGCAGAAGATATGTCCAAATGTCAAGTTCTCCCAACCGATACTTTCGCTGAATATGCTTACGATGCAAGACCTCGTCTGCTTCTTGCAAAATGGGCAAGCTCGTGACTAGCTCGAACTTGCCCTCTTGCCATGCGTTCAAGATCTGCCGAGGTGCTCCGTGTCTATTGATGAAAGCGCTGACGAGTACATTGGTGTCGAGAACGGCACGAATCACTCAGCACTCCGACGCACCACCTCAATTGCTTCAGCAATATCTCGCTCGATTTCCTCTGGATCGTAATCATATCGCAAGGCAACCTCGCTCACTCGCTCAAACAGAGCATCGATTGCTTGCTTGCCCGTACTCCTTGAGGCCAAAAAGAGCTCGATATTGCGCTTTGGAATGCGGTACTGCCGACCAACGCGGGCTGCGATGAGCTCCCCGTTTCGGATAGAGCGGTAGATGGTCTTGGAGCTTACGCGCAGAAAGTCTGCCACTTCCTCCGGTGTCAGAACTTCACGTACTACAACCGCCATCTTGCCCTCCCCTGCTGTCCTCCGTTGTCCTCTATTGTTCACTATCTGCCCTTAGTGTCCCAGGTTTTCCTTAGTCTGTCAATAGTACTTTAGTACTACTACAAATGTTCTGTTCAATCACAACGGTCTTCACTTCACATACTATTACGCAACAAGCTAGCCCCCTCTTATGCTAGACAAATCCCCCAAACCGTAGTATAATAAGAGTTTGAACGGAAGTTCTATGGGAAATCTGCTTTAGCAGCCCCAATAGGCGACTCTAACTTTTGAGAGACTACTATGCCAGAATTCAAACTGGTCTCCGATTTCAGGCCTACCGGCGATCAGCCCCAGGCGATCCAACAACTGCTAGAGGGCCTCAAAAACGGGTATAGACATCAGACTTTGTTGGGGGCCACGGGGACGGGCAAGACCTTCGCCATGGCCAACGTCATCGAAGAGATGCAGCGCCCCACCCTGGTCATCGCCCATAATAAGACCCTAGCGGCTCAACTCTACTCCGAGTTCAAGGAGTTCTTCCCCCATAACGCCGTAGCCTATTTCGTCAGTTATTACGACTACTACCAGCCGGAGGCCTATCTCCCCCGCACCGATACCTACATCGAGAAGGACGCCAGCATCAACGATGAGATCGACCGGCTAAGGCTGGCCGCCACCTCGGCCCTCCTCTCCCGCCGCGATGTGGTTATCGTGGCCTCCGTCTCCTGCATCTACGGCCTGGGCTCGCCGGAGGACTACGGCAAGGTGGTGGTCACCCTCAAGAAAGGGGAGATCCGCAACCGAGAGAAGGTCCTGCGCCACCTGGTGGACATCTACTACGAGCGGAACGATTTAGAGTTGAGGCGAGGCAGGTTCCGCGTGCGGGGTGACACCCTGGAAATCCAACCCGCCTATGAGGAACTCGCCTACCGCATCGAGTTCTGGGGCGACCAGATAGAGCGGATGGTGGAGATAGACCCCCTCACCGGCGAGATCCTCATCGAAAGGGAGAGCATCAATATCTATCCGGCCAAGCATTTCATCACCCCCCAAGAACGGCTGGCGTTAGCCCTAGAGGATATAGAGAGGGAACTCGAGGAGCGGCTCTTCGAACTTAGGGGCCAAGATAAGATTTTGGAGGCGGCTCGACTGGAGCAGCGCACGAAGTACGACCTGGAAATGCTGCGGGAGATCGGCTACTGCGCCGGGGTGGAGAACTACTCTCGACATCTGGCCCAAAGGGCCCCCGGCGAGCCCCCCTGGACCCTTCTCGACTACTTCCCCGATGACCTCCTCATCATCATCGACGAGTCCCATATGACCATCCCCCAACTGCACGGCATGTATCGGGGAGACCGCTCCAGAAAGAAGACCCTGGTAGAGTATGGCTTCCGGCTCCCCTCGGCCCTAGATAACCGCCCCCTCACCTTTGAGGAGTTCGAAAAGCATATCTATCAGGTCATCTACACCTCAGCCACACCGGGACCCTACGAGTTGGAGCATAGCGACCAGGTGGTGGAGCAGATCATCAGGCCCACCGGGCTGGTGGACCCCCAGGTGATAGTCAAGCCCACCCGAGGCCAGATCGAGGACCTCATCTACCAGATAAACGAGAGAGTGAAGCAGGGACAGCGGGCCTTGGTCACCACCCTCACCAAGCGAATGGCGGAAGATTTGGCCGACTACCTGGCGGAGATGGGGATAAAAGTCCACTATCTCCACTCGGAGATATACACCATCGAGCGGGTAGAGATCCTCCGTGACCTACGATTTGGGGTGTACGACGTTGTAGTGGGCATCAACCTCCTTCGAGAGGGGTTGGATCTGCCGGAGGTCTCTTTGGTAGCCATCCTGGACGCCGAC
>DFBK01000086.1:43812-102495 GCA_002366595.1 Anaerolineales bacterium UBA3082 | reverse complement strand
GTCCCCAGAGGGGGGAAGAACTCCCCCGTGGGGCCCATGGAGCCGGCTACTAGGGCATCGCCTGCCTCTCTGGCTAATTCCGCTGCCCCGCGGTTGAGTTCATAGACTTTCTCTTCCAAGCCGTACTTGGCTAGCCTAAACCGATTGGCACCAAAACTGTTGGTCAGGATCATCTCGGAGCCGGCGGCGACATACCCCCGATGGATGGCCAGGACTTTCTCCGGATGAGTGAGGTTCCACTCCTCGGGAGCATGCCTCTTTTCCAACCCTGCGGCTTGGAGCATGGTCCCCATAGCCCCGTCAGCCAAGATTATCTCACCAGTAGCCAACATCTCTAGGAACCCCATTCTTCTCCCTCTACCCCTTGGTCTTTCCGCCAGCGATTATACCATGCTCAGGGTTCCGCTACAAGAGGAGCCTTTATGAACTCATTGCTCCCTGATGCTGAATGAGATATAATAGGTTTAAAATGGCCCAGGAGGTTCCCTATGCCACCGGAAGTTATCACCGCTGATTTCTTCACCAACCAGCATCGGGTCAGGGGGCGGATCTTCACCGGCGACCGACGGCTCACCGATGTCCTCAATGACGAGTTATATTCCTATGTGGAACTTAGTAAGGCGGAGGTGGCGCGGGTCATCGAACCGGAAAAAGTGGTCTATAGCTATCCCTCTGTAATCCTTATGAAGGAGGCTATCGTCTTCGCTCTGCTCACCGGTGCAAGGAGCAATGGCACGGCAAGTCGCATCTCCAAATATGTGGAAAAGAAGCCATACGATGTGCTCCTTACCGTCCTACCCTATGAGATCTCGGGGAGGTTGTATCTGCGAGGCACTGGCGATCCGTGCATCCTTATGATCAGGGAGACGGGCCATTTTGTGCCCCTGACCCAGGCCCGGGCGGTCCTCACCCTCTACCCGAAGGCGATATTCTCCGGGGATGTGGCCATCGTGAACAAGCGGCTCATGGAGATGGTGGGAGTGCTGGAGACCCCGGATACGACCCCTTGAGGGGAGAACAACTGGTGCTGGCTGAAGTTGCCTCCCCCGGCCCCTGGCCTGCCACGTGCCAGGGCAGGCAGGACAGGCTGGTACGCCTTGGGGCAGGCTGGCAATCAAAACGTAGGGGAGGCCCTTCCCTTGAGGCCTCCTGTCTTTCGGGCGGGGACAAGCCCCGCCCCTACAGTTACAACGTAGCGTCCGAGCCTGTCTCGGACGAGGAATCGGAAGAACCTGTAAGGCAGGTTGCCATACCTGCTGGACAAGGCTCAAGGCAGGCCGACCGATATCGATCGGCCTTTTTGGTATAGCCAAAACGGGGAAACGGTGTTAAGATAAGAGGGAGTGATAGCGGCGTTTGCAAAGGGCGACTTCTATGTCTACCCCCATGCGGAAGCAGTATCTAGAGATCAAGAAGCGGTACCCTGATGCTATCGTTTTCTTCCGGCTAGGCGACTTCTATGAGACCTTCGACGAGGACGCAAAGACGGTCTCTCAGATATGCGACATTGTCCTCACCTCTCGGCCGGTCTCTAAGGGTAAGCGGGTGCCTATGGCGGGGGTGCCCCACCACGCCGCCGATGGGTATATCGCCAAACTCATCGGGGCCGGGCACAAAGTGGCCATCGTGGAACAGGTGTCAGAGGAGCCTCAGCAAGGACTGATGCTCCGCGATGTGGTGCGAGTAGTTACTCCAGGGACGGTGGTGGAGCCCACGCTCTTGGAGGAGAAGCGGAACAACTATCTGGCCGCCTTGGTGGTAGAAGAGGATAGGGCAGGGGTAGCCTATATTGACATAACGACAGGAGAGTTCGCCACTACGCAACTGGACGGGGACGATGTGCGGAAAGAGGTGGAGGAGGAACTCTCAAGGTTGCAGCCCGTGGAGTGCCTAGTGGAGGAGGGTGAGGGGTTTAGGCCCTCATTGGAGGGGGTGCACTTCACCCCCTATGACTCCTGGCGGTTCGAGGTGGAACGGGCTGGGCAGGCGCTCTTGGCGCAGTTTGGCGCTTCGTCGTTAGAGGGGTATGGGTGCCAGGGTTTGCCCTTGGCCATAAGCGCCGCCGGGGCTATCGTCCAATACCTGGAGGAGACGCAAAAGGCGGCTCTGGAACAACTAGACGGCCTGAGGACCTACTCCACTGAGGCTTTCATGACCCTCGATTCCGCCACACGGCGGAACTTGGAACTCACCCAGACCATCCGCACTCGCTCCGTCCAGGGCTCTCTCTTAGGGGTGATAGATGCCACGGTCACCTCTATGGGAGGACGGCTCCTCCGTCGCTGGCTGAGCCAGCCGCTTCTGGAGATGGAGAGGTTGAACCGGCGTTTGGATACGGTGGAGGCCCTCCACAGCCAGGGGGCGCTGCGGGCGGAACTCCTCTCCCTTCTCAGGGGGGTTAGGGACCTGGAGCGGCTTATAGGGAGGGTAGTGCAGGGGATAGCGGGGCCCAGGGATCTATTAGCGGTTCAGATGAGTCTAGAGGTGGTGCCCCAAATCAAAGAGACCCTCGCCCAGTTCTCTCTCCCTCCCCACCATCCTTTGCTGGAAGTGGCGCTAGATCCCTGCTCAGAGGTGGTGGAACTGGTCGCTAAGGCGATCGCCGAGGACGCCCCGGCCACATTAGGCGCTTCAGGGGTGATCGCTCCTGGCTTCTCTCCGGAGTTAGATAAACTCTTGGCCGCGGCCAAGGAGGCCAAAGAGTGGGTGGCTGGTCTGGAGCGGAGAGAGCGGGAGAGGACAAGGGTTAAGTCGCTTAAGGTGGGTTACAACAAGGTCTTTGGCTACTACATCGAGGTGACGAAGGCCAACCTGGATAAGGTTCCGGAGGAGTATATCCGCAAGCAGACCTTGGCTGGCGCGGAGCGGTACATCACCCCGGAACTGAAGGAATACGAAACCCTTATCTTAAACGCCCAAGGGAGGAGTGCCGAACTAGAGGCCCAGGTCTTCCGTCAGGTTTGTCAGGAGGTGGCGCTATACGCTCCTCGGCTCCTTTCCACCGCCCGGGCCTTGTCTCGCCTGGACGTCTGCACTGCCTTGGCGGAGGTGGCGGCGCGCAATAACTACGTGCGCCCTCTGCTCACCGAGGAGAAGGAGATATATATTGTCGCGGGGCGCCATCCGGTGGTGGAGTTGACCCAAAGGGAGGAGCCTTTCGTCCCTAACGACGCCCATCTCACCAGCGAGGAGCAGATCATCGTCCTCACGGGACCCAATATGGCCGGGAAGTCCACTTATCTCCGCCAGGTAGCTCTCATCGTGCTCATGGCCCAGATGGGCTCGTTTGTCCCCGCCGATGAGGCCAGGATCGGCTTGGTGGACCGGATCTTCACCCGCATCGGCGCTCAAGACGAGATCAGTGCTGGCCAGAGCACCTTCATGGTGGAGATGCTGGAGACCGCCAACATCCTCCACCACGCCACCGATAGGAGCCTCCTCATCCTAGACGAGATAGGGCGGGGGACGAGCACCTACGATGGCATATCCATCGCCTGGGCGGTGGTAGAATATATCCATAACCACCCTCACCTTAGGGCAAAGACGCTCTACGCTACCCACTATCACGAGTTGACCGAACTAGCCCGGTTTCTTCCCCGAGTGCGCAACTACAACATGGCCGTGACCGAAGAAGGAGACCAGGTTATCTTCTTGCGTCGAGTCGTCCCCGGGGGGATGGACAAGAGTTACGGAATTCATGTGGCTCAGTTGGCTGGCCTTCCCAGGGCGGTCATCCATCGGGCCCAGGAGATCCTGGAGGAGTTGGAGGAGGGTGCGCCCCGCTCCCCGATGAGAGCGCCGAAGGCAAAACAACTTCCCCTTTTCTCCCTGGAACACCCCCTCCTGGAAGAGTTGAAGGATTTGGATGTGGATTCCCTCTCGCCCATAGAGGCGTTGAATAGGCTCTACGAGTGGCGGGAGCGCGTCAAGGGGGAGTCCAACAAAGCAGAGTAGTTTTTAGGGTTTTAAGGAAGGTATTGCTTTGAGGCGTGCAGCGTGCTATAATATTATATAATCTAAAGCCAATATCGAAGGAGGAGAGATATGAGTGCGCAGTGGAAGTGGGTCATTGGTATCGGGTCTATCGTGGTGATTTTTGCCCTGCTGGCCTGTGGCATCTTCTTGGGCTGGCGCTACTTCTTTCCCGAGAAGCCCTCCGTGGAGATTGCCGCTCCACCGAGCAACTACGAGACAGTAGAGGGTGATGAGGTAACGGTAGAGGCCAGAGCCACCGGGCGCTCCATCGTGAGGGTGGAGTTGTGGGTGGATGATGGGCTGGTGGATAGTGCTAGCAGCCCCAGCCCCCAGGACGCCTTCAGCGCCGCGCTGACATGGCCGGCCTCCGGGGTTGGCCCGCACACGGTGGAGGTGAGGGCCTACGATGGCAGGGGGCAAGCCAGCGAGCCAGCGGCCATCGTCCTCATAGTGGCCACTGGGGTGGCCGAGGCAACGCCCACGGCTACCGAGGAGGTGCCATCTGAGACGCCTACCCCGACGACGTCCCCTACAGCGACGGCTACCTCTCCACCGGGAGCCACTGCCACGCCCACCAGTCCTCCTACCGCTACGCCCACGGAGACGCCCACTCCCGAGCCCACCGATACCCCGGCTCCCACGGCCACGCCGTGTCCAGCAGTGGCCGATTTCTGGGCTGATCCTGATACGGTGGAGGTGAATGTCACATTCAAACTGAAGTGGCATGTGGAGTGTGTGTCGGCCATATATCTTAGCGGACCGGGGGTGGGTGACCATGTGGCCGTCACTGGGCCAGATGGTGAAAAGGAGTTATCTCGGGCCGACCCAGGCGATTACGACTACACCCTCCACGTGGAAGCCCCTAGCGGGGATTTCGACAAAAATGTCACCGTGACGGTCATACCCGCAGGGCCTACCGAGGTGACGGTGAGGGTGCGTTTCAGCGAGGTTCATTGGGCAGATATACCTGAGTACAAGTGTCCAGGAGGTGTATGTAACACTTTCCTACGAGTGTACGTAAATGGTCTTCCCATGAAGGAGTTACCGGGTGCATATCCAGACTCCTATTTCACCGGCGTGACGGATGCTCACACAAGCTTCTTCAATTGGGAGACTGATCCCTTCACCATGAATAGCGACCAACCGTTAGAGATTGAGGTGCGAGGATTGATTAACCGTGAGCATTATAGCGATCCCTATGGTCCGTATGCTCCTTATTGGATAGACAGGGCCACGGTAACCTGGGATCCAGTTACTGCTGGGGAAGGGGATCATTCCCTCGAAAGCAACGGTGAGTTTGAAGGTCGCTTCCGGATCAATCTGGTGAGAGTTACAATCGATTAGGTGATAGCGGCTTGGCGCTGGTCTAGATCATCGGAGAGCACGAGGCCCACCCATGTTCGGTGGGCCTTTCTCTTTTTGCTGTTGGTAGGCTGGTGGGGATTGTCGCTCAGATGTAGCGTCTGAGCCCGCCTTGAGCGTTTGGCAAAGGCTTTATCTTTATCTCGGACGTCCATCCGTCGCCGTAAACGGCGACGCTACATATACTAGCCCTTGTTGACGGCGCGGGCGGGATGTGCTACGATGCAATCAAAGGAGGGAGCCATGAAGACCAGTAGGTATTGGCGGTGGCATTTCTGGCTGGTGGTCTGTTTTTTGATTATGGCGGCGTTGGCTTGTACCCTCCCCTGGCCCAGGAGGGGGGCTGGGCCTAGTGTGGTAATCGATAGCCCTTCCAGCGGAACCACGGTGGAGGTAGGGCAGGAGGTGACCATACAGTCCACTTCCACCGATGCGCAGGGGGTAGCCAAGGTGGAACTTTGGGTGGACGAGGCTACAGTACATACCGATTCCAGCCCCGTGGCCAAGGGTCAGACGCCTTTCTCTGTCTTGCAGTCTTGGACCCCCCTCAGTCCGGGGGAGTACACTATATTAGTGAAAGCCTATAACGCGGCCGGTCAGGTGGGCGAGTCGGAAGCGATAACTTTGAGTGCAGTGGAGGCTATCGGCGAAGCGAGTCCTACGCCATCTTTGGAGGCCACCGAGACCCCTACTTTGGTGGTGGCCAGCCCGACCCCCACATCTACTCCCACCCTTACCTCTACGCCTACGGGGGTCGCCCCTACGCCCGTGGATACGGCCACTCCCACCTCGACCCCTACGGCGACGCCACCCGCTGGCCCCTGCCTGCCAACCTCCGTGACCACCATAGGCGTGGGAACGCATCCCAAGGGGGTGGCTACGGGAGCCAATAAGGTTTACGTGGGGCTCCATGATGTGCCCCAGGTGAAGGTGATCGACCGGGCGAGCAACACAGTGGTGGCTACCTGGGATACGAAGGCCGCCGCGGGCCTAGGTCGCTACGCTAATGGAGTAGCCATTTCTCACGGCCGGGTCTATGTAGCCAACCGCAATGGGAACAATGTGTCGGCCATCCTCATCAGTAACCCGGCAGATGTGCAGATCATACCGGTGGGTGTTCACCCCTTTGGTGTGGCAGCCGGAAGCGACTACGTTTTCGTAGCCAACTTCGATTCCAACAGCGTGACTGTCATCAATAGCAGCGACCTGGGGACGAACACGATAGGTGTGCCCGGCAACCCAACTATGTTAGCCACTATAGGCAATAGCGCCTATGTGGCCAGTTGGTCGGGTGGGGTCTATAAGGTGGGAAGCGATGGCTCGGTGACTCAAGTTCTTTCTTCCGACCAGGGCCGCTTCTTCGGAGTGGCCGCCAATCCCGCCACTGCCAGGGTCTATATCAGCGATCAATCGGATAATAGCGTTGAGGTGCTCGATACCAACACCAATACTATTGTGGCTACCATTTCTATGCCTGCCGTGCCCCATGCTCTGGCGGTCAACTCTGGCAGCAATCGGATCTACATCGTTGCTGCCGCGGAGAGCAAACTCTACATTCTGGATGGGGATACCAATCAACTGGTGGACAGCGTGACTATTGGCCAGCAAGGTGTACCCTGGGGAGGCGAGGGCATTACACTCTACGGAGACCGCATCTATGTAACCGACTACGAGGGAAGCACGGTTACCGTCCTTGACGATTCAGCCTGTGATTAAGAAGGAAAAAAGGGCGTCCCTGCGGACGCTCAACTCTGTTTCGGTGATTCCTATGGAGGTATTAACCGTATTAGCCGGCGGAACTTTCTTTTGCCTACCTGGAGGACAGAATCACGATCTAGAGGAAGGTCGATCTGCTCGGCCTCGATTTTCTCTCCGTCAAGCCGTACTCCTCCTTGGTTAATAAGCCTGCGAGCCTCGCTCTTACTTTGTGTTAGCCCTAGATGGTAGAGGATATCAACCACAGAGCACTTGAGGGAATTGGCTGTTAGAGAGGCCAAAGCCCCAGCGGGCATTTGAACTATTCCTGAGCGGAAGCCGAAATCGAGATATACTATTATCTGGCCATCAGCCGTTCGACTTGGTGGCTCCGCCGCAAGTAGAGAAAATTCACGGGACGGCGCTTGGCTCGGTGGTAGAGGAACTCTCCTTGTACTTCCTTGCTTCTTCACCTCCACCTTAGGAATGTATTCAGAACGGGGTATCTCAGAAGGTAGTTCCCTGTCCCGGAAGATGCGGATGAACTCTCTTTCTGCCTCTTGCGCCGCTTGAGGGCCGTGGAATTGGGTTATGATCTCCCGACCCAAGCGCATCTTCAGGTCGCGGGGGTTGACCGTTCCCTCCTCCAAAGCGCGAGACATCTCCTCTATCTCCTCATCGGGGAGGTCGGTGGTGAGGGTGAAGTAGGTGATGAGCATCTCGTCGGTGATGGACATGACCTTACCGTACATCTTATCAGGGGGGTCGATGAAGTTGATGGTATTGTCGAAGGTCTTGCTCATCTTGCGCCCATCGGTGCCGGGCAAGAGGGGCACTAGGAAAACATCCTGGGGCGGCAGCCCCATCATCCTTTGCAGTTCGCGACCGGCCAGGTTGTTGAACTTCTGGTCGGTACCCCCGAACTCCACATCTGCTTCGATGGCCACGGAGTCGTAGGCTTGAAGGAGGGGGTACATCAACTCCATTAGCGTCAAGGGGAGCCCCTCCTCGTACCGTTGGCGGAAGGTCTCATGGGCCATCAGTTGCCCCAGGGTGAAGCGGCTGGCTAGGTTGAAGAGATCGGCCAGGGTGAACCCCTCGTACCACTCACTCTGCCAACGCACCTCCGTGCGTTCCTCATCTACGATGATGAAGAACTGTTCCATGTAGGTCTGGGCGTTGGCCTTGACCTCTTGCGGGGTGAGCATGGTGCGGGTCTCATCCCTACCGCTGGGGTCGCCGATCTGGGCCGTCCAGTCTCCGACCACCAGGACCACCTGATGACCGAGTTCTTGGAGTTGGCGGAGTTTCCGCAAGACCACCCCATGGCCGATGTGCAAGTCGGGCTGGGAGGGGTCGACCCCGAGTTTGAGGCGGAGCGAGCGCCCAGAGGCTAACTTCTCTCGAAACTCCTCTTTGACGATTATCTCAGCCACGCCTCTGGTAAGGATTTGCTCCAAATCTAGTTTCCTCGAATTCATCGCCATCCTCGGTATGGAAAAGGCCTGTGGAGGGATTATACCACAAACCAGAGGGGAGGCTAAAGTAGGGGAGGCCCTCGTGGCCTCCCGAAAGTGGGAGGGGACCCTTCGCTGCGCTCAGGACAGGCAAGCCCCTCCCCTACATAAAAATATGGATACAGGCTAGGGGGTGTAGTTCTTCAGGATGAGGGGAAGGTGGAGGAAGGTCACCGGGCATCCGGATGGGACCGGGGCCGAGAACTCAGAGGTATCGCCAGTGGTAAGGTCGGTGATGGTCGCTGTAACCATGAGGCCATGGAGCGAGCCGGAGGCAGGGTAAAAGGTGAAGGAAAGACCGTCTGGCGACCAGTCGAAGGTGCCCTCTTCGTAGAACCAGCCTTGGCCATCAGCGTCGGAGAAAACCTCAACGGCAACGCTGGGCCAAGCGATGCGCGTCGAGCCGCCAACAGCGTCGCAAGCGCCGGGGCTTAGGCTTGGGGAGGCGAGCATATTGTTCCCCCCGCCGGAGAGGTTGATGCCCCCCAATGAGTTGCTATGGATGCTGTTTTGGGTGATGGTGTTGCCGGTGGTACCAGCCTCATTCACAAGGACTCCGAGATGACCGTTGTAAGCGATGATGTTGTTCGGGCCCACGGTGTTATCGTGTGCTCCATCGTGGATGTATATGCCGTGATAGGTGTTGCCCAGAGGTTGGGTACCGGTGCGGTCGGTGCCGATGTAGTTGCCCTCGATGATGTTGCCAGTAGTCGTCGAGCCCCAGAGTGCGATGCCACTGTGGTTGCCGGAGATGAGGTTTCGGTCGGCCTCGGTGGGACCTCCGATGGTGTTGTTTTGGGCCACATCATCGAGAGAGATCCCACTACCAAAGGAGCCCAGGACAGCGGTCCCTGTGGCATCGGTGCCGATGTAGTTGCCGATGATGGTATTGTAGTTACCCCAGATTCTGATCCCCTGGCCTGTACAACGGATGACCAGGCCCTTTATGGTGGTGTGCGAAGTCGGAGATGAAAGACGAAAACATACGGTCCCTACGGGTGCCGTCTCTCCCGAGATCTCGATCTCCGGGCCGTAGGAGTTGGTGTCTCCTTGGTTGGCAGCCTGGGTTGTACCATCGATGGTGGGTCCCTCAGGGCTCCAGATAGAAGGCAGAGCAGAGTCAATCGTGATGATGCAGGTGATACCGTCACAGCCGGGGCCAGGGTTGGGGATGTTGAACTCGATGGTGCTGGAGTCGCCATCTGCGTTGGCGAGGTTGATGGCCTCGCGAAGGGTACAATCGCCGGAGGGGAGTGGGTCACAGGAGCCATCGTCATCATCAGCGGTGGTGTTGACGGTGTAGATGGTACCTACAAATAGAGATGGGCTTGATTTGGGCACTGCACGGGTAGGGAGAGAGATGAGGCCGAGAAGGAGAAGGGAAAGAGAGAAAACGGTCAGGACGCGATTCCTCCTGCCACTCAAGGGCTTCGGACAGAAACGCATGGTATTCCTCCTTTCCTGGGCAGCAAAGACGCGTATCTACACCTATCATATCACGGAGGGAGGTGGGTGTCAATAGCGGTGGGCGCAGACTAGTAGTTCTTCATGATGAGGGGCAAGAAGACTCGCTTGCAGTAGTCACTGAGAGTGTTCTCGTCCGCCCCGATGTCTATGAAGCAATCATAGGGGCGAGGATCTCCATCGAAATCAGTGGAGGGCGCTCCGGTGAAGGTACCTTTGTTGATGGCTGGGGAGTCCACTTGCAGGTGATAGTCATTGGCCGAGGGGCCCACAAACCGGGGGTCGGCAGAGATGTCATGGGTGCCAGCGCTCACGTTCTGGTAATTGGAATCGTTCCCCCAGACATCGTTGTAGTCAATGGTGAGGGTGATAGGGGCCCAGCCCTGGATACCGTATGTGTTGGAGACGATGATGTTGTTGGCGATGGTGGAAGAGGAAGCCGACGCGCCTATGCCTCCATTTGCATTGAAGGCGATGGTGTTGTTGACTATGGCCAGCGAGGTATCGAATACCCAGAGGCCATCATAATCGCTATGGGCCACGATGTTGTTGCTCACCGTCACCGGTGCGGCACGCGATATAAGGATTCCAGCGGTGTTGCTCAATATGGTGTTGGCGTCTATATGGCTGGGGGCGGTCGTCTTTTGGATATAGATGCTTCCTTTGAGCTCAACTTCCACATTTCGCTCAATATGGTTCCCGCTGATCTCAGCGGAGCCGCGGTATACGCTTATCCCACCTCCATAACAGTCTGCTGTGTTGCTGATGATGTCATTGCCCGTTATTTTGGCGGTAGAGTCGTCTGCCCTTATCCCCCCGCCACTACTGTAGGTGGTCATGTTTCCGGTGATGACACTGTTGGTTACGGTGATGGTCGATGAGTAAGCGTATATCCCTCCACCCCCCATAGAGGCGGTGTTGCTGATAACGTTCGTGTCGCTGATGAGGGCGGTCGCGCCACCCCAGAGATAGATGCCGCCCCCGTAAGAGTCACTGCTGTTGTTCTCGATGGTGCTGCTTTCGATCCGCGCCGTTCCCCCCCCCGACCTCGATGCCCGGGCCTCCCGTGTTGTCCCGAACGGTGACGTCCGTTATCGTGATATCGGCGCTGGTGAAGATACCTCCATAGCTGCCGCCGGTGAGGATGAAGTTGGACAGGTCTAGGTTGGAACTGGCATACACTACGCCAGAGCCCGGTGCCTGGTCGTTGACGGTGGTGGAGTAGCCGGAACTCCATACGTCAGCGATGTCAGGACAATCACCCATGGCCGAGAGCCAATACCCCCCTTTTAGGGTCAGGGCCTTGGCTATGACCAGGGTTTCGGTGTAGGTCCCCAGATAGACCCGGATCTCATCGCCGCCAGTGGCTTTGTCGATGGCACCCTGGATGGTGGCGCAGGGGTGGCAGGTGCTGATGCAAGAGTTATCATCGCTCGGCGACCGGGGCCCGCCCACAAAGTAGATGTCAGAGTTAGCCGCTGTTTTGGGGGGTAGGGCCAGGAGAGCAGCAAGGGCGATGAGAAGCAGGGGAAAAGAGACGATAAGGGCGGCTGCCTTGGCCTTTCTGCGTTTCACCTTCCCTCTTTTCTGACCGGGGTAAAATGCGAAAACGGAGGGGACAAAACCTCTTTTATAGTTATACCACCTCAAGAGTGATCAGTCAATGATTTCGGTTGTAGGGGGCACCCTTTTGGAGTAGAATAGCCGAGGCGGGAGGGGGAAGGACTTGGAAGAGAGGGGTCGGGCTGTGCGGAGCCGAGTGGCGTTTGTACCTCTTCTCATGGTGCTCCTGGTGGCTTGTAGCCACTCCAAGGGCGTCACCATCCGGATGGATGGCAGAAGCCAGACGGTGGAGACGGAAGCGGAGACGGTGCGTCAGGTGCTGAGTGAGGCCGAGGTGGCTTTGGGAGACCTGGATAGGGTGGAGCCGGACCTTTGGGAGAGCGTGCAAGAGGGGATGGAGATCCGCGTGATCCGAGTGCAGGAGGAGACCGAGGTCGAGGTTCAAAAGACCCCTTTCGAGAGGCGGGCGATAAAGGATGAGGCTTTGGAAGTAGGGGAGAGCCGGCTGGTGCAGGAGGGGGTGGAGGGGGAGGAGGAGGTCGTATGGCTTTTGACCTATGAGGATGGCGAGGAGGTGGCCCGGAAGGTGGTGGCTAGGAGGGTCGTCGTGGAGCCGGTGCCGGAGGTGGAACTGGTGGGGGCCAAGGGGCTCCTTCCCTCCATCCCCCTCAGCGGGACCATAGCCTACATCTCCTACGGGAACGCCTGGGTGATGCGCCACGAGAGCGGGCAGAAGCGGCCCTTGACGGTGAGCGGCGACTTGGATGGGCGGGTCTTCGCCCTCTCTCCCGATGGCACTAGGCTTCTCTTCACCCGCACTATTGGGTCAGCCTTGAACAGCCTCTGGATGGTGAGCACGGTGGTGGTGGGCGATGAGCCCCAGCCTTTGGGGATCGAAGGGGTGCGATACGCTGAGTGGTCTCCCGATGGTGATAAGATCGCCTACTCCACCGCCGAGAAGACGGAAGGCGCTCCGGGCTGGAAAGCCAGAAACGATCTCTGGATCGCCTCACTGGAAGATGAGGAAGAGGAGGTGCTGCCTCCTTCCTCAGGGGGCATCTATGGCTGGTGGGGGATGAACTTCGCCTGGTCTCCCGATGGGAGCCTCTTCGCCTATGCCGATGCCGATGAGGTGGGGGTGATCGATGCCTCTAGCGGGGAGCGTACGACTCTTCTTTCCTTCGCTCCTTACTATACCTACGCGGAATGGGTTTGGGTTCCCACCCTCTCCTGGTCCCCCGATAGCCTCTTCCTGGTCACTACGACTCACTCAGATGAAGGAACATTCGATCTTTGGGTCTTATCTGTGGATGGGAAGGTGAAAGTGAGGCTGGTTCCGCAGGTGGGGATCTGGTCTTCGCCCCGTTGGTCCTCAGGCGATTCTATCTTATTCGGTCAGGCGGAGAGTCCTGACCGTTCTCAGGAGACGAGATACTTTCTCTATACCGTGGACCGAGATGGTAGCAATGAAGAGAAGGTGTTCCCACCCCGGGGAGAAGAGGGGTTAGTGGTGGAGGAACTAGTCCCCTGGGTTGGGTCGCCTGGGGGCGGAGAGGTAATCGTGGTGAAAGAGGGCAACCTTCACCTTCTCGACCTGGAGAACCGCTCTTGGAACCAGTTAACTATCGATGGTGGAGCCAGTCAGCCTCGCTGGGCAAGGTAGCAAAACTATGGAAAACAATGCTAAACGAAGCCAACCGCTTTTGATTCTCGGGGGTGTCATTCTCTACCTCGTTTGTCTCGCTTCTTTGGGTTGGCTGGGCTTGAAGGTGATCGCTTCCCATCGTTATCTTCATCAGGGGGTCCTCTATGGGGAGCCTCCGGATATACCACAGGCCTCTCTTTACCCCTTGGGGGTAAACGCTTCTTTAGAGCGGTATGAGAGCGAGGAAGAGTTGCGTCAGGCGCTGGAGTATGCTCGTGATGGTGGCTTCCTCTGGATCAGGCAGCATTTCCCTTGGGCCCAGATTGAGCCAGAACGGGGGGTCTATTCCTGGGGGAAGGGGGACAGGATGGTGGCGCTGGCCGAGGAGTATGGGCTCACTCTCATCGCTGTTCTCGATACCTCGCCTCCCTGGGCTCGGGCGCCCATGGATGGGGATAACCTCTACGCTCCGCCCCGCGATTTCGCCGACTACGAGGGTTTCGTGCGCGATTTTGCGGACCGTTATAAAGATGGCATCGATTTCTATGAGATCTGGGACGAGCCCAACATCTACCCCCATTGGGGGGAGCGGTACGTGCAGCCTATAGGATATGTGCACCTCTTGCAGGGGGCTTATGAGGTCATCAAGAGGGCCGATCCTGGCGCTTGCGTCCTCTCCGCTGGGCTAGCGCCCAACGCGGAGCAGGGTGGCCGCAATATGAGCGATCTCCTCTTCCTCCAGGAGATGTACGAGGCGGGAGCCAAGGGGTATTTCGACATCTTGGCTATCAAGCCTTACGGCTTTTGGAGCGGATCTGAGGATCGACGCCTGGACCCCGGGGTCACCAATTTCTCCCGGGCGGTGCTCTTGCGGCAGGTGATGCTCCGCAACGGGGATGATAAGGCGGTTTGGGCGGTGGAGTTCGGTTGGAACTCGCTTCCTCTCGACTGGGTAGGGGAGCCTCCTCCCTGGGGTAGTGACACCGAAGAGGTGCAGGCCAAGAGAACGGTGGAGGCGATAGAGCGGGCTTTGGATGAGTGGCCTTGGTTGGGGGTGATGGCCCTCATGCACCTCCAGCCCGATGCTTCCCCTGAGGATCCGATTCATGGCTTTGCTCTTCTTGATGAGGGTTTTTCTCCTCGTCTCACCTACCAAGAGGTGGCCCGATGGGCGGAAGGAGGGGTGTCTGCTCACCCTGGGCGTTACCCAGACAACAGTTGGGCAGCCCGGTATGAGGGGGAGTGGGAGAGAGAGGCTCTTTCTATCATAGAAGGGCCGGGGAGCCTAAAATTCTCTTTCGTGGGCACCGGCTTGGATCTGCTCCTCACCGACCCTTTCACCGCCGCCCAGGTGACCATCGACGAGCGAGAGGTTGAGTTTAGGAGCCGCAGGAGAGGTGTATTGTACCTCTCAGGAGAGGAGAGAGATGTAGCCCATTTCCAGATGATCACTCATTACATGGTCAGTTATCAGCAGGTCGCCTTAGCGCGCGGGCTTCCTGACGGGATACACACTTTGCAGTTGATCACAGACAGAGATTCAGAGGGGGGCATCATCGGCTTCATCGTGCGGCGCGATGCCGACTTCAAGGCCTACTATCTCTCTCTTGTCCTCTTGGCAGGGGTGGCCACGGTGGTCTCTTGGCGGTTGGGTAGGCTCATGCTTTCGGCTCCTTCTCAGCGAACGTGGCGAAGGATGGCTAATCTATACCTTGGCCTCGCGGAGTGGCAAAAGATCGGGCTTTTGGCCTTGGCCCTGGGGGTTTATCAGTTCTCCCCCTGGATACTCCTTACTCTTGTGGCCTTAGCGATGGTGGCGGCTCTTTTGTATCTCCGCCTCGACCTAGGCTTGGCTTTCATAGCCCTCTCCATCCCCTTCTTCCTCTACCCTAAACCTATCTTGGGGAAGGCGTTCTCCTTGGTGGAAACGCTGACCCTCATCTCTTTTCTCCTCTGGTTCTTAAAGACGGCGATCTGCTCTTGGAGCGAGGGTTTGAAGCGGTATGAGAAGGATTCTTCCTTCGAGTTGCAAGAGGTGCCTTGGGGGGTTTGGCTTTTAAGAGAACTCCCTTCTTTCGTTCTCTATTGGGGGCGCGATTTCTGGCGCTCCCTTACCATGCTTGACCTGGGGGTCCTCTTCTTCCTGCTCCTCAGCCTCTCCTCTCTCACCGTCTCTGAGAACTTCGGGGTGAGCGCCCGGGAGTTCCGAGTGGTAGTCTTAGAGTCGGCCCTCTTTTATCTCCTCTTGCGAGAGGTTCCCCAGCACAAAGGAGAACTTTGGCGCATCGTTGATGGATTAGTTGCGGCTGCGGTGATCGTCTCCCTGTACGGCCTCTTCCAATACTTCTTCACCGCCGATGTGATCGTCGTGGAAGGGGTGCGGCGCATCCGAGGGGTTTACGGCTCCCCCAATAACCTCAGCCTTTTCCTGGGCCGCGTTTTTCCTCTTACCCTGGCTGTCTCCCTTTTCGGAACCGCTAAGGGTCGTCGTCTGGCCTACGGGACCGCTTCGCTTCCTATGGTGGTGTGTCTCTTTCTGACCTTTTCCAGGGGGGCCTGGCTCTTAGGGGTGCCAGCGGCTGTCCTCTTCTTGGGACTGATGCGAGGGCGGAAGGCTTTTTTGGCTGCTCTAGGTGGGGTAGGGGCCGCTATTTTGGCTCTCCTCCCCTTGGCTGGGCTGGAGCGGCTAACCTCTCTTTTGAGTTTGCAAGAGGGTACCACGCAGCGGCGCCTGGCTCTATGGAAGGCAGCCGTAGAGATGATCCGAGATCATCCCCTCTTTGGAGTGGGACTGGACAACTTCCTCTATCACTACCCTCGGTATATGTTGCCGGAGGCTTGGCAAGAGCCGGATCTCTCTCACCCCCACAACCTGATTTTAGATTGGTGGACCAGGCTGGGGGTTTTGGGGGTGGTAGCCTTGATCTGGCTGGAGGCGGCCTTCTTCAAGGTCGCCCTTCGCCTCTATCGGAGCCTGGAGGATGAAGGGATGCGGGTTCTATCTCTGGGTCTCATGGCCAGCATGGTGGACTTTCTGGCCCATGGCTTGGTGGACAATTCCTATTTCCTGGTAGACTTGGCTTTCATCTTCTGCTTGACTTTGGGGCTCGTGCGGCGGATGGAGAGGATTGATATATGAAAAGCAGGTACATAGTTTGTAATACGTTCTTTAGCCTGCCTCAATTTCCCCAAATCTGTCAGATAGTCTTCGACCGTCGCTTGGTGCTAAGAAACATTCTTCTGTGTAATTTAAGGGACGGAGGGCATTTTGACCATGGAAGCATATACGACCCTCATTTGGAGGGAAGGGATGATAGTGGAGTGCCTGAATATCGACAGTGCGAAGAACTATCGCGCTGTGGGATAGCAAAGAGATCTGAAAGGTACAAGGGGCTATATATCCTTTTCAGAACCCACTATACATTTGTCGATGGCTCTGCAACATTCCTCGCTGTAGGCTACTATAAAGTGGAAAAGGATTTTTCGGAGACTGAGCGGAAACGAAGTGATCCCCGAACACGCGTGCCCGTTATAAAGGCGGCCGAAGCCAAGTTTGTCTCCCTAGAAGATGCTATGTCCATAGCAAAGGCTAGAGATATGGCCAGTTTTCTTAGAGAGAACAACCTTTATCGTGTTTCCTTCAGCAATGAAAACCAGCGATTTAGGAGCCACCTAGAAGAATGGTTGGATGAACTGATATCTGAGGAAAGAGAGAACTTATTGAAAGAATATCAAAGGCAGACCGTTAGAATCAGACAAATCTTTGAGGCAGCACAGCGAAACGATGAGACATATGATGATTGCTTTGACTGCCGATTTTACCAAAAACGGTCATCAGATTGTCCTCTAGTTAGGCGAATCAAAATATGGGGCAAGGTAGATAATCGACCGCAGCATCCGGAGCGGGAGAGGAGGTGCTCATGAAGATTCTCATTACTGGTGGGGCTGGCTTTTTGGGCTCGCACCTGTGCGACCGCTTCTTGGAGCAAGGCCATCAGGTGATAGCCATGGACAACCTTATCACCGGGAGCACAGCCAATATTGAACATCTGGCGAACAATGACAACTTCCGCTTCATCAAGCAAGACGTGACCGAATACCTCGACGTCGAGGGGCCTTTAGATGCAGTCTTGCATTTCGCCTCCCCAGCCAGTCCCAACGACTATATGGAGTACCCGATCCAGACTTTGAAGGTGGGGGCCTTGGGTACCCATAAGAGTTTGGGGCTGGCGCGGGCTAAGGGGGCTCGATATCTTCTGGCCTCCACCTCGGAGGTGTACGGCGACCCTTTGGAGCATCCCCAGAGCGAGGGGTACTGGGGGAACGTGAACCCCATCGGTCCCCGGGGGGTCTACGATGAGGCCAAGCGGTTCGCTGAGGCCTTAACTATGGCCTATCATCGGTATCATGGGTTGGATACCCGCATCGCCCGCATCTTCAACACCTATGGTCCTCGTATGCGCCTAGATGATGGCCGGGTGGTACCCAATTTCCTGGGCCAAGCCTTGCGAGGAGAGCCCCTCACCATCTATGGCGATGGCACTCAGACCCGTTCCTTCTGCTATGTCTCGGATATGATAGAGGGGATCGAGAGGTTGCTCTTCTCCCCTGAGGCAGAGCCGGTGAACCTGGGTAACCCCCAGGAGATGTCGATCCTAGGGCTAGCGGAGGTGGTGAATAGACTTACCGGGAATAAGGCGGATGTGGTCTTTCGTCCCCTGCCCCCTGACGACCCTCGCGTGCGCCGGCCAGATATAACGAGGGCCAGAAGGACCTTAGAGTGGGAGGCAAAGATCGGGCTGGAAGAAGGGCTCAAACTTACCATCTCCTGGTTTAGGGAAGAGATGAAGAAATAACAGTCGCTAGTGCGAGACGGAGAGGGGGAGGTGAATGCGGAGTAGTTGCAGAGGGGCACGGCGGTAGCCATTTTCGGCCAGTTCAGCGAGGACGGGCGCACCTTGACAGCCGAGGTGGTTCTAATCCTGCCCCCTAAGCCATAATTCTAGTAAGGAGGTCGATGTAAAATGTCTGAGATCACCGTGAGAGGGGTCTACTTCGATAGCGAAGGGAAAGAGAACACGGAAAGGACTTTGGAGATCGCCAAGGCACGAGCCGATGAGTTGGGGATCAAAACCATTTTGGTGGCAACTACCACCGGGGAGACCGGGGCTCGGGCGGCGGAGTTCTTCAAGGGGTACGATCTGGTGGCTGTCACCCACTCCACGGGGTTCCGCGAGCCCAACGAGCAGGAACTCAAGGAGGAAAACCGGGCGGCCATCGAAGGAGCGGGGGCCAGGATTTTAACTTGCCAGCACGCTTTCGGCGGGGTGGGTAGGGCGGTGCGCAAGAAGTTAGGCACCTACGAGTTGGGGGAGATCATAGCCTATACTCTGCGCATCTTCGGCCAGGGGATGAAGGTGGCTTGTGAGATAGCCCTCATGGCTGCCGATGCCGGCTTGGTGCGCACCGACGAGGAGGTGATCGCCATCGCGGGCACGGGACGGGGTGCCGATACCGCTGTAGTCCTGGTGCCTGCTAACACCCAGACCTTCTTCGACCTGCGGATCCTGGAGATACTCTGCAAGCCGAGGCTGGGCCTCTAGAACGGCTTCTCAAACGTCTGTAGCCCATCGCGCGGGGAGACTATCTTCAGCCCTCTGGTCTCCCTTGACAAGGGTCCATCTTTTGACATAATATCTTGCTTATGTTAATCCCTACGCTTAGATTACGCCTAGAGGAAGATTTGTAGGGCAGAAAAGTTGCATACTTCTGTTTATTAAACTATACTGATTGGTGGAGGGTGGCACAGGGCTGGTGACTGCCTTTGACCGACAAGGTGATGTGCGTATGGCGAAAAAGAAGTGGAAGAAGGGTCTTCTCAGTTCGGGTTTTCCTCTCGAGTTTGAAACTGCAAAGGTCTTAGCGAAGAGCGGCTTCATTGTTGAGCCTGATTATTGCTATGAACGTATGGAGGCTGGTGAAACTAAGGACTTTTCAATTGACTTGAGGGGTAACTTGTTGTTTCCTACAAGCAATCCCAATAAGGTAACTGCATCCCTAGAACTACTCATAGAATGCAAATACAGAACACCCAACATCACTTGGGTCTTTTTGCCTGACATTAATAGGCCAGATTTCCCGGTGGGCGAAGGTTACATAATAAGACCGATTGACAGATTCTCGTTCTGTAAGGTTTCAACTAACCCAATCTGGGAGTTCGAAGACAGTGCACCTTTATGCTACAAGGGGATTGAGATTGATTTGTCAACTGGCAACGCATATGATGCCGAAATTAGACGGGGGATTAATCAATTGCAGTATGGGCTACCTCGGCTGATTTCAGAATCTATCTGGTGGCCAGTTTTCGGTTTGCATCCCGAAGACGTTACACCCTTCTTCGTGCTTCCTATTCTAGTCACTACGGCAAGGCTCCGCGTTCTAGGCAAAGGTACGACGTTGGGGAAAGTGGAAGATACGCGGATTTTGGAGGACATTACTCGGAAAGCATCTTTCCTAACCCTTGTTAACTCATTTGGCCCAGATTTTGTTGCTCACTCCAAGAGGCAATTTCAGGAATTAGATAACCTTGATGATTCTAGCAGCAACGTAGCGCTCATTGAAGAGAGGCTTCGAGTAAGCGAACTTGCGTCTGATAGCGTTTTCCTTCCGTCATCTCTAGGCAGGAGGTTGGCTAGAGGTAACACGTACACACTTCGCGAATTCTGTAGCAAATTCATCGTTTGCTCGTTTGGTGACTTGCCAAGACTATTGGAACTGGTTAAACAAGTGATTCGGTCAAGTCTGAGAAAGCGGAAGCAGTTTTAGTGTTTGCGGTTCGCTTGACCTCCGCTTGTAATGAGGAAGCCTGCTATAGAAGGTAAGGTAAGAGAATGACCATCTCAGAAGACCTAGAAGCCTTAGAACTCTTTAATAGCAAGGCTGAAATACTAAGGAATTCCAATTTCGTGCAGTTCTTGCGTGAGCAAGACAGTGGCATCAGCATTTCTTGGAAGAAAGGTGAGCCCACTAGAACAGAAACGAGATGGCCTGATGCTGAGGCAATACGAGCATTCATACTGACGTTTCGCTTCTTCTATCAAGATAATGAAAGGTGCTCTATCCGAAATGTGGCAAGAATCTATGATGCTCTACCTATCTCACAAGGAAAGAAAGACTTGTTCAGCAACTCACGGAGCAACCTTAACAGGTTCCTGGATGCCGAATCCCCTGTCAGAATAGACGGTGAAACCATCACATGCAGGGGCATACTTGAGATGTTCATGTATGGAGAACTAGCCCACGTAAGCAGGAAGAAGAAAGAACTTCTCGGCCAATGGATGTCCTATCCGCTTGTCGACGATGTAGTCCGCAATGAGTTCATACATATCTTGGGCGCTGTTACGGGTTTCATAGAACATGTGAGGAATCTAAACAAAGAAGTGATAAAGGAATTGAGCGAAAAGAAATGAGGCTTGACTTCCCTCTTTGCCTGTGTTATCCTTGAATAGCGAAAAGGGAAACAAGACCAACTGCTTCGGAGTATTTGACTCCCTATTTTCAACTGTTTTGCCCCTGTAGCTCAGTCTGGAGAGAGCAACTGCCTTCTAAGCAGTGGGTCGGGGGTTCGAATCCCTCCAGGGGTACCAAGTATAGCCCGCGGACCTGGGAGAGCGGGAAGGTGTACCAGAGCCTTCCCCTTTTTCTTCCCACCTCCACATTGGTCACGAACTGGCGCAACACCCTCCTCCTGGCCGCCACGTCGCCTTCTTGGACTCCTTCGGCCATCTCCTCCAGAATGGAGAGTAGGAAATCATCAGTCCTACGTGGCCATCTTTGGACACTATCATTTGGAGGCCTTTCCTCAGAATCTGCCCAGCAACCCATGCTGTCACAGATCGCCCTCTTTCTCTCCTTCCCCGCGAAATCCGAACTTGTAGAGACTTTTCTCTCCGCAGTCACCCATTGACTTGATAGAGGTTATGGGCTATAATCTGTGCACCGTTCGAGCATGCGCAACAGCGGATGGCTCACTTAAAAGAGAGGAGCACCGCTCAGGCCGCCAAGCCCTCACCGTGCCCCGCTTAGGTTGGGAAACCCAAGCAATTATGTTATACCTCAAACTCGTCAAGAAGTCATGGCTCAGATGGGGCCGTTGGCCTTAGTGTATTGCTTTCCGTAATCATCTCGGCCCGGAGGATGTAGCAGAGTGGACGTTAATGAGATCTTAACCTTCAGATGTGTCCAACTGGGGTAGAATTATGTATTAACTAGTGGATTCTGCTTGTCCTCATTAAATGAGGGAGATAACTCCGAAAAGGCAAACTCATCGAAAGGTGAGGGCGCAAAGTCACGGGTCCTGACTTTTTGGGATAGCCGGGCTGCCGAAGAGGTTTCTTCAGCAGCCCGTTTTTGTTTCTCTTCCATGATCTTCACCATCTAGAGACAGTGGAGTTGATCTAAGAAAAAGGCCAGCGTCTTCTCATAAACAATAAGGGCACCGCTCAGGCCGCCAAGCTTTCACGGTGCCCTGCCTAGATTGGGAAACCCAATCGGCTATTTTCTATTATACCTCAAAATCATCAAGAGGTCAAGGGCAGGTGATCTCGGAAATTTGGATGCCTGCCATGGCTGGTGCTGTAGTAGCCCAGGAAATTAGAACACTTTCAGGGCAAAAACTGTATCGGATTTCAAGTCTGGCAAAAGGAGCAGAAAGGAGAGGAAGGAAATGACAAGGGTGGTAAGATGTCCTCATTGTCTTTCTGTTGTCAGAGCCCAGGTCAATAAGAGGAGCCGGTGCCCCTCCTGCGGGGGATATTTCTTCGTCCCCAACTCAGCCCGCGCCACACTCGCCCCCCGCAGAAGCGTCTCTTCCATACCTCGCCTGCCCCGGTACTTGCCAGCCCGTCCTGGTACGACTTGGGCCAGGGGCCGGGGAGGGAACCAGAGGTCGAGAGAGGAAGTGGCCAGGGTGAGGGGTGAAGTGGGATATGGTTTAATCCTTCAGCGTTCCCTGGCAAGTACCAGGAGGGGCAAAGCATGGTCAGCCAAAGAATCTGACCATGCTGTAGGAAGGAGGGAATACGAACGGGGGACGATTGGAGAGCCTTCCTTATATCCCAAGGACCCGAAATGGGAGATAATTGACGGCAACCCTGATTATCAACTGATTATCGATTTTCCATATCATCGGGATCAGGAGATCGCGGTGGAGACCGAGGATGGCATTTTGGCAATCCGAAGTCTGAAAGAGGATGCTCCTCCTCGCTATCAGATCGAGTTCGCCCTTCCGCCGGAGGTTGTCGAAGAGAGCCTTAATTGGGTGTTCAATAACGGCGCTCTGATCTTGCACTTTGACAAGAAGAAGGGATAGGTAACCAGATGAAGTGTCTATCCTGGAGGAATTAGAGCAAGGATCGGCGGGGGACAGATTGCAGTGATAGCGGGGCTGGGTGAGTTCTTAGCCTCCTTGGTGAGGGGGACACCGTCTTACGCTCCACTCCCAACCTTTTTCATCGCCGGATCTGAACCAGATCGTTAGCCCACGGCCCTTCGCTTGGCGCTCAATGCCTAGTTTCCTGCTGGCTAGCGAAAAGACGAGACGTCCATCGCCGTATTTAAGGATCTCTCTTCCCGCAGGAGAGTAGAGGATGGCGATGAGAGCGGCCAGCGCCAGGAAGATGACAAGCACATCCCTTTGAAGGGTCAAAGATCTGGTGTCCGGTACAATCAACCTCTGTCCCACAGGGATGATATCCTTATCGCCGATGTTATTGGCTTCGGCAAGGGCTTCCCCGGAGATACCGTGCCGAGCAGCGATTTCCGAAAGGGTATCGCCGCTTTTCACGATGTAGATCCTCTTTGAATCTGTCGTTCTTGGCGTGAGCGACACATTGGTTGGTGGTCTTGATATCGGGGTAACCGATTCCCATGGCACAGGATTGATTTTCTCCCCTATCCGCGACAAGAGTGCAAATCCCGCTAGAATGATAGTTGCCAGAACAATGACTGCCTCTCCCCTTCTGAGAAGTACTGCCCCCCTATCGATCTCCGCTGGAGCCGTCACCCATACCCTTACCGGTACGGATACGCTACCGCCAGCGGAGCCCATCTCAATGGAGGCTTGGTGAAGTTGGTTGGCTGCTAGCCTTTTCGTTTCGGCGGTTATCTGGACGATGGTTTGATTTCTCCCCATTGCCGAGATCTCTGTTCTCAGCCAAGAGCAACTTCTTCGAACGGCAGCCTCCAGTGTCCCCTGCCCCGCGTTTTTGAGATAGAGCGTCAATGTTCTGCTTTGTCCTGCCTGAAGGGAGCCGAAGTCTAGCGATGTGGGAATGACCTCTAGGATAGGACTAGGCGAGGGCTCAGCCTGAGAAGCGGAGCGAAGACGAGCAGCCTGAGAATCATCGTAGGCCGCTCGCTTCTGCGGGTCGCTCAGGACCTCGTAGGCGGCGTTTATCTCCTTCATCCTCTCCGCCGACTTCGGGTCCTTGTTTAGGTCGGGATGATATTTCCGTGCCAGCCGCCTGTAGGCCCCCTCAATAACCTCCGCCTCAGCCTGGGGATGCACTTGGAGAATTTCATAGTAGTCTAGAGAGTTATCCATCGGTCTCCATAAGCGCGATGTGCGACCAATCCCCGTGGTTATTATATCACAAACTCCTTCATACTAGAGATGCTGGGGTGGTCATCCCCATGCCAAGATTCAACGGCTTGACAAAGTTGCCATTTTGTGCTATATTCTATGCTAGACAATCTGCTATAGGCATTGCTAGATTCCAGGGGAGGCGGCGAGGATGGTTTTAGACAGGCGGAGGATCCGTTCAGCCGGTCGGACCACTGGCAGTGTGGAGATCACGTTGCCGGTGGAGTTGCAAGTTCTGGAGGGTATTGAGTGTGAAGTGTTGGTGAGGGATGGGGTCAGACCGGAGATCGTTCTACGGCCTAACGTTGGTGTCGCTCTGGCGCTCTTTGCCAAGCTGTGGCAGCAGTTGAGGCTTGGCTTGCAGAGGGTTGGGGAGATCGGGGATTTCGACCTGAGCGATTTCAACGTCGCACTTCTGCCCCCTCGCCATTGGTACGACAAACCGCCTCTCTCCTACCAAGACGCCCTCGCGGTTCTTTCCCGTCTCAAGGAGAACAGAAGTCCCGCACGGGTCAACAACAGCGATGCCATATTGCGTTTGGTGACCTTTCTGGCCGTAAACGCTGGATATAGACTAGGTTTGGAAGGGCGATTTGCCATGGCTTTCGGCGATGTTGTTGGCTATTTGGTCTCTGGGGTGAGCAGTGGGCAGGGCACCGATTTCGAGCGCGACGTGGCTCTCTCTGCCTTTGGTGGCGGGGAGAAGGTAGTGGCAGGAGAGATCGGTTCCCTCTCCTTTGATGGCCAGTGGGAGGAGGCGGGGGAAGGTCTAGAAAGGGTCTTCGCCCAGTTTCGGGAATGGCAGGATAATCCAGAGCAATACGAAGAGGCTCGTAAACGTTGGTGGAAAGCCATGACCAGAGTGGAAATAGGGGTGTCCATTTCTACCCTTGAGGAGTATCTGCAGCGCGCCAAGTCTAAAGGACCAAAGTCATGAAGTATCACTGTCAGCGGGAAGCAACTAAAAGGAGGTGAAAGGTGGCTGGCGAAAGAAAGAAGAGGGGAAAAAGAATATCCGAGAGTGGCATCAGCATCGATCTAGGCCGTGGTGGTCTCTTCAAGGGACTAGGCAACTTTATCGACCTGTTATCCGAAATGGTCGAGGAGGGGGAATCTGAGGTCACCCGCCAGGGAGAATTCAAGATCAAGGGCTTGGAGAAGGCTCGAGGGGTCTATGGGTTCACGGTGAAAACTGGCCTGGGCGGGGTTCCTCGCGTTGAGTCTTTCGGCAACATTCGAGAGACGGAGAGAGGGCCTATAGTTACTGAGACGCGAGAACCCTTAGTCGATATTTTCGATGAGGGGGAAGTCATCCTCGTGGTGGTGGAATTGCCCGGGGTAGACGAGGAGGAGATAGAGGTCGATGTTCAGGGTGACGTCCTTTCTCTCTCCACCAAGGGGGGGAGGAAATACGTCAAGGAGATATTGCTCCCTCATCTCGTCGACCCGGCGACAGTGACCACTAGCCACAAGAATGGGATCCTGGAACTGCGGGTCAACAAGGCGAAAGGTGACTAGATCGAACGGGAAAAGGGGGGCTATAAACGTCGGGGTAGTTCTCACTTCTCTAGGTGTAAGGGTATGAGAAAACTTCTCTACGTTCCCTTGATCCATGGCAGTGCAGACCTGGGCAGCGTGGCTTCGAGTGTGGATGAGAAGGGTGTGGCCATGCACGGGGAAGAGAGATGGGAGGAACACAAGCGAACCATCTCCGGATTCTGGGATTCCATAGAGAGTTATATGGACTCCCTCGATGTCACTGATTTCCAGATTTACCAGGATGGCCTAGCAGCCGATGGCTCCTTGGGCCAGAGGATCGTAAAAGAGGCGGCCAGAAAGGGCAGCCGGAACTACCAAATAGTGGAGAGATTCATGGCCAGGGGGGCGAAAATAGTGAAGACCGAGGATATCTCCACGGTCCTCAAGGAGGTGGAACTCATCAAGAAGATGGCCCAATCCAAGTCAGTCCCGGGGCGATTGTTCGCAGCCCTGAAGTATGAACTGGCCAAGAAGAGGCTACTTGAGGAGAGAGACGAGTTCATAGCCAAGACCATCAACGATAGCCTGAAGCGCAAGGGCATCCTCTTTATCGGCGCCTTCCACAATGTGATCCCTGAACTGGCCAGCGATATCGTCGTGGAGGAGGTCAAGGCCAAGGAGAAGGTGGAGGAGTATCAAAGGAGTTTCCTTCTCAGAGGGAAACAAGAGAGGGTGGAGGAACTGACCAGATATCTGATGGCTCCTGTGGAGTGATCTCTTTTTCTTGTTCATCGATGCCTCAAAGATGGGTGAGAGGTGCGAGTATTGTAGATGATGCAGATCACAGGATGCGAGGGAGGTTTCTATGACTAAGAAGAATAGAAAAGAAGAGGGGGTTCTGACTTTGCGGGTCGCAGAGGGGCAGAGCAAGGATGTGGGAAGGGGCATTGCCCGCCTCGATCCCCAGGATTTCGAGAGGATCGGGGCGGCGATCGGCGATATCGTCGCCATCGCCGGGAAGAGAACGACCGTAGCCAAGATCATGCCTGCCTATCACGCCGATCGGGGAAAAGGCATCGTCCAGATCGACGGCATAATTCGAGAGAACGCTCAGGCGAGCCTAGACGAAAAGGTCCGTATTCACAAGGTTGACCACCAGATAGCCAAGCGGATCACCTTGGCCCCTCTTAACTCGAGGCGGACTCCGCCCCGAGGGTCGGATAGCCGCTACGTTGGAAGGCTGCTCGAAGGGTTAGTTACCACTGAGGGGGATCGAGTTCGCGTCAACCTGTTCGGCACCCGCTCTGTGGATTTCACCGTGACCGGCATCTCCCCTGAGGGTGTGGTTATGGTGGCAGCAACCACGATCACCAAGATCGAGGGGGAAGGGGCGGAGAGGGATCGGGGGCTGAAGGTCTCCTATGAGGATATCGGGGGACTGGAGAAGGAGATTCAACGCATCCGAGAGATGATCGAGTTGCCATTGAAATACCCTGAGGTCTTCGATCGGTTGGGCATCGAGGCGCCAAAGGGCGTCTTGCTACATGGCCCTCCGGGCTGCGGCAAGACCCTTATCGCCCGTGCCGTGGCCTCCGAAACATCTGCGAGTTTCTTTCCCGTCAACGGCCCGGAGATCATCCACAAGTTCTACGGTGAGAGCGAGGCGCACCTGCGGGAGATCTTCGAGCAAGCGAGCCGAAATGCGCCAGGCATCATCTTCCTAGATGAGATCGACGCTATCGCTCCCAAGCGGGAGGAAGTACATGGCGAGGTGGAGAAACGGGTGGTGGCCCAACTGTTAGCCCTGATGGATGGCTTGAAGTCCCGAGGCGAAGTGATAGTCATCGGGGCCACCAACATCCCGAACTCTTTGGACCCTGCTTTACGTCGTCCGGGACGTTTCGACCGGGAGATCAGCATCAGCATCCCGGACAAGAATGGCCGTCTAGAGATATTGGAGATACACACTAGAGGAATGCCCCTGGCTGACGATGTGGATTTGGAAAGACTGGCTGAGATCACCCATGGCTTCGTGGGAGCTGACCTGGAAGCCTTGTGCCGTGAAGCGGCCATGATCACCTTACGTCAACTGATGCCGGACATCGACTTCGCTCAGGCTCACATCCCCTACGAGCGGCTGCTGGAATTAGAGGTGACCATGGACAACTTCCTGACCGCTCTAGGGGAGGTCGAACCCTCGGCCATCCGCGAGGTCTTCACCGAGGTTCCCGATATCAGATGGGAGGACATTGGAGGCTTGGAGGAGGCCAAGGAGATACTGATGGAAACTGTTGAGTGGCCCCTCAGGTACCCTGAGCTCTTCGCACAAGCCAAGACCACGCCCCCTAAAGGGATACTTCTGTACGGCCCGCCGGGCACTGGTAAGACGCTTTTGGCCAAAGGGGTGGCCAACGAAAGCGAAGTAAATTTCATCTCCGTCAAGGGCCCGGCGCTCATGTCCAAGTGGATGGGGGAGAGCGAAAAGGGGGTGCGTGAGGTGTTCAAGAAGGCCCGGCAAGCAGCGCCTTGTATCATCTTCTTCGATGAGATAGATGCCCTGGCTCCGGTGCGAAGCTCGGGCGATAGCACCCACGTCAGCCAGCGGGTGGTCAGCCAGTTTTTGACGGAGATGGATGGTATTGAGGAACTAAAAGGGGTAATCGTCCTGGCCGCCACCAACCGTTTGGACATCGTCGATCCGGCCTTATTACGTCCCGGTAGATTCGATGTGCTGCTCGAATTGCCCCTCCCTGACCATGAGGTCCGTGAGGCGATCTTCAAGATCCATACCAAGGGCAAGCCCCTGGCTTCCGATGTTGACCTGGGGATCCTGACGGATATGACCGAGGGCTCAGTGGGAGCGGAGATCGAATCGATTTGTCGCCAGGCCTCGATGCTAGCCATTCGAGAGTTTCTCAATGGCCAGGTCGATTCTGGGTCGTATGAGAGTTTTCAGATTAGCATGCGACATTTCCGCCAGGCCATGGAAATGGTCGAGGAATTGGCGTCGACTGAGCGATTGACGAAGGGTTAGACATAGGGATGAGGCTATGGTATAATATAGAGGGTGGGGAGATAACTCCGTTCACCCGCGAGAGTCAGACCCTCGAGACCTAAAGCGTTTCATCGGAAGTCGATGAGACAGCGCTGGTGCTGAGTGGTCTATTTCCTGGAGGAAGGTGTCTACCCCAGCGATGGCGACTCTCGCCAGGAAGGTCTTTTCGAGGGTCTGAGGGGGCAACCCCGTCTTTGCGACGGGGTTGCTCATTTTTTGGATAACCGATTCTGCCATAGGGCCAAAATTTACGCAAAAGAGTACCTTTATACTATTGACGCACGATCCTATTAAGTGCTATATTATCAACAAAACTGATAAAATAAACAACTCGATAAAAATAATAGATTACATCTCGGTGATAAAGGCAAACCCATCGAAAGATGGGGGCGCAAAGCCACGGGCCTAAGGTTCAAAAGTGGACTACGGTAGCCGGGTTGCCGCCGAAGAATGGCGTATTGAAACGCGCTCTTCCAAGTGAAGGCTACCTGCCGGAGAGCGCGTTTTCTTCATCCCCCCAGCGGCTCGTCATCTTTCCCTGGGCATGGAATTTACGCAAAATTTACGGGAAATTTACGGATAACCCATTGACACCTCGGCAAGAAGGTGATAAGATTATAGTGGATTTTGAAGAATTTGAGGATTGGCCCTAGAATGCCCTGAAAGGTAGGGGCGCAGAGCGACGGGCCCAAGGTTCAGAAACGGAGTAGGGTAGCCAGGTTACGGCCCAGAGCCTGGCGGCGAAGAGGATTCTTTGTCAATATTTTCTAGTGTGGGGGAGAGAGCCTCGTGCTACGGAGTTCAACAAGTAAGTCATTAAATGCGCGTACCCCTTACTCGGTTCATTCATTTTGTGGAGGTTTGGAGCCATCTTGACCTAACTTGGGTTGAGATGGCTCTCTTCTTGGAAAGGAGTGACTAAAAGGAGAGGGCTGACAGTCCCTTGGGATCCTGTAAGGAGAATCAGCCCTCCCGGGGAGAATCGGGCTAAGCCATTGCTCAGCGTTTGCCACACCGGTAGTGGATTAGCCACCGCGTGCAACTCAGGAGGTGTGTTTAGCCTTCCTGATTGCCCTCTCCCCCAAACTATTTTACCACAATTAACTTCAAAAGTAAAGAATCTCTTAGGAAAGGAGGTGAATCGGAATGGCAGTGGAGAAGACTATCGCGTCCTCGAGTCTGGTCGAAGTTATCGACCGGGTCTTGGACAAGGGGATCGTAGTCGATGCTTGGGCGAGGGTCTCCTTGGTGGGCATCGAGATACTGGCCATCGAGGCCAGGGTGGTGGTCGCCGGGGTGGATACCTTCCTCAAGTATGCCGAGGCCATCGGCTTGACGCCGCTGGCTGCACCACCGGCCTAGAGCGATCATTTGGGGCTTGAGGGCAGGTATTGATAACTTGCCCGGCGGCAAAAGACCCCGGGAGAGGAAAGGAGGTGAATCGGAATGGCAGTGGAGAAGACTATCGCGTCCTCGAGTCTGGTCGAAGTTATCGACCGGGTCTTGGACAAGGGGATCGTGGTCGATGCTTGGGCGAGGATCTCCTTGGTGGGCATCGAGATACTGGCCATCGAGGCGAGAGTCGTGGTCGCTGGGGTAGACACCTTCCTCAAGTACGCCGAGGCTATCGGCTTAACGCCGCTAGCAGCACCACCGGCGTAGAAGTAGGGAGTAAGCATCGGTTCCCCAACTTGCAGGCGACGTCGAGGCGGCCGAGTGAGTCCGCTGGTGCTGGATGACGGAGGCGCGCCTCGACGTCCGCCTCGCAGGTGCAAGATTACGAAGCAGACAGTCCCCTAGGGGACGAGAAGATATATATAGGAAGGAGGTGAAAAGATGCCTTCCCTAGAAGAGATGCGAGATTTGGCTGAAGGGATCGTGTCCTCCAAGCGCGACCGCAAGGAAGCTGTAGCCACTCTAAAGAAGGAAATGAGGAGTCAACTGGTGGAATACGAGAAGGATCGCCAGGCCATGGCCAAGGGGCTATACGCCACACTTAAGGCGGACAAGGCGGCTCTGATGGCCGACACCGCCGCTCTGATGAAGGAATTGGCTGAAGGTAGCAAGACTCGCCAGATAGGGGTGAAGATCCAACTGACCGGGTTCCGCAACGATCACCAAGCCATGGGCCAGGAGGTGAGGGCCGGATTGGCCAAAACGACCAAGGCTCGCAAGAAGGGGGTTAATAGCCAACTGTCTGGCTATCGCAGCGATCACCAAGCCATGGGCCAGGAGGTGAGGGCCGAGTTGGCCCAGGCCAGGTCTCAATTGAAGGCCGACACCACCGCTCTGATGAAGGAAGTGAAGGCGGAGATGAAGGCCACCCGGACAGCCTGGCAGGAAGGGTTGAGGGCCGCGCCGCCAAAGCCCAAGCGAAGGCCACTAGCACGGCCAAAACCCCCGGTTAAGGTCGCACCGCCACCAGAGCCCACCATCACGGTAAGGGAAGAGGTCATTCCCGACGACCTTACCGTCATCCGGGGCATCGGGGCCAGCATGGAAGAGCGACTGAACCTGGCTGGCATCGTAACCTATGCCCAGTTGGCTGAAGCCTCGCCTGCAGAAATAGAGGCTGTGCTTGGCGCTGCCGCTAGATTGGCCAACATAGAGGAGTGGATCGCCCAAGCCGAGGAACTGGCTGAATGAGTTGAGGAGCGGAGCGGTTAGAGGTAGCGTGACGGCTTCCGTTGCCTCCTCCTTTTGGCGCTGTAGGGAGCGTTGGCTGCCCAAAGGCTGAACCCTATTATGAGTGCCCTCTCCTTCAGGGGTAGTGTGTGTTGACTTGAGGAGAATGGGGCCACCCAGCGGGTCTAGCCACCTCCCTGCAGCGCTGGGGAGCAGAGGTCTTGTCTGGATGCCCAAATATGAGAGACGGTAAGTTAGTGCTGGGCTCTCCAGCACGCTAGCGATTAACGAAGAAGAGGAGAAAAGTAATGAGCATAAGAGTTGAAGATTTGAGAAGGGGGGCCGCCGTTCAGGAAGGGCGACTGAACGAGTTGAGGGCGCAGACGCTAAGGGAGGCGGTTCCCGGGCACCCCCCAACTCCTATGGTAGAGGCCTCACCACGTCCAGACTTCGTGGAGACCCCTTTCATCAGGAGCATAACCGAACGCGCCCTCACCTACGTGGAGGGCGGCTTCCCCGTTCATTTCCGGGGACCGACGGGGTGTGGTAAGACGACCCTGGCTATCCACCTGGCCACTCAGATCGGCCGCCCCATGATGCTCCTAGTGGGGGACGAGGAGTTGGGCACCTCCGACCTGGTGGGCGGAGAGCACGGCTACAGCCGCAAGCGGGTCATGGACAACTTCATCCACTCGGTGATGAAGGCGGAGGACCGCCTCGATTACCGTTGGATAGATAGCCAACTCACCGTAGCCTGCCAGCAGGGTTACACCCTGGTCTACGACGAGTTCAGCCGCTCGAGGCCAGAGGCCAATAACGTCTTGTTGCCGGTGCTCGAGGAGCGGATACTGATCCTTCCCACGGTCAAGAGTGCCCAAGGGTATCTGCGGGTTCACCCTGACTTCACCGCCATCTTCACCTCAAACCCCACCGAATACGCGGGGGTGCATCTCAGCCAGGAGGCCCTGCTGGATCGCATGATCACCATTGACATCACCCACTTCGACCGGGAGACGGAACTGGCCATCACCCGGGCTCGAACGGTCGTCTCCGCCGACGAGGCCGAGAGGATAGTGGATCTGGTCAGGGGCTTCCGAGAGGCGACGAATTTCGAGTGTGCCACGGTCAGGAGTTGCATCATGATCGGCAAGGTCCTGGCTCACCAGAACGCCAACGGGGGCAGCCTCACTTTCGGCCAGATAGTGATGGACGTTTTCGCGCTGGAACTCAACCCCAACGGCGAGCCCGACAAGGAGAAGCGTGACATATTGGTGGAACTGCTCAAGAAGAGCAAATAGAGAATATGGGGAGGCGCGATGCGCGTTAGAACATCAGAATACGTGAAGTCGGCTCACGATATCCCACACCAAGGCAATATCCGTCGTCTTACTGGGATGGGAAACCCCCATCAACAGCTTGAGGGGTTGGCACGAGAGAAAGAGAGGTTGCAGAAGCAGCGCAGTATATGGTTGGCCAAGGCCAGGCGCCTGGAGGATCGCATCGCCCAGTTGGATTCGCAGGCCCGAGCCCTGCTGGAACGCGCTGAACCTTCCATCAGAGAGGCCGGGGAAGAAGTGCCATATCCTCTCCCTCGCTAGAGCAGCAACGCGCGGATTATCGGGGTGGTGTTCGATAGGCATGAGCAGGCACCTTGTCGAGGCTTGACAATAGGAGACGGCAGCCCAAGGAGAAGCATTCTTCCTCATTGATTGGACGCTGTCCATTATGCCTGCCTGTGTCCTGAGAGAATCCCCTGGCAGGCAGGTTTTGTTCAAATAACCCCCGGGCTTGATTACTTAGTGAAGGAGGAAAGAGATGTCAAGGGCTGAGAAGGAGAAGCGGGATGAAATGGAGGGCCTAGACCTCGGTCTGGGCGGTCTCTTCAAGGGGATCGGCGATCTCATCGATTTGGTCTCCGGGATGGTGGAGAAGGTCGATCTAGCCGACCTCGATGAAGAGACGCTCTCTAGACTGCGGCGAGCCAGCCGAAGCGGGGTCGGAGGAGCACCTAGAGGGGTCTACGGCGTCTCGGTACGGCGAGGAGTGGGTGGCATCCCCAGAGTGCAGCCCTTCGGCAATATCCGCCGCACCGAGAGAGGCCCCATCGTCGAGGAAGTGAGGGAACCCCTCACCGACCTCTTCGATGAGGATGATCTACTTTTGGTCGTTGCTGAGTTGCCCGGCGTGGAGGAGAAGGAGACACGAATCGAAATCGAGGACGACACTCTCAAATTCTCCTCCACCGGAAGGAGGAAATACGCCAAGGAACTTCCACTTCCTTGCCCCGTCGACGAGAGCACCCTGGAGACCACCTACAAGAACGGCATCCTGGAGATCAGGCTGCGGAAGGCAGAAGAACCTGGCGAAGCAGAATTAAAATGAGCAGGGCCATAGGCATCGACTTGGGAACCACGAATTCGGTGGTGGCGGTGATGGAGGCGGGCATGCCCATGGTCATCCCCAATGCGGAGAGCAACCGTCTCACCCCTTCGGTGGTGGCCATCGACGGAAAAGGCGAACGGCTAGTGGGGGAAGTGGCCAAGCGGCAAGCCATCATCAATCCCGCAAGTACAGTCTTCTCTATTAAGCGTTTCATGGGGTGCAAACTATCCGATGCTTCTGTGCAACATGACAAGGCGCTGGTGCCCTATGAATTGACCGCTGCCGCCAACGGCGATCTCCGGGTGGCCATGAACGGCCGGGAGTACCCACCGCCGGAGATTTCGGCCATGATCCTGCAGAAGTTGAAGCGTGATGCCGAGGTCTACCTGGGCGAGCCCGTCACTCAGGCGGTGATCACCGTGCCCGCCTACTTCAACGATAGCCAGCGCCAGGCTACTAAGGAGGCCGGTCAAATAGCAGGGCTCGAGGTATTGCGCATCATCAACGAGCCCACCGCCTCGGCTCTAGCCTATGATTTCCCTCCCGAGAAGCGGGAGACCATCGCCGTCTACGACCTGGGGGGGGGAACCTTCGATATCTCCATCCTGGATCTGAGCGCTGGCGTCTTCGAAGTCCTCTCCACCAGCGGCGATACCCATCTGGGTGGCGATGACCTGGACCGAAGGATCATCGACTGGCTCTGCGATGGTTTCTTGGAGGAGGAGGGCATCGACCTGCGAGAGGATAGGGTAGCCTTGCAAAGGCTCAAGGTAGCAGCAGAGCGAGCCAAGATCGAACTCTCGACCGCGCTACAGGCCCAGATCAATCTACCGTTCATCGCTATGGATGGCAGTGGCCCTAGGCATCTCCATGCCACCCTCAGTCGCTTGCAATTGGAGCAGTTGGTGGGCGATCTGATCGAGAGGACCATCGGGCCCTGCCGGCAAGCGTTGGCGGATGCTGGTCTCAGGGTTTCTGATGTCGATCATATCATCCTGGTGGGCGGGCAGACTAGGATGCCCTTGGTGGTGCGTAGCGCTCGCGAACTCTTCGAGAAGGAGCCGTACCGGAATATCAACCCTGATGAGGTAGTCGCGCTGGGAGCCGGTATCCAAGCCGGGGCCTTGACCGGCTATGTGAAAGGGGTGCTCCTCATCGATGTCATCCCCTTGACGCTGGGCATCGAGACCTTGGGCGGCGTGGCCAGCCCCCTCATCCCGCGCAACACCACCATCCCTACCCGAAAGAGCCAGGTCTTTACCACCGCCAAGGATGACCAGACTAGCGTGGAGATACACGCGGTGCAAGGCGAGCGGGCCATGGCCGTGGAGAATATGACGCTGGGCCGCTTTGTCTTGGAGGGTATCCCACCCGCGCTGCGCGGCGAGCCCAACATCGAGGTCACCTTCCAGATCGACGCCGACGGCATCTTGCAGGTTACCGCTCGGGACCAGGCCACAGGTAAGGAGCAGCAGATCACCGTCGCCGCTTCCAGCGGCCTCTCTGAGGACGAGATCGAGCGCATGGTCGAGGAGGCGAAGGAGTACGCCGAGCGGGACAAAGAGCGACGCGAGGAGATTGAGATCCTTAACCGAGCCGACAGCCTGGCCTACCGGGCCGAGAAGACGTTGCAGCGGTGTGGCGACGAGGTGCCGCCAGCCGTCAGGAGGGAGGTGGAGGGCAAGGTAGCGGCTCTGCGCGAGGCGATGAAGGAGGGAGAGACCCCTACTGTGAAGAGCGCCTGGCAAGCGCTCATTGAGACGGCAGAGAAGATCGCCGTTTGGCTTGAGGAACAGCCGATGGAAATAGCACCCGCTTCTAGATAGATGAGACGGAGGACGAGGGCATGGCAAAGGATGCCAAGTATATTTACGGAGTGATCCAAAACGGAGGGAGAACCACCTTCGGCCCTCTTGGTATAGGCGGAAGGGGAGATGAAGTGCACGTTGTCCCCTATCAGGACTTGGCTGCCGTGGTTAGCGATTGCCCAGCCATAGACTACAGGGCTGTAAAGGATAAGGAGAAGATAGTCCGCGATCTGGCGGCTCATCAACGAGTGACCGAAGGGGTCATGAAGCACTGTTCCATCCTCCCCATGAAGTTCGGCACCATGGTGGATGAGAAGAAAAAGGTGGAAAGCGTATTGCGTCAAGGGTATTTCAACCTCAAGGAGGCTCAGGCCGCTTTCCAGGACAAAGTTGAGGTAGAAGTGGTGGCCACCTGGGACCTCGCTTCCGTCTTCCAGGAGATCGGCAACGAGGAGCCCATCGCCAAATTGAAAGCCAAGACGGAGGGGAAACCGCCTTTAAGGGGACTAAACGATAGGATCAAACTGGGCAAGATGGTATATGAATCTCTAGGCCGCAGGCGGGAGGATCATCAAAGAGAGATACTCGAGGGTCTCGCTAACTGCTCCATTGACACGCAAAAGAACGCGCTGATGGATGACAGTTTTGTGATGAACGTGGCCTTCCTCATCGATAAGGAGAGACAGGATGAGTTCGATGAGAGACTTGAGGAGTTGGATAAGAGGATGGGTGGCGCTTTGAACTTCCGACGCATCGGGCCCCTGCCACCCTATAGTTTTGCCACCATCGAGGTGCGGCCTATGACTCACAAAGAGGTTAAGGGGGCCAGGGAGTTATTGGGCCTGGGTGAGAAGGCCAGCCTAGGGGAAATAAAGAAGGCCTACTATGACCTGGCTCAGGAGTGTCACCCCGATGTCCAGCCGGACAGCGATGCAGAAGAGCGCTTTACCCAAATCGCCCAGGCCTATGAGTTATTGAAGAGTCGCTGTTTGGGACAGGCAGCCGCTCAAGGAATCACTTCTAAGAAAGCAGCCACTGAGTATTCTTGCTCCTTTACTCCGGCGGCCATTGAGGAAGGCGTTCTGGTCACGATCAAGCGTTTGGAGAGAGAGGCCTGATGAGTAAGGGCTCCGATGACGGGAGAATGATATACCTCTATTGCTTAACCCGGAGCCATGAAGACCCCCTTCACCTGCCGGTCAAGGGGATCGGCAGCCGGGGCGATGAGGTCTATAGCATCCCCTTCGATGATCTGGCGATGACGGTCAGCGACTCGCCTCAGGATGATTACGAAACCACCCGGGCCAATACTATCCAGCATGAGTTGGTTTGCGAAGAGGTCCTGAAGCAGGGTTTCACCGTTCTCCCCGTCAGGTTCGCGACGGTATGCAAGCCCACTCCGGGCAAGAGTAGCGCGGAGGAGAAGATCAAGAGATTGCTCAGGCGACATTATGGCGAGTTCCATTCCCTGCTGAGGGAGATGGAGAACAAGGTCGAGTTAGGACTGAAAGTCTTTTGGGAGAAGGAAGGCCTCTTCCAGGCAATCGTGGCTGAAAACCGGAACATACGAGCGATGCGGGATCGCATCGCCTCCCACGACTCGAAGGGATCCTCGACCTACTATGAAAGGCTGCAACTAGGTACCTGGGTACACAGTGAGATGGAGGAAAGAAGGGACGTCGACGCTAGGAGACTGGCGCGGGCTCTCAGCCGGCTGGCCGAGAGGTACGAGACCAACAAAGTGCTCATCGATATGATGATCCTCAACGCCGCTTTCCTGGTCCACAAATCGCGGGTGGAGGAATTCGATCACAAGGCTAACGAGTTGGACGAGAAATGTGGCCAGAGAATGAAGTTCAACTACGTAGGCCCTGTGCCGCCCTTCAATTTTGTGGAACTCATCATACACTGGGAGGAAGAGGAGGAGGAATTTGAGATTGTGAGAAAGGGTAAGAGGGTGGAGGGGGTAGAGGGTGGATCTTCGAAAGAAAAATCCACACCAGGCTCTGAAGGGTATGGCTTGGCTGAGGCTCGAAGCCTTAGCTCAAACCCTCCATGAAGCGCCAAACAAGGCCCCGCTTTCTGAGGTGGGGTGGAGAAAATCTTTCGATGGATGCAACAAGGAGGTAGGAGACCATGAAACAAAAGACACCCGTAAAGGCGGGCGAATGGGTCGAGATAATGTGTGCTTTCTGCGGGGGGACCGGGAAGAACCCCTTCGCCGCGGCGAAGTGCCCTGCCTGCGGGGGCCGGAGAAAGGTTCGCGTCCAAGAGCCCCTCCTGCTCTGCGCCTACTGCGAGGGGACAGGAGCGAATGGCCGCATGACATGCACTATCTGTGGCGGCAAGGGAGTGATCACCGTCAAAGAGCAAGTGCAGCCCTGCCCAGCCTGCGGTGGGCACGGGCGGGATGTCAGTAGCCCGCTCAGGCTATCTTGCCCTGTCTGTGAGGGCAAGGGGGTAGTGCCCATCTAGTCGAGGCAGAGGTCTTGACCATCTAACCTCGAGGCCCTGATTGCTCCCTTAGGGAAAGGTGAAGGCTATGGGCCAAAGGACAGCTCAAAAAGAGAGGCAGTGGGTTTGGGTGGAGTGCGCTTTTTGTGGAGGCCGAGGCAAGGACCCCTTCGGGGTTCCGCACCCTAAATCGAATTGCTGTGTCTGTGGAGGAGAGGGGGCCGTTCGAACACAGGAACCCTACATACTCTGTGCCTTCTGCCAGGGGACTGGCATTCATCCTGATCGCCGTCTGACCTGCACCGTATGCAAGGGCAAGGGGGTGGTGAGTATCAAGGAGCCAGTGCGGACCTGCCCTGCTTGTGAAGGAACTGGCAGGGATGTAGAGAGCGAATTCGGGCTTTCTTGCACCACTTGTGGAGGGAAGGGTGTAGTAGTAGAGCTTACAAGGAGGTGAAAAAGATGGCTAAGAAAGCGGCGACTAAGAGAAAGGTGAAGAAGAAAGCGAAAAAGTTGACCTCGGTACCCTGCGCCTTTTGCCAGGGCACCGGCAAGGACCCTTTCAGGCTTCTCTCCCCCATGGCGGCCTGTGGAGTTTGCGGTGGTACAGGGCAGGTGGAGGTGGAGGAGCCCTATGTGCCCTGTGCCTTTTGCCGAGGGACGGGTATCCACCACCGCAGCCGCCTGACCTGCACCGCCTGTATGGGCAAGGGGGTGATCGCCATCAAGAAGCCGGTGGAGAGTTGCCCTACTTGCCACGGGTTGGGCAGGGATCCCCGGAATGAGTTAGACCTACCTTGCACAACCTGCTTGGGCGCCGGGGTAGTATCCATCTAAGGAGGCAAAACCAATGGCCCAAAAAACAAGCGCGAGTCCAAAGGTGACGAAAGAGGGAAAATGGGTGGAGATCAAATGCGCCTTCTGCCGGGGCACAGGCAAGGACCCCTTCGGACTCCTATCGGTCCTCTCCACCCGCGGTACGTGTGGCGGGAAAGGAACGGTTAGGGTCAAGGAACCGTATGTGCCCTGCCTCGCCTGTGGAGGGACCGGTATCCAGCCCTTCACGAGGCTAGGGTGCCTTGGCTGTGGAGGGAAAGGGGTGAGAACCGTCGAGAAGCCAGCGGAAACCTGTCCCCTTTGCCGGGGAACAGGCACCGACGGGATGCACCTTCACTGCCTGCGTTGTTCTGGCACCGGAGTAGTCACAACAGCCGAAAAGGCGGGGGCAACGCAGCCCAAGGAGAGGGGAGTGTAGCCATGTTCTTCACATCATGGGTAGAACACCAATTGCTTAAGACGGCGGTCAAGGTACTCGCTGCGCCAGTGACTGTACCGGTCAAATCTGCAAGTTGGCTGCTCGAGCAAATCCACGGGGAGGTCGTGGCCGAACAGACCGATGAGGGCCGGGCCCTAGGGGAGTTGATGGAGTTGGAGCTCCACTACGAGATGGGGGAGATCGAGAAGGAGGATTTCGAGGCCCGGGAGAAGGAGAAGATGGAGCGGTTGGACGCCATTCGCGAGCGGAAGAAAGATGAGCAGTTTGAGGAAGATGAGGCCTGGTGGCGCAGGGTATTCCCCGAAGGGTTTGAATAACGGTGAAGGGGTCAGACCGCGCTACAAAGTGCGGAATAAGAGAGACGGAAGATAACATGCCTGACTTGCCCAGTTTCCTGGAGAACCAGAACTTGAAGTTCATCTTTTTCGGGGGCAAGGGAGGCGTTGGCAAAACCACTTCAGCGGCGGCCAGTGCTCTCTATCTCGCCCACCAAAAACCGGAGCAGAAAATATTGATCGTCTCCACCGACCCTGCTCATTCCTTGGGAGACAGTTTTGCTCAGGCTCTCGGCGACGAGATTATCCCCGTCGACCAGACGGGTAACCTCTTCGCCCGAGAATTGGACGCGGAAAGGGCGTTAGCCGAGTTCAAGCGCAAAAACGACCCCGTTTTGGCCGAGATCGCCGACCGAGGAACGATGTTCGATCGAGACGACATCCACGATTTCCTGGCCCTAACCCTGCCAGGGCTGGATGAGGTGATGGCCATCATCGAGATCATGGAACTGGCCAAGGCTCAGAAGTATGACTTGGTGGTGGTAGACACCGCTCCGGCCGGGCACACCGTGAGTATGCTCCAACTTCCGGCCGAGATGAGGAACTGGATCAAAACCCTAGACATGATGATGGACAAGCATCGCTTCATGATGCGTACTTTCACCGGATCGTATAGGCCGGATGAGTGTGACCGATTTTTGACCAAGATGGAGAAGGACATCACCATAGTGGAGAAAATGCTGAAGAGTGCCGAGGGAACCGAGTTTGTGCTGGTCACCATCCCTGAGGAGATGGCCATCTGCGAGAGCGAGCGCTTGCTTTCCACCCTCAAGAGGCTTCGCATCCTGGTGAAAAACCTCATCGTCAACCGCGTTATGGATGGGGATGGCCTCTGTGAGTCCTGCCAGCGTAAACAAAGAGAGCAAGCCCAACCCCTGGCGGAGATAGAGGAAAAATTTGCCGACCTCCATCGCTGGCCGGTGCCGCTTCTGCCCTACCAAGTTCAGGGTCTGGATCGGTTGACCGAGTATGGTCAACTCCTAGCCGGGGTCAAGAAGGATATGGCGGGGGATTGGACAGGAGGCCTGGAACACGAATGCCTAGAGAAAACGCCTCAGCCCATCGGCTTGTCTGTATCTTCCTCTCGCTTCCTCTTATTCGGTGGCAAGGGGGGCGTGGGCAAGACCACCACTGCAGTGGCCACCGCTCTCCACCTGGCCTCTCGATTCCCGGGAAAGAGGGTGCTGCTCTTCTCTACCGACCCAGCCCACTCAGTATCAGACAGCCTTAACCAAGAGGTTGGAGACCAGATCACTAATATTGACGGCTATCCCAACCTCTATGCCCAAGAGATCGATGCCCAAGCATTGCTGGAGGAGTTCAAGGACGAGTACAGAGGCGTTATCGACGGGGTGTTTGACAGCTTCATGGGGGGCCGCAGTTCGAGAGTGGCTTTCGACAGTGAGATAATGGACCAACTGCTGGATCTTGCTCCGCCAGGGCTGGACGAGATGATGGCTCTGATGGAGATCATGGAATTGGTGGAGGCCCAAGAGTACGACATCTTCATCCTGGACACCGCACCCACCGGGCATCTGCTTCGCTTCCTGGAGACCCCCGATCTAGCAAGGGAATGGTTCATGACCTTGGCCCGACTGCTGCTGAAATACAGACGGATCGTCAGCGTGGTGGAACTGAATGAGTTGGTGATCAAATTGATGAAGCAAGTGAGGAGGGTCCGAGAGCAGCTTGTGGACAGTGCAGAGACCGAATTCATCGCCGTCACCATCCCGGAGGCCATGGCTGTCGCCGAGACCGAGCGACTTCTCCAAGCCCTCGACGCTCTCAAGATCGCAAGTCGACAGGTCCTGATCAACATGGTCACCCCGCCCAGCGATTGTCCCTTCTGCTCGGCCAAGCGGAGGGAGGAAGAGGAGTATATTCAGCAACTCATAGCCCAGTACCCCAGCCACCATATGGCCCAAACTCCACAATTCTCTCATCCCATCCGGGGGATGGAGGAGTTGGTCCAATTTGGAGAAATATTATATCGAGACGAGGGAGGAGCAAAGAGGTAGCGGCGAATTTCGTGTTTCAGTTATGTTTTGGCATCAGCCATCGAGTTCCCGATCAGAGGAAACATTCAATAGAGAGGAGGATAGAAAATGGCTAAGCAAGAAAAGGTAGAGAAATCGGTCCTGGAGCAGATCGAGGCCGCTCGTAGAGCGGCGATACTGAGGGAATGTCTCCGGCAGGAGGAAGACGAGCACTACAGCGAAGCCATCGATGGCTACCGGCAGATCATTGACCAGTATCATGGCACCCCAGAGGAAGAAGAAGCCAGGGAAAGGATGCTGGACCTGGCCTACCTCTTCGAGAGCAAGGAGCAGCCTTACCGAGCGAAGCATCTTTACTGGCTCCTGGAGTTGCTCTATACGCCTCAGAGATTCAAGGATATAAAGGAAGCACGCCGGGCGCGAGTCAAGGAGATAGTGGACGAGATCCACGCCGAAAAGCGGGCCGAGGAGGAGAGGGTGGCTAGGCTGGAAGGTGAAGGCTTGTAGGGTTTTGGTTGTCGGGCGCGATGCCCATATTGCCCATCTAGGCCTAACAGTGATCTTCCGAGCCAGGCTACCGAGACCCTTCTGCTACCGTAGGTTTCGGCAGGCAGCGAGAAGTCAAGCCTGGGCAGCAAAGCCTGGGGCATCGCTTATAGACCAAAATTCTTACGGAAGGAGATAAGCGAAATTGGCTAGAGAATATGCGGAGCCGGTGCGGAGTGGGACCCTCGTTGATGTTGTAGACGCCATCTTGGACAAGGGCCTGGTGATCAACGCTGACATCATGGTCTCGGTAGTGGGCGTAGAACTTTTGGGCGTCAAAATCAGGGCAGCCTTGGCCTCCTTTGAGACCGCTGCCAGATACGGGCTGGAGTTTCCTTCTGGGACTAATATAGAAACGCCAGCCTGGGCCGAGGCCCAAATCCCCAAAGAGGAATGCCCTCAGTGCGGCAAACGGGTGACGGCGGCGGAACTGCTAGGAGTGGGCTGTCCCTGGTGTGGCTGGGTTAGTGCCCGGGCTGAAGCCAAGGGCATAGAGGCTTGAAAAGAAGCAGCATCGCCAGCCAGATGTCAGTGAGAGCCTTTGCCAAGGCTCCTATGTTCGTGAGCAAGAGGCGATGAGATGCTATTTATGGAGCCCTTTTGGATTCTGATGGACATCGTCAGGGATGCTGCAGACGAAGAAGATGAGATGAGGGGGGATCCAGCCTATGTGCAGTGCCTCTACTGCCGCGGCTTCGTGGAGAAAGCCGAGGTTAAAAGGAGGGGAGGCTGCTATCTCTGCGGCACGCCCGGAGAGGAGATAGCCAAACTGGCGAGGCAGAGGAGGGGGGAGAGGGAAAACAGGAGGAACAATCCTTACAGGACGAAATGCTCTAACTGTGGGGCCGTAGTGGTGGCAAAAGAGTTAAGGGAAAAGGGCTGCTACATCTGTGGGCGGAAGCCCACAGATGTAGAGTAGGGGCCGACGGCTCTGCCGGCCTTAGATGGAGGGAGCGATATGCCAGTAATAGCGAAGAGAATCCTGGAGAGCATCAAGGACTTCGCCCAGGACGCGGAGAAGGAAGCGAGGCGCTTAAAGGCGAGATGTCCGCAGTGCGGCCGCCTGGTGATGAAGAAGGAACTCAAGAAGAGGGGTTGCTACCTCTGCGGCTGGAGGCCTGGCGATGAGGCCACCAAACCGGAGGCTCAAGAGAGGAAGCGGCCGTATTGGACGAGGTGCACCCAGTGCGGAACTATGAATGTGACCAAACAGTTACTGGAGAAGGGCTGTTACGTCTGTGGCTTCAAGCCGATTGCGCTGGAATCGGATTTTGGGCCGACGAGAGAAGAGAGGGAGCGGTTGAGGCGGAAACAGGCAGAGAGGGGGCTAGAGGAGCGGCTTAAGCGAGAGCTGGAGTTTGAGATCGACCAGATGGGAGATGTTTGACGATGAGGGAAGAGGGAAGGATAGGTTTCGTGGCCCGATCCCTAAAGCGCCACACGTCTTCGAGGGGAGAGGAGTCCGTTCCCCCTTGGAAGACGGAGGCCAGGGAACTCATGGCCGGGTTGAGGCAGGAACTCGGTGAGTCCAGGTCTCGATGGGCAGCGGAAAATGCTGCTCGGAAGGAAGAGGTTAAGGAATTCATGGCCCAATTGCGGGCCGATCTTGGAAAGGGAGAGCCCGCTGACCTGCCGGAGATGGTAGAACTGGATTGCGGCTATTGTGGCGGTAATGGTACTCTCCGAGGCGCGAACTGTCCTGTCTGCTGGGGAAGGGGCCAAGTTCGAGTGAGGGCCCCCTACGAGAAATGCGACCGCTGTGGTGGAAGTGGAGGCGTCCCGGGAACGGCGCTAACCTGTATCAAGTGCAAGGGCACTGGCTACTTGACCGTGAGAAGGAAGCCGAACGCCTGCCCGCACTGCGGGGGAAGCGGTTTAGAGCCGGAGGAAGGATTGTCCCTCGTGGATCTTAGGGAGAGAAGGAGGAAAGGTTTGCCGCCACCTTGTAGAGGGAGAGCACGGCCCCTTTGCCCACTTTGTCAGGGGACGGGAGTAGCGGATTGGTTGGATACCAGGGCGGCATCAGCAGGATCGCGAGCATCCGAAGCGGCGAAGCATGCTTCGCCCGAGGCCGAATCCGAGCCCACCGAAGAGCAAGCGCCTGCGGAGCCTATGCCCATTTCGGGTCCTCCCCATCCGTTGGAGGAGAGGGTGCCGGGCTACATCCTGATTGGGCCGGGCGTCAACTGTGCAGATGTCGAGATACTCTTCGGCCTGTCGAAGGTTGAGGCCCAGGAGACGCTGCAAGGCTTGGTGAAGAAGGGCAAACTTCGTCTGAACGGGGAACTCTATTACCCTGCATCTACTCCAACTGAGGATGAAGAGTTGCTTGCCAGGGGTGTCCTGAGGGATCAAGGGGATGATAGCCTTGGAACTCCAGAGTGTGCCCCAGGGGTCAAGATGAGAGGAGACCGCTCATGCTCAAGGACCGGGAGTTGCGAATCCTAGCCGAAGCAGCAGTGGATCTAGGAAAGCCGGAGTTGACTGAGCAGGTGGCTCGGATTCGGAAGGCGAGGATTGCCCGCGCCGAGGAACACCTTCGTGAGGTCATATTCCGCATCCAAGCCGATCGCATCGCCCGTGAGGCGGAGATCAGTGAACTTAGGGCTCAATTCAAAGATGATCATGACGCACGCCAAAGAGAGCTAGCCAGAATCAAAGCCGAGGTTAGGAGCCTCATCGCTGAGTATCGGGCGGAAAACAAAGCAGGCAGGGAGGAATGGGAGAGGCAACTGGCGGCACTCTGGCCATCGCAGGAATAGATTCCTTCAAGGGGAAACATTGGAAGCAAAACCTGTTCTACTACCATCCAGATACCGCAAGGCTACTTTGATAGACCTCCTTGATAGGGTCCTGGAGAAAGGGCTGGTGCTCAACGCCGACATCATCATCTCCGTAGTCTGCATCCCCTTATTAGGGGTTAACCTCAGAGCGGCTCTGGCAGGGATGGAGACCATGCTGAAGTACGGGCTGATGCGGGAGTGGGACGAGCGCACCCGCGAATGGGAGCGGGAACATATCAAAAAGAGGGAACCGCTCTTGTTGGCTGAAGAGGAGATATTCTTACGGATGTATGGGGCCCATTGGCATAGCAATGGTATCTATCGCACTTGGCAACCTGGACATCTCTACCTCACCAACAAGAGGCTGTTTTTGCTTCGCCGCGAGCCTGGGGAGATGCTCCTTGAAACTGCCTTGGAGAAGATCCAAAGGCTTGGCCATCAAGAGAGAAACTCACTTCACGGGCATCGAGAGGGACATGATCTATTTGGCTCTCAACCCTGAAAGGCTGGCCTATCTCTACACCGAAAAGCCAAGGGAACTTCAAGAGGCCATTCGGGCGAGAAGGGAAGTGTTAGGCCTTCCCTTGGATGAGAACTCTGTGCTTTCTCCCCTCGATGCGGAGATAGATAGGCTCCTTAGGGAAAAGGAAATAACCGCTGAGGCCAAGATGTGGTATCAAGTCCCCGCCCCATCGCCGAGGAGATGGAGACCTGTCCTCGCGGTGAGTGCCCTGCTCCTACCCAACAGTTGCTAGAGAAAGGATGCCCTAACTGTGGCTGGGTGAGCCCCCGTCAGAGAGAGAAGAACGAAGCCTCGCCCCCATTGGTGAGGTAGATCGAGCAGGAAAGGGAGATTGTGGCCGGTATAGTCGACCTCGATGAAGACAATTTCAAGCACGGAATTCTAGGATTGGTCATCGCCCTAGTGGAGATAATAAGAGATGCCCTTCGCCTACAGGCCTTCAAACGGATGGATGGGGGAAGCCTGACTGAGGATGAGATAGAAAGGCTAGGAGAAGCCCTGATGGATCTCGACATCGCTCTCGATCAGATAAAGACAGAGCACGGCATAACTGACACCGTTCAGAATGTGAGGGACGGCCTGGACGACATCGTGGATGAAGTCTTGGACAAGATGTTAAACCCCGACCGGTGGGCGGAGGAGTATGACAAGCAGGTGATGAGGTGATAATGAGCCGAGCGTCCGAACTTCCACTGGGCGAGGGTGAGCGAATTATCCTATACCAACAAGGTGCGCATCTCTCAAGGCGCTCCTGGAAACTTGGACACCTCTATCTCACCAATAAGAGATTGCTCTTTCGCCAGGTGAAAAGGCTAATACTCAACGTCCCACTTGAGAAGATCACCGCCGTGGGTTTCTACAAAAGGCCCTTCATCTTGGCTACCAAAACCTGCATGCTCCTCTCCTACCGGGATGGAGCCAGCGGCCGGCCTCGGGAGGCCACCATCATCACTGCCCACTTACATTCCTGGCGCGAAAGGATCGCCGAACTCCTTTTGGAGAAAGAGGTGGTGCTAAAGGTGCAGGGCGTGCTGACGGAGAGCGATGTTGCTCAGGCGCGACGGGATCGTGTCCATGAGATATGGGATCAGATCCATGCCGGGCAAAGGAGGATTCCCACTCGGGCCCATGTCGACTCTGCTCAACCGCACTGGAACCACGTCCAACTTGGAGAGCTATTGGCCGAACTCGAGGCCGAGGAAGGAAGCGAGGTTCGGAGTGGCAGAACGAAGAAGGGAGATCTTGACCAGGCACGCCGAGATCGTATCCAGGGAAAGATACCCCTGGGCGAGAGGGGGGAGGTAATTAAGGCGGGGCTTGACCGCGCGCTGGATAGGGCACCTGCGAGCATCCGTGGCGAAACCACGATCCAGGATTTTGAGGGCACTACGCCCTGGTGGGTGAGCGACATCGCTCAGGCACGCCGGGATCGGGTGAAGGAGATACTGGCCGAGGGTCATGGAGACTTCCCTGAGAGGATCGAGGAAGAACATGTAGCCAAGGTCGCTCAGGCCCTGGACCCGGCAAGCAGGGAGATCATTTGGTACCTGTGGGAGAATAGGCACGCCAAGCTCGAGGAGCTACGACAATTGTTGGGCGAATCGTCTCACATGAACGTGTTAACCCGCATCAAAGAGGTGATCAATCCGATGGCTCGCAAGATGCTGGGCGTGCCGCTCTTGGTCTTCGAGCAATCGAGGATGGATTATGTGACCGGGGAGAATGTCCTGTATAGTTGGTGGCTGAGCCAAGAGGCGGAAAGGCGCCCGGCCGAGGAAGGGAGGTTGATAGACATCTTCGACGAGGGTGACCATGTCATGGTCATTATGGAACTGGCCGGCGTTCAAGAGGAAGACATCCGAGTAAGTGCGAAGGGGAACAAGCTCACCGTGGCCGCCGATGCCCAAGAGCGCAAATACCACGAAGAGGTAACTCTTCCCCCCGAGGTTGACGCCGAACAGCTCACCACCAGGTATAACAAGGGTATATTGCAGATCAGGTTTGAGAAAAAGAGGAGGTGACAAGGATGGCAAACCTGGAGGAGAAGGCCCCGGAGGCCAGATACATCTATGCCGTAATCCCTTACATAGATAAAGACAACTTCAGCCCCATTGGAATCGAGGGCAATACGGTCTACACCATATCTTACAAGGAGATTAGCGCCGTTGTCCATGACTGCCCTCCCGAGCCGTACCAGGGGGACGAGGCGACGGTGAAGGAGATGGTGGCCACCCACAGCGATGTAGTGGACGCCGCCTGGGAGGAGGCTGGCTCGATCCTTCCCATGAGCTTCGATGTCATAGTCAGGCCCGATGAGGAGAGGAGCGCCGACGATAACGTTCGCAAGTGGCTGGAAGACGAGTATGAGGCTCTTAAAATGGCATTGGACGAGTTCAGGGACAAGGTCGAACTGGGCGTTCAGATCTTCTGGGACCCCAAGGTCATCACCCGGCGGATCGCCGAGGAGAATGAAGCGATTAGGAAACTGGTGGCCGAGATGACCACCAAGTCCAAGGGCATGGCCTACTTCTATCAGCATAAGATAGAGGATGCGGTAAAGAAGGAGATGGAGGCGAAGGCCGGTAGGGATTACAGGGATTATTATGAGAGGCTGAGGGCTTATGCCGAGGACATTGAGGTGAGTAAGGTCAAGAGAGATAAGAATAGGCAAATGATCATGAATTTATCTCTCTTGGTGAAAAAGGACCGGGTCAGGGCTCTAGGGGAAGTATTGACGGAGATCCAAGCCGAGGAGGGGGTGGAGATTCGCTTCACGGGCCCCTGGCCCCCCTACACCTTCGCGGCCAAGATAGCGGCCATCGGAGACGAAACTGAAAAGCGGAGGTGAGGGTGGAGTGTCGGTAGAGAGGATACCCGCCTCATGGAGCCTGGTGGAGGTCATGGACCGCATCTTGGACAAGGGAATCGTCATTGAGCGCAGGAAAGATGTCCTGGTCTCGCTTATCCTGGGCATTCAGATCCTCGTCCTGGAAGAGAGGGTGGCGGTCGTCTCGGTCGACACTTACCTCAAGTACGCTGAGGAGGTGGGCCTGATCCCGCTGGAGAGGCCCCATCATGTGACAGAATACGTTGCGCGGGGACGCGAGATAACAGAGTTGCCCCCTTGGGCGTGATAGAGTTCGATTTCAGGTGGGCGTGAGAGATGGTGTATAGCGAAGCTAGGTTCAAACACCCCTCCGGAGAGCCAAGGGGAAAGGTGGATGTCAGATGCGCCTATTGCGGAGGGCGGGGCGTTGACCCGTTTGGTCTTCCAGGTCCCGAGTCGAACTGCTCCGTTTGTGGCGGCAAGGGATACAATCGCGTGATGGTCCCCTATGTGCCCTGTCCCGATTGTGGGGGGACAGGTAAGGAGCCTGGCCGCAGGCTGACCTGCACTGCTTGCAAAGGCAAAGGTGTGATAACGGTCAGGGAACCTATCGGTAGGCCAGGGCTGTCGGTGCGAGCGGCGAGGTCGACACCACGGGCGCGGGCATGAGGGGCCAAGTTAGAACACCTGCACAGCCCAGATCGCGTCAGACCGCTTCGGTGGCCGAAAGGGCGTCGGCCTACATCGTCAACTTCCCGGGCGTAAAGGCCGAGGATGTAGAGGCCCTCTTGGGCCTATCACAGAACGAAGTCGAAAGGGTACTGCGAGCCCTGGTGGAAGCGGGCAAAATCAAGAGGAAGGACGAGCTTTACTATCCTGCCTGATCATGGGCAAGAGCTGGTCTTCGAGGTTCTGATGCTGCTGGACTACTCAGAGGCGCGAGGGATAGATAAGAGAGAAGGTCGTTCCGCAAAGCTGGGGGAGATAGTGAGGGTAGCGTGCCCCTTTTGCCGAGGGCGGGGCACCTACCCCTTTGGCCATCCACCCTCTAAGGCTAAATGTGGCGTTTGCGGCGGGAGGGGATGGGCCTTGATCAGAACGCCCTACATGACTTGCCCCGCTTGCCGAGGAACCGGCCGTGTTCCTGGCAAGTGGATGTCCTGCGCCAATTGCTTGGGGAAGGGGGTCGTGCCCCTTCCCGCGAAGAAGTGAGGCTATGGAAGCACAAAGCGTGCTGATGACGCCGACAAGAGAAAAGCACGCCACTCTGGTAGACCTGCTGGACAGGGTGTTGGAAAAGGGGCTGGTGCTTAACGCCGACATCATCATCTCCGTAGCCGGTATCCCTTTGCTCGGGATCAACCTGAGGGCGGCTCTGGCAGGGATGGAGACCATGCTGAAGTACGGGGTAATGCGCGATTGGGATGAGCGCACCCGCGAGTGGGAACGGAAGCATGTAAAGAGGAAGGAACCACCCTTGCTTGCCGACGAAGAGGTCCTCCTACGGATGTACGGAGCCCATTGGTACAGAAAAGGTATCTACCGCGCCTGGCGGCCAGGGTATTTTCATCTCACCAACAGAAGGTTGCTTCTGTTTCGCAGCGAACCGGCCGAGGTGCTGTTCGAGGCATACTTCGAACACATAAAGGGCTTGGCCATCAACAGGGAGACCCACTTCACAGGCGTCGAGAGGGACATGATCTATCTCCTGCTCAACCCTGACCTTCCGGCCTATCTCTACGCCGAGAAGCCATGGGAACTCAAGGAGGCCATCGAGGGGAGGATGGAGGTTCTGGGGCTTCCCTTAGAGGAAAACCCCTTCATCCCTGCGCTTGGTGAAGAGGTAGATAGGCTCCTCAGCGAAGGCGAGGAGATAAGCGCCGATGCGAAGATGTGGTATGAAGCTCCACCTGCTGGTATTATCGGGGAGACCTGGAGGCCAGGTCGGCTATATCTGACCAACAAACGCCTGTTTTGGTGGTGCAATGAGGATCGCAAGGCGCTGTTGGATGTCCCCCTCGCCCAGATAACGGGGGCCAGGGTGGAGACAAGAGACCTGGGGGGGATCATCAGGGAGCGGGCCGTCCTCGTTGTCTCCTACAACAATGCCCACGGCTCGGCCGAGGCCCTCTTCGCCGGCGAGGAGGTGGCCGAATGGGCCGGGGCTCTGGGCATTGTCATCGGGGAGGTGGAGACCTGCCCCCAATGTGGCCGTCCAGCCCCGGTCAAGCGGCTGCTGGAGGAGGGGTGCTACAATTGTGGCTGGACTAGCCCCCGGCTGAGAAAAGAGGGGGCAGGAAGCCAATCCTATAGTGGCGAAATAGATGTTATGGAGTGCAAAATATCTTCACCATTTGGAGGAGCGGGGCGCTCTCTTCCGCCCCGGAGCCCGCACAAGAGAGGGTGGTGACTATCTCCATTGATACCTATTTGGAGTATGCAGAAGCGGTGGGCCTGGTTCCATTGAAAGCCACCCGGCTGTTACGGAATATGTCCCCCGCGATCGAGCACGCTGATGTAGGCGAGGGAGGTGTTCAAGAGGAAGGAAGAGTTGTATCGCGCGTTTGGGGTTAGGTGGCCCTCTATGAGAGAGGAAGCCCTGCTAAGGTGCAGGGCTCTAGCCATGCCCCTCACATCCGCGAGGGCAACCCACCAACGACCGAGTCACTGGGAGACCTGTGGAGGTATGTAGGATGGATTACCATGAACAAGTAGGTAGATACGGAGTGCCCTCGGGAGGTCCGGGGGAGATGGTGGATGTGAAATGCGCCTATTGCGGGGGGCGGGGCAAGGATCCCTTCGGGTGCCCTGGCCCTGAGTCGAATTGCTCCACCTGCGGGGGCAAAGGCTACAATCGCGTGGTGACCCCCTATGAACCTTGCCCGGCTTGCGGCGGAACGGGCAGGCTTTTGGGCCGCAGGCTGAACTGTACCACGTGCAAGGGCAAGGGCGTGGTGACGGTGAGGAGGCCCCAGGCGGAAAGGACCTACGGGGCAAGGGCCACAGCGGAATCGGAGCAGACCCCCCCTCGCAAGTCAGATAGAGCCTCCGGTGCATCCCATGTATTGGTAGCATCCAGCGTGCACGAGACCATCTCCTTAGCCGACCAGGTGGCGACTTATATCACTAGTTTTCCCGGCGTGAAGATAGAAGATGTCCAGGCCCTCTTTGGTCTATCCGAGAAGGACACTCAAGAGATGTTGCAAGCGCTGGTCAAAACGCACAGAATCCGCCAGAAGGAAGACGGACTTTATCACCCTGTCTAGTCGGCGACCTACGGCATTCGGCAGGGTGAAAAGAATGATCGTGATGAGCGAGCAAGGTTCGGATCTACATTCCAAGACGGAGGAGACCTCTCAGTTAAGGCTGGGCATAAACTATGAGCAACAGGGGAAGATAAACGATGCCCTAGCGGCCTACTTGGGTATCATCGCGCGCTATCCGGACAGTGAGGAAAGGCAAGTGGCTGAGGAGAGGCTCTTGCGCCTCACCAGAGCGTTTCTTGAGGAAAAGGGCAGAATTCACCCCGCCATACTGGTTTATGAGCAGTTAGAGGGCGTACTCTGATATCGAGGATCGATGTTTGAACCAGTGGAGTGGTCAACTTGGAATGTGGAGGTAGCGAAGAAGATCCGGCGTCTTGCCGGGCCGGTGGAAGACCTGGCTACCGAATATCAAGAAAAGCCCAGTCCTGAGACCAGGGAAGCGCTTAGGACTAGGATCGATTCATTGGCTGCCTTGGCTGAGGATCCGATGGAGGAGGCGTTAGCCCTCCGCAGGTAGCCCTTTGGAGATGATCCAGGAGGGAATCCGTGGTCTACGAGCAAGGCGGTATCACTTGTGGCAAGTTTCAGACCAAGGAAAGCATTTGTGCTACCTTGACTGAGCAAGTCAACGCGGCGCAAAGCATTGGCGAGAAGGCTGCCAAGGCAAAAGAACTGATAGAGGTTGCGGAGGAACTACTCGCTTGTGAGGAGTATGAGGAGGCAAGCCTGGATTGCCAGTACTGTCGCAGTTTCTCCCTCCTTCTCAAGAAGACGGCGGCGTTGATCCTGAAGATGGTTTCCCTGGGTGGTTGAGGAGCCACGCGTCTAGAATTTCTTGCCTTGGCCCGTGGGCGTTGCTCGTCCCCCCAGGGTTCTTCTCTTTGAAGTCACCCGTCCAAAGTGGCGGGACTTAGGCGAAAGTGCTGCCTATTTTAGGGGATACACATGATGAAAGACGAAAAGAAGACAAAAAAGCAACTCATAAATGAATTGGTAGAATTGCGACAACGAATTACTGAATTGGAAGCATTAGAAGCCGAGCGCAAGTGGGCGGAGTGGGCACTGGGTGAGAGGGTGAAGGAGTTGACCTGCCTTTACGCGGTGAACCGCAACATGCAGGAGGGTTTGCCCATTGATGAACTTTGCAGGGGGGTTATTGAGCACCTGGTTCCGGCCATGCAGTTCCCAGAGATCACCGTACCGGTGATTGAACTGGAGGATAGCCGCTTCGCGCATGAGCGATACACTGAGAAGCTGTCGTACGGCCTCCATGCGGAGATCAGAGTAGGAGGCGAGGCCCGCGGGCACTTGTGGGTTTACTATGCCGAGGATAGGCCCTTCTTGATTCCCGAGGAGCAGAACCTCCTGAACGCTATCGCGGAGGCCTTTGGTCTGTGGCTTGAGCGCAAGAAAGCGGAGGAGGCGCTGAAGGAGTACTCACAACTGGCAGAAGAGACGGTAGCAGAGCTCCGAGATGCCCAGGAGCAACTGATCCGCAAGGAGCGTTTGGCCCTTCTGGGCCAGTTGGCTGGCGGGGTGGGGCATGAGTTGCGCAACCCTCTGGGGGTGATCTCCAACGCTGTCTACTACCTCCAGACTGCCCTCCCCGATGCCGATGAGACCACCAAGGAGTACCTGGAGGTCATCTCCTCAGAGGTCCGCAACTCCGCGAAGATAGTCTCAGGCCTCCTGGACCTCTCGCGCACCAGGCCCGCCGAGAGAGAGGAGATTGCGGTCTCCGACCTGGTAACCCAAGTCCTGGAGAGGCACCCTCCACCCCAGAAGGTGAAAGTGACCACCAAGATAGCCCCCAACCTGCCTCCTGTGTTCGTCGATCCCCGGCAGATAGGGCAGGTGCTGGTCAACCTGGTCACCAACGCCTACCAGGCCATGCCTGAAGGAGGCAGGCTGACCATCAACGCTCAAGGTGAGAAGGACCAGGTCTATCTCTCCATAACCGACACCGGTTGCGGCATCTCTAAAGAGAACACGAAGATGCTCTTCGAGCCCCTCTTCACCACCAAGGTCCGGGGCATCGGGCTTGGTTTGGCGGTCTCCAAGAACCTGGTGGAGGTCAACGGGGAAAGCATCGAGGTGGAAAGCCAAGAAGGCAGGGGTAGCACCTTCACTCTCATCCTACCTACCAAGGAGGCCCAAGCATGAGCGAGAATTTGCACATCCTCATAGTGGACGACGACCGCAGGATGGCCCAGACCCTCCTGGATATCTTCAAGGTCCAGGGCTACGAGGGTGAGGCCGCCTACTCCGGTCCTGAGGCCTTGGATAAGGTGAAGAAGAGTCACTTCGACTGCGTCCTGACAGACATCAAGATGCCAGAGATGAACGGAGTGGAACTATTCCGGGCTATCAAGACCATCCAGCCCGAGTTACCGGTAGTATTCATGACCGCCTACTCTGAGTTAGTCCAAGAAGGGTTGGAAGAGGGGGCCATAGCCACCTTGACCAAGCCTTTGGACATCAACCTCCTGCTCAGTTTCCTCGCCTCCCTGCGCAAGGAACGCTCCATAATCATTGTCGACGATGACCCCCAGTTCTGCCAGACCCTGGGAGAGATACTACGGGCGCAAGACTTCGCCGTTACTACGGTTACCGATCCTCACGGTCTAGCGGAGACGCTCAGCCCGGATGCCCAAGTGGTGCTCCTGGACATGAAACTGAACCACATCAGCGGCCTAGACACGCTGAAGGAGATCAGAGCGCGCTATCCTCATCTCCCGGTGATATTAGTGACCGGCTACCGAGAGGAGATGGCCCCCGCCATAGAGGCCGCCCTGAAAATCGATGCCTACACCTGCCTCTACAAGCCCCTCCAGATAGAGACCTTTCTCCAACTCTTGACCGAAGTTCGCCACCAAGAGTTAGGCAGGGTTCTGGGCCAACCTGTTAGGAAGAGGAAGTGAGGTGAGCCATGCGTACAAAGGCCAGTATCCTCATCGTAGATGATGACCCCAAGTTCAGGAAGACCCTCTCCGACATCCTCAAGGCTAAGGGTTATGCACCTATAGCCATGGTGAAGGGAAAGACAGCCCTAGATAGGGTCAAGGAGGAGAGGCCCGCGGTAGCCATCATCGACCTGAGGTTGCCAGATATGGAGGGCTTGAAGGTGATGGAGAAGATCAAGAAGCGCTCTCCTCGCACGGAGTGCATCGTCCTCACCGGGTATGGATCACAGGCATCGGCCATCGAGGCGGTCAACCTGGGCGCTTATGGCTATATGCAGAAGCCCTACGATGCAGAGCAATTAGTGGTGACTATCCGCAGGGCGATTGAGAAGCGGGAGGCGGGGGAGGCGCTCAAGCGTGCCGCTCTAGAAACGGTAAAGGCGGTATCCAGCATAGTTGAAGCCAGCGACCCCTATACAAGCGGGCACTCTGCCATGGTCACCGAGATAGCCATAGAGATCGCCCAGGAGATGGGACTAGTGAACGGCCAGCTTGATACCGTGCGCATCGCTGGCCCCTTGCATGACGTGGGCAAAGTCGGCATCCCTAGCAGTGTGCTTAACAAGCCCGCCGGGCTTACTGAGGCCGAGTGGGTGATGGTCCGGGCCCACCCTGTAGTGAGCGCGAACGTGGCAGAGCAAGTCACCGCTTTCCAAGCGGCTGTGCCTGTCATTCGCCACCACCACGAGAGGTGGGATGGCACCGGCTACCCTGATGGGTTGAAGGGGGAGGAAATACCGCTTTTGGCCCGCATCCTGGCCGTGGCCGATGGCTTCGAGGCCATGACCTCCGAGAGGCCCTATCGCAGGGCTCGGACCGAGGAGGAAGCCCTGGCAGAACTGGAGAAGGGCACTGGCACTCAGTGGGACCCGGAGGTGGTCAAGGTTTTCCTCAAACTCAGAAAGCCGCCTACCAAGCGAAAAGGCAAGGGCAAGAGGAAGCGCAGAAAGTAGTGTCGTCGCTTTCCTAATGGGTTTGATTCTCATTCTTCCCCTGTTAACTTGATGCTAGCCTCTTCTCACGAGGAGAGGCTTTTTGGTTCCTGTGGTACCAATTTTCTCGTAAGGATGGCGTATGATCGCTGGGTTCTCCTGTTATCAGGCGCATCAGACCTGGCCTCTTCACGACCAGGAGCCTCCTACAACCTTAAAGTCTAAGGGAAATGAGGGCAGGGTATTGACTAGAGCGCTTATTTATGGTATTTTATATGAGTATGAGGATTTGGCGGTTATTGACGATTAGCCGTCTCGAGTGATATTACCGCTATCCGCTAACTTTCTCTCCGCTTGAGGTTGCAAGATGTGCTAGTGATCTGGATTACAGTTACTGGTGTGCAAGAGGGAAAGAAGAGTGACCGTGGCGAAGGAGGGAAGGTCGAATTATCGCCTCAAGGTTGCCAGAGCGTCCCGGTTGAGCCTGGGCATAAACTACGAAGAACAAGGAAAGATCAATGATGCCCTAGCGACCTATTTGGGGATCATCGCGCGCTATCCGGACAGTGGGGAAAGGCATGCGGCTGAGGAGAGGCTGTTGCGTCTGACCAGAGCGTTTTTTTGAGGAAGAGGGCAGAATTCACCCCGCTATACTGGTCTATGAGCACTTGGAGGGCGTATTCTGATATTGAGGATCGAGGAGCGGGTACAAGCGGGCGTTGCCTAGGTTCGGGGAGGAGTTTGAGATGTTTGAAGCAGTGAAGTGCTCAACTTGGAATGTGGAGGTAGCGAAGAAGATCCGGCGTCTTGCCAGGCCGGTGGAAGACCTGGCCACCGAATATCAAGAAAAGCCCAGGCCTGAGACCAGGGAAGCGCTTAGGACTAGGATCGATTCATTGGCTGCCTTGGCTGAGGATCCGATGGAGGAGGCGTCAGCCCTCCGCAGGTAGCCCTTTGGAGATGATCCAGGAAGGGAATTCATGGCCCAGGCGTTCATAAGGAAGTGACAAGCATGGCTTCCATAGAAGTAGGCCCACTCTCGCTCGATCCTCGCACCTTTGAAGTGAACGCTGGAGGAAAGATCACTCTCCTCACACCTGTAGAGTTTGAGCTTTTGCGATACCTGATGACTCATGCCGGCGAAGTCATCTCCAATGATAGGTTGCTTCAAGAGATATGGGGGTATCCTCCTGGCGTGGGCAGCTCCGGTCTGGTAAGAATGTACATCAGGAAACTCCGCCTCAAGATAGAGCCATCACCTTCTAGCCCCATCTACATCAAAACGATCCGTCGTCGTGGCTACATCTTATCCCCCCAATGGCCGATTAAAGATCGTCGTTAGCAACGGAAGTGGTCTTGGGGGAGAGCCTTTTGAGGGCAGGGGTAGATCAAAGGGGACCTGGCAAAGATGTCGAAATTGTTGTGGCTTCTCTTGGCTGCGTGGCTGGGGACGGCCTCAGCAGTAGATAGCGGTGTTCTCGCTGACCGGGAGTTTTACCAAGAGGGCTTGATCCACTGGTATGACTACCCAGGCGAGGAGAGAAAGATGGCTAACGGCGAGCTCTTCGATCCGACGAAACCTATCTTTGCTCATCGTCATTTGCCTTTAGGGACCATCGTCCTCGTGGTGACGGAGCACGGCGCATGGGTGGGGGAGATTCAGGATCGAGGGCCCTACTGCCCGAAGGAAGGCGTCGAAGGAAGCGATGGGTTTTCTTTAGATGAGATAGACCTAGAGGGCGATTGTGAAGTGGTCCTTGATGTGAGCCCCATAGTGGCTGAGGAACTTTTGGGAGACTTTGGCTACAACGACCAGGGGGTAGCCTATGGTGAGGCTTGGGGCCGGATCTACCTGCTTGGAGGAATCGAAGAGGAGGAAGACCATCCCTTTCCAGAGGCCACTCTCATGGGAAGCACATATTTGCCACCTTGAACCCCATGACTGGCAGCACCACTGCTATCTGCTCTCACGGGATCCTGTAAGGATATCCGACCTTTCTCGGCCACCAGCCGCCTTATCTCATGCAACCCAAACGGCTTCCTCTTCCCGGAGAAGAAGGCCTGCACGGTTGCCTTCCCGGTCCGTTTATGATATACTTTCAGGCGAAGACCAGTTCGAGGCTTTATATCGGTGCGCTCCAGGGGTACCAAGGCAAAGGGGCCAAATAGCGTTTCCGTGGTGAGTGTAGCCTAGCGGTTAAGGCACCTGGTTGTGGCCCAGGAGACCGTGGGTTCGAATCCCACCACTCACCCCTTTTCTTTGTGGTGTCCCCGCTGGAATTCTAAGGCAAAGGGTTTGCCTACTTCCCTCTATTGCTATATACTGGTCGCTGGACACTAGAGCTATCAGTGGGGAGGAGGACTAAAAGAGTGCGTAACTTAATCGAAGATGTTAGAAAGAGCGTTGTCTTTCTGGGCAAGAGGACTGAGGGAAAAAAGATTGGCCGACTCGGCACTGGATTCTTACTCGAACTCCAGAACACGTTTCTCCTAGTCACTGCGAAGCATGTTGTGGTGGATGAAAAAACTGGGGACTTGAATGATGACGGGATGCTGGTTTTCCTCAATGAGAAGAGTGGGCGAATGGCGCTACGTTGCCTAAACGATTACACGCATCGATTTGGATTCGAGTGGGTATTTCATGAGAATGACGAGGTTGATATTGCCATCATCCCCTTCATGTCTGACCCCCAAAAAGACGATGTTGAGCCAATTGCGGAGAATCTGTTGTTGGGGGCAGATGAGCTGTCTGAACTGTATGACGTCTTCTTCTTGTCTTTTGAACCTGGTATTGTGCCCACAAACCGAATAACCCCTATCATAAGAAGCGGTACCATAAGCGCAATCAATGATGACAAAACGTTTCACATAGATGCTTTTGCCTTTCCTGGGAACAGTGGCAGTCCTGTGTTCCTCAAGCTTGCCATACGATTTGAGGAGAGAGGTATATTCATAAATCCCGACTTAGGTGGCAACCTTATCGGGGTCATTGGCGAATACCTTGCGTATCAAGAGTCTGCCAAAAGCACTCAAACTGGTCGTATCCGTGTCGTATTTGAAGAGAATAAAGGCCTTTCCAAAGTTTGGTCAGTTACTTTCATAAAAGACATTGTGGAATCGGACGCATTCAAACAACAACTTGGGAAATTGGCGAAAGAATGAGGGCCATCAGTTCACATAACAACGTTCTTCTGCTTCGCTTGACTGTCTTCGCTGTCTGTGCTATCCCTGAATAGCGAAAAGGGCCAAGACCATCTGATTCTCAGATTTTGCTCACCAATTCTGCACAAAACTGAACTTACAAGCGCCCGTAGCTCAACTGGACAGAGCGTCTGACTTCGAATCAGCAGGTTGTGGGTTCGAGTCCTGCCGGGCGTACCATAAAGCACCCCTTCGCGCAAAGGGGTGCTTTCGTTGACTTCAAGAGTGGCTAGAGCGCCGGCCCGGCCAGCATCTTTATCTGCTTCTCCTTCTCCCGCCAGGTGACCTTGGAGAGCCCCAGTTTCTCTCGCAGTCTGTCTGAGGGCGTCCCAGCCCGATAGTCCCGCACAGCAGAGGTCATCCGCAAC
>DFBK01000086.1:29983-43767 GCA_002366595.1 Anaerolineales bacterium UBA3082 | reverse complement strand
AGATTGCGGGCCGTGCACTCGAAGAGATGCTCCTTAGGAGCGTACTCTTCTAGGTAGAGCGAGAGGGTCTCTGCGAAGTCGGGGGGCAGCCGCAATTTTCTCTCCTTCCGATGTTTCCGAGGGTCGTCGTACCGGACATAGAGGACGGAAGCGACGCGGTCGGAGGTATCGATATGGCTCAGTCTTATGTTCATGCACTCTTCTTTCTTGAGTCCTGTACGGAGGAGCAGGGTAACCAAAAGATGGGGGCGGGCGTCGGCCTTATCGCTCTCCATGTGGCCCTTGGTTACTTCAAGCAACCTCTCCACCTGAGCGTCGTAGAGGACCTGGGGCAGGGGAGAGGAAGCGGGCTCATGGATGAGGGCCGCCGCTGGGTCCGAGGGGATGACCCCCGCTTCGGCCAGCCATTTGAAGAAGACCTTGAGGGTGGTGACGCGGCGGGCGTAAGATTTGGGGGTGCAGGGGACACCACGATGGTACCTCAGGTAGGTAAGGAAATCCCTGAGGGGTTGAGTGCCTATCTCCTGCACCGGCTTGGTCAGACCGGTGTACCTACCGAGCAGGCGAAGGTCGCCTAAGAACGCCTTTATCGTGTTCTGGGTGAAGCCCTGACGCACCATATAATCGTGGAAGCCGCCTATGGCGGAAGCCAGCGATGATTCTGGGGTGAGGGCTTTGGTTTTTAAGGGAGGGAGGATGTATTCTTCACCTTTGCCCTTGGTGGGGAAGAGAGGCAACTGTTCGGCGCGCATTAGGGCTCCCTTCGCGTAGTAATTAGGCTATCCCATCCTACCACACCACGCACGATTGTCAAGCACCGCCCCCTCACAAAGAGGCTGTTTGGCCAGCTTAGTAGAAGGCGTGGAGTAGGCGTATGATTAGCTTTCTGATGAGTGGGATAAGAGTATCTTCTGTGGGGAGGATTTGAGGGATAGGGTTAGGGTAATTCTTCTTCTGATAATTTTTACCCCCCCAATCTTGATAAAATTGAGGTTGAGTTTCTAAATTCTTGCCCGTGTAACTCATTACGGTTCTAGATTCTAGAATCGAAAATGTATGTAAATACAAGACTCATTTAGAAGGAGCCTGTGCTCAGCGGGGTTGGCAAAGATTCTCGCACGTCTCTATGCACAGCACTTCTATATTGTATGAGCGTCCCGCACAGGCTTCTCTCACGCACATCTGGACGCACTTGTCGTATGGACTCTCATACGTTAGGACGGAGTATATCAGGTACAGAATGAGCACGCCCAGCACCACACCAAGAGCAACCTTGAGCACGTCTTTCATCTGCTCCACCTCCTTCCCCACCACTCCCTAATCTTCTTACCCGAATATATTGTGGTTGCAAGCAGAAGTCAATATCCAGAACTCTACATATCTCTAGGGTCTTGACTTCCCTCTTTCTCTGTGCTATCCTTAGTGTAATGAAAAGGGAGGTATGGAAATGGCTATCTCAGAAGAGCGGAAGCATGAAATCGTTCATAAACTGGTTGAATTGATGAAATATATCGACAAGATGAATCAAGAAGAACTACGATACCACGAGCGTATGGAGAAGTTAATCCCAAAAGCACAAGGGCTATTTGAGGAAATCAGCGAACTTATCTATAGTGAAGATTGACTTCTTAATCTAAGTTAGAGGGCTATTCGTTAGCCCCCTTTTTCTTCTAAGACGTTAATTCTTGGATTGTCTTCAATAAGTCCACGAACTATTTCTTTTGCAGCACGAAATGCATCATCCATATGGTCAAACATATCAAGTGGAGACCATTCCTCAGCAATACTTTCTACTCTGAGGATATTGAAGCCAAGTCCAATACTAATATCCGACAGGTCTTTTTCAGACAGAGTGACATCGAAGTCATGATTAGGACTAAAAGCAAATTCATATGCTTCAAATTCCTGTGCTATGTACTTTGAAGCCTGCACTTTTCCAGTTGCATGCTCCAAAACAATATGGCCAATTTCATGTAGTACTGCAAACAGGTCGCAACAATTTTCTATTTGACCGGCAAAATATATTGTTTTTGGGTCATCTGGCTCAACCCAAGCATTTTTTATGCCACGTTCCAAAAGGAACTTTGTAACTTCTCTATCTTCATCATCAGGTTGAGCGTTTTCAACAATCTCAAGACCATATTCTTTTGCTTTAGAGAATGCTATGTCTCTATATTCCATCCTTCTTTTGCCTCCTTTCCTTTCATCATTATACCACAAGTCTTAGAGTACAAAATCTCCAGGAGATGCTTTCTTATACTCCTTGACTTCCCTCTGTCTCTGTGCTATCCTTAACCTAGCGAAAAGGGGTTAAAAGACCATCTGATTTTGAGGAGTTCTCTATTGATTTGCTATTGAATTGAACCTATGCATGGCCCGCTAGCTCAATTTGGCAGAGCAGCTGACTCTTAATCAGTAGGTTCCAGGTTCGAGTCCTGGGCGGGTCACTTTGGGGGAGTGTCGGAATTGGCAGACGAGCGTGATTTAGGATCACGTGGAGAAATCCGTGGGGGTTCGAGTCCCCCCTTCCCCACCAGGTAGAGGTCTCCCAGAGAGGAGGCCTCGTTTTTAGCGCCGCTTGGGAGACCACGGGAGGGGCAAGCGGTGAAGAAGGTAGCCCTGGTCATTCCCTTGAGTGCGATGTTGATGGCCTGTGGAGGGGTAGCGCCCACTCCCGACATCCCTGCCATTCAAACCCAGGCTGCGCGGGACGTGATTGCCACTATAACTGCGCTTCCCTCGGGATCCTGCAAGGAAGCCCCTAGTCCCTGGCCCAAGTCGCCTGCCCCAAGGCGTGCCGGGCCGGGGTACCAGGACGGGCCAACTCTGCCACCTACGGCTACGAAGATTCCAACACCCACGGCGACTGAGACTCCTATTCCAACTGAGACGCCCACGCCGATGCCGCCCAGTCCCACCCCCACACCTATCCCTCCAACGTCCACCCCAACCAACACTCCGCCGCCCACACCGACTCCCACTAGCACGCCACTGCCTACACCGACCAACACGCCTCCGCCAACTCCGGTGCCTCCCACTAACACGCCTACGCCAAGAACTGATTGGGATTGCAGCGGCGATCTATATAATTGTGATTCCTTCACCTCCTGCGACGAGGTATGGGTCTATTGGTACACCTGTCCAGGCGACCCCTCGCGGCTGGATAGGGATAAGGATGGCGTCGCCTGCGAGGGTTTGTGTAAGTGACGTTGGGCTTTTCGCATCGTCAGGCCAGGGGAGGTTATGAACTGAGACAACGGATGATAGAGGGAAGAGGTGAGTACTCCTTTCCTTCGGATGCCTCAGCATCCGAAGGATCCCGAACGCAAAGACGGATGCTCCTCCCACGGGGATCCTGTAAGGACAGAAAATCCTGAGTCAATGTGACGCGATCCCTCAAATGCGTGTGCTTGACAATTTTCCCCAAATGAGGTATATTATTTATTTGTATGACTCATAACCTCGAAGGAGAGCTCCAGTCCTAATCTTATCTCTATGTCCTTTCACCAGTGATGATAGCCCGCTAAGGAGGAGGATCAGCGGGCCGCTACCTCCAGTCGTTGTCCTTCGTTCTATCTTTGCCCTTGCATTATGCAACCCTGGGTCAGTTGCTATGGAACTCGGTTGCCTTCCTCGGAGATAGTCTGGGGTAACCGAGATTTTTGTGGGGGAGGGAGATTTGCAGATCCAAGATTTCCGCAAGTTACGGATTAGTCTAGCCTCGCCGGAACAGATCCACTCCTGGTCCTATGGTGAGGTCACCAAGCCCGAGACCATCAACTACCGTCGACTGCGGCCAGAGAAGGATGGGCTTTTCTGCGAGGCGATTTTCGGGCCTACCAAGGATTGGCAATGCTATTGTGGAAAGTATAAGAAGATTCGGTATCGGGGGATCATATGCGATAAATGCGGCGTGGAGGTAACTCGCGCCCGGGTAAGGCGCGAGCGGATGGGCCATATCGATCTGGCTTCCCCGGTAGCCCACATCTGGTATAGCCAAAGAGTTCCCAGTTACATGGGGCTCCTCCTCGATATCTCGCGGCGCAATCTAGACCGTGTCCTCTACTTTGCCCAGTATGTTATCACTGAGGTAGATGAGGACGCCAGGGCCAAGGCCCTGAGGAATATAGACGAGAAGTTGAACAAGGAGATAGCGACCATTGAAGCCGGCTACAGAGAACGGACCGATGAGATAGAACTGCGGTTAGCGGAAGAACTAGGCAAGATCGAGGGGAAAGAAAAAGCGATCAAAGGGCGATACGAGGAAGAACTGGCTACCGAGACCGATGCCTTAGTGAGCGCGGCAGCCACTACTCAGAAGCGACTCAATGAGTCGTTGGGAAAGGTGATCCGCAAAGAGATAGTCTTCGCCCCCACGAAGGAGACGATAGTCCCCAAGGGTGAAGAAGTAAATAGGGAGCATCTCAACAGACTCAACCAACTGGTCCAAAGCAGGGTGGAAGAGACCGAAGCCCGCATCGAGGAGAAACTGGAAAAAGAGATGCTTCCCCTCCAAGGGGAGAAAGATCATCTTCGCCAAGTGGCTGAGGGGGAGATCGAGGAACTGCTCCGCCAAAAGGATGAGGAGGTTGAGGCGACCAAGGCCGCGACCGAAGTCGAACGGGATGAACTGCGCAGCCTTAAGGCGATGCAGTTCCTCAACGAGGGCCAATATAGGGAAATGGAGGATAAGTGGGGCCGCATCTTCAAGGCTGGCATGGGAGCCGAAGCCCTCTACGATATATGTAAGAATATCGACCTGGATGCCTTGGCCAAGGAGTTACGCCGAGAGATCAAGACCACCAGATCTAAGCAAAAGCGCCGAAAATCTATCAAGCGGCTCCGGGTGGTGGAGGCCCTGAGGAGATCGGGGAATCGTCCCGAATGGATGATCCTCACCATCCTTCCGGTTATCCCTCCCGAGCTAAGGCCTATGGTGCAACTTGACGGAGGGAGGTTCGCCACCAGTGACCTTAACGACCTCTATCGGCGGGTCATCAACCGAAACAATCGCCTCAAGAAACTTTTGGAGTTGGGAGCTCCTGATGTCATCATTCGCAACGAGAAGCGGATGCTTCAGGAAGCGGTCGATTCCCTCATCGATAACAGCCGCCGAGGGAAGGCCATCTCTTCTCGAGGACGTAGGAAGTTGAAATCCCTCTCCGACATGTTGAAGGGCAAGCAAGGCCGCTTCCGTCGCAACCTTCTGGGCAAGCGTGTGGACTATTCAGGGCGCTCGGTGATCGTGATCGGCCCCCACCTGAAACTCCACCAATGCGGGCTCCCCAAGGGTATGGCCCTGGAACTCTTCAAGCCCTTCATCATGCAGAAACTAGTGGAGTACAACTACGCTCATAATGTGAAGGGGGCAAAGCGGATAATCGAGCAGCAGCGTCCAGAGGTGTGGGAGGTTCTGGAGGAGATCATAAAGGATCACCCCATCCTCCTGAACCGGGCTCCCACCCTTCACCGGCTAGGTATCCAAGCCTTTGAGCCGGTGTTGGTAGAGGGGAACGCCATCCAGATCCACCCCTCAGTCTGCGAAGCCTTCAACGCCGACTTCGACGGTGACCAGATGGCGGTCCACGTCCCTCTCTCTAAAGCGGCAAAGCGGGAAGCAAAGGAACTGATGCTCTCCTGCAAGAACCTCTTCTTGCCCGCCAACGGCCAACCCACCGTGGGGCCCACAAAGGACATGGTTTTGGGCTGCTACTACCTTACCCTGGAGGAGGAAGGGTGTAAGGGCGAAGGGAAACTCTTCAGTGACATAGAGGAGGTGCTCTTGGCCCACGACCTGGGGTTAGTGGACCTACACGCCAAGATAAAGGTACGAACAAAGACAACTGTGGGCAAGAGCAAGCGCACTAAACTCCTGGAGACTACCGTGGGGCGGGTTATCTTCAATACCGCTCTGCCCGAGGAACTCCGTTTCAAGGATGAAGTGATGGATAAGCCAAGGTTGAAGGAGTTGGTGACCGAATGCTACCGTCGCTTGGGCTTAGAGGCCACGGTCAAGATGGTGGACGATGTTAAGGATGTGGGGTTCCGGTACGCCACCCGCTCTGGACACACTATCAGCATCAACGACATCACCATCCCCGAGGCCAAGCGGGAGATCTTGGAAAGGGTTGACGCGCAGGTAGATAAGATCCAGAGGCAGTATCGTCGGGGTCTAATCACTGAAAACGAGCAGTATGTGAAAACGGTAGAACTCTGGACCCAGGCTATGGATGAAGTTACGGAGGCGGTAGCCGAGACTTTAGACCCTTTAGGCTCCATCAAGGTGATGGCCACTTCGGGAGCCACAAAGGGAGGGTTTCAGCCGATCCGGCAGTTGGCAGGGATGCGAGGGTTGATGGCTGACCCATCAGGCCGTATCATCGCTCTTCCCATCCGCTCCAACTTCCGCGAAGGGCTTACCACCCTGGAGTACTTCATCTCCACCCATGGGGCTCGGAAAGGGCTAGCCGACACCGCCCTTCGTACCGCCGACGCTGGCTATCTCACTCGACGCCTGGTAGATGTAGCCCAGGACTCCATCGTCAACGCCATGGATTGTGGCACCAAAATAGGGATCTGGGTGCGGGCCAGCGAGGATGAGGGGATAGGGGCTAGCCTGAGTGAGCGGATCGCGGGGCGGATCGCCGCCCGGAAGATCACCCACCCCAGGACGGGCAAGGTTCTAGTCCGCCAGGGAGAGATGATTGAAGAGGATCAAGCGAAGACGATTGAAGAGACCGGGATTACAGAGGTGTATGTGCGCTCTCCCCTTTTCTGCCAGTTGCACTATGGGATCTGCGCCCTCTGCTACGGTAAGGATCTGGCCCGAGGAGGTCTCGTTCACCTGGGGGGGGCTGTGGGTATCATAGCCGCCCAATCGATCGGCGAGCCCGGAACCCAGCTCACCCTCCGCACCTTCCACACCGGTGGCGTCGTGGAGGGGGAGGATATAACCCACGGCTTGCCGCGCGTGCAAGAGCTCTTCGAAGCCCGAAACCCTAAGGGGCAAGCGATCATCTCGGACATAGATGGGACCGTGCAGATCATCCGCCAGGAGGGGGTGCGTAAGATCCGAGTCTCGGCCACCGAGATCTTCAAGGACGAGTATCCCATCCCAGGCAACCATAGGATCCTGGTGGAGGATGGGGAGGAAATCGAGGAAGGCACCATTCTTGCCCAGAGGGGGAAGGAAGGGTCGCCTCGCTTCAACCAGATAGTTGCCAGCGAGGGCGGAAAGGTCGTAAGGCAAAAGGGGCTGATCATCGTCCGTCGCGAAAAATACCTGGAAAAGGAGTATGAGGTAGCCTCTGCGGCTCGTATTCGAGTGGGGAACGGCCAAGAGGTGAAAGCTGGAGAGCAGCTGACTGAGGGCTCTAAGAACCCCCATCATGTTCTGCGCATCCAAGGTCGAGAAGCGGTCCAGCAATACCTTTTGGAGGAGATCCAGAAAGTGTACCGTTCTCAAGGGGTAAATATCAATGACAAGCATATTGAGATGATCATCCGGCAGATGCTTAGCAAGGTGAGGGTCAAGACCCCGGGGGACACGGACTACCTCCAAGGCGAACTAGTAAACCGGATCGGGTTTGAAGAGGTCAACCGCCAAGCGATAGAGAAAGGCGGCAGGCCGGCTACCGCCCAGCAGGTCCTTTTGGGTATCACCAAGGCGGCCTTGAACACGGAGAGTTTCCTCTCTGCTTCCTCCTTCCAGCACACCATCAGCGTCTTGGCTAATGCAGCCATTGAGGGGAAGGTAGACGAACTCCGCGGCTTGAAGGAGAACGTGATCCTTGGTAAACTGATACCCGCAGGGACGGGGTTCCCAACCGAGGAGGAAGAGGCCGAAGAAGAGGCTGCCCCGACGGAGATGGCCATGGCGGCGACAACCTAAGAGGGGGGCACAGATGTGATGTTTGAAAGTGAGAATGGCACTGGCGAAGAAAAGGCTCTATCCCCTATGTGGGGGTTTCTGAGCGAGGAGTTCGACTATCGGCAACCCAAGCGGGGAGATATCCTCGATGCCGAAGTGGTCCGCATAGATAAAGGCGCAATCATCGTCGATGTCGGGGCCAAGAGCGAGGGAGTAATACCCGGCAAAGATCTGGAGATGCTTGATGAGGAAGTTCGAGCCAGCATAAAAGTGGGGGACAGGGTATCCGTCTACGTCCTACGACCAGAGAGCCCGGATGGGGATCTGATCGTCTCCGTCAACATGGCCCGCGCGTTAGAAAAGTGGCAGGAGGCGGAGAGGTATCTGGAGGAGGAAAAGATCTATGAGGGCACGGTCAGCGGCCATAACAAGGGTGGCCTGATCGTGCCCTTCGGCCAGATTCGCGGATTCGTGCCCGCCTCCCAACTAGTCAACCTGGGAGGGAGGCAAAGCCCTGAATCTCGGATGGAGAAACTGGCCCAAATGGAGGGCGAGAAACTCCAATTGAGGGTGATCGAGGTGAACCGAAACCGTCGGCGTCTCATCTTTTCCCAACGAGCAGCCATGCGCCACCTGCGAGAAGAGCAGAAGGAGAAACTGCTTGAAGAGTTGCAAGAGGGGGATATCCGCATTGGGAAGGTGAGCAACCTTTGCGATTTCGGAGCCTTCGTCGACCTAGGAGGAGCCGACGGCCTGATCCACATCTCCGAACTCTCCTGGCAGCGAGTGAAGAACCCTCGTGAGGTGTTGAAAGTAGGCGACGAGGTGGAGGTCTACGTCCTTCGCGTCGACCGAGAGAAGAAACGGATAGGCTTGAGCCTGAGGAGGCTACAACCCGACCCCTGGACCCTGGCTGATGAGAAATTCTACGTGGGGCAGATCGTGAAGGGCACCATCACCAACGTCGTCAACTTCGGGGTCTTCGCTCGCATCGCTGAGGGGATCGAGGGTTTGATCCACATCTCTGAATTATCAGATGAACCGTTCGATGACCCGCGCAAGATCGTTCACGAAGGCGATCTACTCCCCCTCAAGATCCTCAGCATCGATACCGCTCGCCAGAGGATCGCCTTGAGCCTCAAGCAGGCCCCTACGCTAGAGGAGTTGGAGGGCCGAGAGGCCCTGGCCGAGATGGTTCAAGCCGAAGAGACCGCTCCTGAGGAAGTGCCCCCTCCACAGTTGGAAGAGATAGCCGAGGAAATAGAGGAAGAGGTCGCTCCTGAGGAAGTGCCCCCTCCACAGTTGGAAGAGATAGCCGAGGAAGTAGAAGAAGAGGTCGCTCCTGAGGAAGTGCCAACCTTGGAAGAGCCGATGGAAGAGGCTGCCCCTGAAGAAGCGCCAACCTTGGAAGAGCCGATGGAAGAGGCTGAACCGGTAGCCGAGGATATCGAATTGGAGATGGCGGAATCGGAAGCCCAAAGCGAGCCCGGGACTGAAGTCTCGGAAGGAGAGGAAAAACCTCAGGAGGGATAAGAGCCAGGAAGGCCCGAAAAGGTAAGAGGCCTCATGCGAATGGTCATGAGGCTTTTTGGTCGAGGAGCAAGTTGAGGGTAGAACTCTATACGGAAAAAGAGGCTTTTCTTCTACTCCGGGAGGAATGGAACCGGCTCCTTGTCGGTAGTCCCTCAGACACCATTTTTCTTACCTGGGAATGGCAATCGCTGTGGTGGCAGTTCTTCGGGAGGGGCCATCAACTTCTTCTCTTAACTGCACGCCATGAAGAGGAGTTAGTAGGCATAGCCCCCTTATTTTATGCCGACGAAGATATGACTCTCCGTCTGGTGGGGGGCACCGAGATCTCGGATTATTTAGACATCATCGCCCTTTCTGGCCAGGAGAGGGAAGTTTGGTCCGCTTTTTTGGCCTATCTCCTAGAAAAGTGTTCTTGGGACACCTTAGATCTGCATAACCTGCCTGCCGCCTCGCCTACCCGCGAGGTGCTTTTTTCGCTAAAAGAAAAGTATGGACTCAAGGTAGAGGCCAGCCGGGAAGATGTTTGTCCCCTCATCTCCCTCCCGGGGACCTGGGAGGGATACCTCCAGATGTTAGATAAGAAGCAGCGGCACGAACTGCGACGCAAACTAAGGAAGGCCCAGCGGGAGGCCCAGGTCGACTGGTACCTAGTGAGTGAGGAGGCCAATCTGGCCTCAGAGATGGAAGAGTTCTTAGATCTGCACCAGCGAAGCAGCCCCCACAAAGATCAGTTCATGGATCAGACGATGCAGCGTTTTTTCAAAGCCGTGGCCAAAAGCACTTTTGAAGCCGGCTGGTTGAGGCTGGGCTTCATCCTCATCAACGGCCTCAAGATAGCTGCTCTCCTCTGCTTCGACTACGGTGACTCGATCTTGTTATACAATTCTGGCTACGACCCGGAGCGGTATCGAGCCTTGAGCCCTGGCGTCCTGGCCACTGCTCACTGCATCGAGGAGGCGATCCAACAAAAGAAGAAGGTGTTTGACTTTTTGCGGGGGAATGAGGAGTACAAATATCGGTTCGGGGCCCAGGACACAGAAGTCTACCATCTAGTAGTGACCAGGGCCAGAAGCCGCTGACCACAAAGGGATCAAGGGTAATGCGAATCGCCATGCTCAGCGTCCATACTTGTCCCTTAGCCACTCTGGGAGGCAAGGAAACGGGGGGGATGAACGTCTATGTGAGGGATTTGAGCCGGGAGTTGGGAAGGCGGGGTTTTCTAGTGGACGTCTTCACCCGGGCCCAGGACCCGGAGATAATCGGGCCGCGGCCCCTAGGGGAAAACGGCCGCGTCATTCATATCCCCGCCGGCCCCCTAGCCCCCTACGACAAGAAACTACTACATAACCACCTACCGGAGTTCGTGCAGGGGGTGAAGCAGTTTGTCCAAGAAGAGGAGGTCTCCTACGACCTCATCCATAGCCACTATTGGCTCTCCGGCTTGGTGGCCTGGGAACTCAAGAAGGCTTGGAAGCAGCCGGTGATCCAGATGTTTCACACTTTGGGACATATGAAAAACCTGGTGGCTAAAAGTGACGAAGAGAGGGAGACGGAGACCCGCTTGCGAGCGGAGCGGGAGATCATGGGGTTCGTCGATCGGCTGGTGGCGGCTAACCCCTTGGAGAAGAGACAGATGGTGAAATTATACAGGGCTGATCCCCAAAAGATAGAGGTCATCCCCTGTGGTGTAGACCTCTCCCTCTTCCGCCCTATCGATATCTCCCAGGCCCAAGAGCGGATAGGATGGCCTCCAGATCGTCAGATGGTGCTCTTCGTAGGACGGATCCAGCCCTTAAAAGGGATCGACATCTTACTCAAAGCCATAGCCCTAGCCACTGACGACCTCCCCGACCTCTGTGGGCGTTTGGGCCTCGCTATCATCGGCGGCGACCCCCAGGCCACTATGGACCGGGAGATGCTTCGCCTGACGAGGCTGAAAGAGAAATTGGGCCTATCCGATCTGGTCACCTTTCTCGGCGCTAGGGACCAAGATACCCTCCCCTACTACTACTCCGCAGCCCAGGTCTGCGTCGTCCCCTCTTATTACGAATCCTTCGGCATGGTAGCCCTAGAAGCGATGGCTTGCGGAACGCCGGTCATCGTCTCCAGAGTAGGTGGCTTGACCTTCACCGTGAAAGACGGTGTAACGGGCTACCTAGTGCCCGATGGCGACCCCACGGCCCTATCTGAGAAACTGAAACTGCTCCTTACAGATGAGAAAGCGCGACTTCGGATGGGAGAAAAGGGCATCAGATTGGCTCAAAAGTATAGTTGGTCCCTAGTGGCCGAAGAGATGATCTCGCTTTATCGCCAACTAATGACTGAAGCGTCTTTGGAAACCCGTACCTCTGGCTATAAATGAATCGCCGTCAGAAGAAATTTCTATCCAGTGCGTAGCCATAAGTTAACCTGCTGTGTATTGTGGAGGTGATCACTAGTATCGTGGACGAGTTCTGGTGCCCCTCACAGTGGATATGGCTGCAGTGACCAACACCAATATCAAAATGATTCTCACGGGGTTCCTCGTCTTGGCGATGGGGACAATCATGGTATCCCGGCGCCGATATGATACCCTGTCTTCCCCAAGATCCAAAGCCTTGAGCGGGGCTAGCATCATCTTTATCGGAACCCTGCTATTTTTCTCCGCTCTCTTAACCGCATTGGGGATCGGGCACTACGCCTTGACAGATTACTCAGTGGAATGGGACTTCCCAGGCTACATGCTCAGGTCACAGACGTGGAGAGCGGTCTTCATGCCCAACGATCGAACACCATTTGGGTATCCGCTCTTGCTATGGCTCATCACGCACCTCACTGGCGATGTCTTCGTGAGTGGCAAGGTCATCGCCGGCCTTTCCTCTATCACCGTCCTAGGCGTCACCTACCTTTTGGCGAAGCGGCTATTCGATCTGCAGACGGCCTTATTATGCACGCTGGCCCTTCCCGTCACCAGTCTCTTCGCTGGACACACGATGCTAGTGGGTACCGATATGCCAGCCCTGGCCTTGCTCTTGATCTCCCTTTATCTACTAGCAGCCCACTTGGGCAGCGACTTGGCAGGAATCGTCCTTGCCGGTGTGTTCGGGGGGCTCTCCTACCTGGTGCGCCCTTCTGGCATTGTGCTGATACCGGCGGTGTTGGCCTGGTTGGTCAGCCAGCGTGACCCTGATACACCCAGTAGAAACAAAGCCGCATTCGCTTATCTCCTCTCCTTCCTTCTGGTTATCACGCCCCAGTTGATTATTGATTGGGCCCAAACGGGCTCTCCATTCTATAACAGTCGAGCCAAAGATGTATGGATGGATATCTATGGCAATTGGGACTGGGCGTTGTGGCCAACTATTGGAGAGATCTCCATAATGGATCTAATCCTCATGGACCCGGTGCGGTTCTTAGCCAACTGGGCAGGGAACCTGCTGGAAACACTTCGCCATTCTCCCATAGATTGGCCCCTAGCGTGGTTCACTATCCCTGGCTTTTTGGCTCTTCCCTTCACCCGGCCCAAGCGCGAGGTAGGTCTGATTTATTGGTTTTGTGGAGCCTATCTGGCTCTCGTATCCCTCGCCTGGTCAACACCGTCTCAGTCACGGATCTTCTTGATGGTAGTGCCCTTCGCTTTAATGGTAGCGGTGTGGTTGTTCCTTCATCTGGTGCCGAGCGACTTGAGAGTAGCGCAACAAAAGATCCCCTGGAAGGAGCCGCTCTTTTTGCTCGCTCTGCTTTTGATGTTATGGAATGGAAAACCCTATATCGACTTTCTCCGTCCTGGGGTCGAACGGCACCATTCCTTTGTCAAACCGGAGGTTCAAACCCCGCTACGGGCGAACCTGGATAATAAAGCCCTCCTGATTGGATATCAAGCCGATAAGCGTGAGTTACGCCCTGGAGATACGTTGTATTTGACCCTATATTGGCAAGCCCAATATGTGGGAAGTGAGAATTACTCTGTCTTTATACACCTGGTGGGTAAGGACGATCATCTCTGGGCCCAAGACGACAGTTGGCCTCGTAAGGGTGAACACCCGACCTCTCTATGGCTGGCTGGGGAGTTCGTGCAAGATCCCCATGAATTGGTCGTGCCCCCGGACGCCCCTGCCGGGCCCTATGTGGTGGTGGTAGGCATGTACCTCTTAGACACGGGGGAACGGCTCAACGTGATCGACGAAGATGGTCAACCACAAGGCAACGCTATTATCCTCGAACCCTTCTCGGTAATCTCGCCCTGACGCAATCAAGGAGGTCTAACCTGACGACCAGTGACGACCCACGAGTAAGTCGAATGAAAGAAAAAGCCTCAAGTTCGCTGAGGCCTTCAAGCGTATCATGAAAAACCGCCAGGATACCCTCCAGCTTGCTGGGGGGGAGGAATGGCGAGCGGGGG
>DFBK01000086.1:17008-29959 GCA_002366595.1 Anaerolineales bacterium UBA3082 | reverse complement strand
TCCGCTGGCTAAGCCCCGCAGCTTGCTGCGGGGTGGTTAACTCTGTAGAAAATGTTTCCTACCCTGGCTACCTTCCTTTGATCCCGAAGATTCAGGCGTTGCCCTAAGGGGCAACGCTACGGAATGTAGCAGTGGGCTTTAGCCCACCGGTAAGCAAGAGAGGAGAGGTCTCTATGCCTATTCCATCCAAATACCCTATCGGACGCTGAAACCCGTTCTCCTGGTAACGCCTTACCCCCCAATCTCCGACATGGTGCGCTTCTGGGGCCATACCCTCTCTGCCAGCCGATGACGCGGGGGTTTCATATGAGCCCCCTGGGAGAGGATCTCTCGCAAATCCGCAAGAGTGGCCCCTTGACGCAAGGGGGTTTTTATATCTATCTCCTCGTCGGATAGGAGGCAAGGACGGAGGCGGCCATCGGCGGTGAGGCGCAATCGGTTGCACCCCTCGCAGAAGCACTCACTAATAGGACCGATGAAACCGATGGTTCCCTGAGCTCCAGGAAGGCGGTAATAACGAGCCGGCCCCCCTCCCACATCAACCTTGGCCGGCTCCAGGCTTCCCAGATGCCTCTCGATCTCTTCTCTTATCTCCCCCACCGATACCCCTCTCCACTCCACGGCTGGCCCCAGGGGCATCAGTTCGATATACCGCACGTGCCACCCTTCCTCGCTTAGCCGAGCGAAATCGAGGATCTCATCGTCGTTGAGACCTCGCACCACCACCATGTTGACCTTAATGGGCGACAAGCCTGCCTTCCGGGCAGCATCGATCCCCGCTAGGGTGTCATTCAACCTCCCACCTCGGGTTATCTCCCGGAAGCGCTCCTCTTTGAGGCTGTCTAGGCTGACGTTCACCCGCTTGAGCCCTGCCTGGGCCAAATCCTGGGCGTACTTGGCCAGAAGAGCACCATTAGTGGTCATGGAGAGATCGTCTATACCGGGGATGGAGGCCAGCGTCTCTACCAGATCAACTACGCCTCTGCGGACCAGGGGCTCGCCGCCGGTGAGCCGCACTTTGTTTATCCCCAGGCTGGCCGCGGCTCGAGCCACCCGCTCTATCTCCTCGAACCGCAGGATCTCATGGGAGCGGCGTAGGCTTATCCCCTCGGCAGGGCGGCAATAGAGGCAACGGAAATTACACCGATCGGTGACCGAGATGCGAAGATAACTTATGGGGCGCTCAAAAGAATCCAGAAAGGGCATAAGCCCTCCATTACCTCAACTATCAAGGTTTCGCCCCCCCTTTTTTGGGGCTATGCTGACCGTTCTACAAGGCCTACTTTACATGGAAACTTTCGATGATTAGTTTGAACTCCTCCTGTGCTTCATCGAAGCTGTCGGGCAGCGCCCAACAGGACAGGATATAAACTGCTCCATCTTTTTCTAGCCAGACATCTCTCATCTGATACCAGGGCTCCCCATGAGGTCGCTTGTAAACCTTTTCGTATGCCGTTACCCCATCTACGGTAGTAGTTCCCTCTGAGATCGTATGTGATTTTGCGTACTCACTAATCCATGACCTCTTATAAGTTTGTTCATAAACATCTTTCAAAGCGGTGTCAGGGGGCAGCTCTTTGCTTGCGATCCTGACAGACCAGGAAAACCCGGAGATTGCCACGCCAACTGACTCTTCTGCATCCAACGCTTCATCATGACTTGGTTCCCACGTAGACCACATCTCCGAGAAGGTCTGCCAATCTCCCGGATAATCGAAAGAGAGCTCGTCATTTTCGAAATGCTTAGGCGTTGACTGCCCTCTCAGGTCCAAGAGGCTACAGGCCAGGGTGAGGCTCGCCAGGAGCAACGCAAGCCCCAAAATAGTGACAGCCCATAGTCTCTTGGTCTTCCTCATTTTCCCTCTGCAAGTGAGCAGCGGCGCAACTCTATCCTCTCAGCAGGCCGGCAATAGAGGCAACAGAAGTTACACCGGTCGGTGACCGAGATGCGGAGATAACTTATGGGGCGCTCAAAGGAATCGAGAAAGGGCATGAGCCCTCCATTACGTGCTATGACTCGGACGGTACATCGAACACCAAGACAGCCACGAGAACTTCTCGATTTGTGTCATCTGGTTGGTGAAAAACGTACCTAAAGTGCGTCTCGCCGCGTTTACCAAGCTCACGCTTATGACATCGGTGCTGAGGAACGGTATCGGAGATTTTCTGAAGAACGGCTGAAAGGTTGCGTTTCCGATTGAAGATCAAAACCGCTGTCTTTGTGTCTCGCCAACTCGTGTATCCAAGCAGCTGATCGAGTGTTTTCAGAAGAGCTTTTGGCCCTCCCCAAAACTTGCATTCCGCAATGAAGACGTTTTTGCCTTCGTACCGGATCAAAATGTCGGTCTTGCCAGTATAATTGAAAGTTTCTCCTGTGGCTTGGCCTTCATAATGCCCGTTGAGTTGAACCAAAATGTGATCTCGCAAGGCTTCCTCGCCCATTTTTGCAAATGCTTTTGGGCTTCGCTCCATCACAAGCACCATGTTCTCAATCACGTTGAGAATGTAATCGTACTCTTCTTCAGGCAGGGCAGGTTCGGGCTGGAACCGACCGGCAGAGACCTCCGGCCGCCGTATCACAGGCTTTCTTCTGATCTCAGGGGGCGCAAAGGTTAGACTGTCTCCAGGTCGCCGTCGTATAGGGATACCAAGAGAACTGACCAACCCCGCATCAGCCAGAAGTTTCTCCTTCCTCTTCCTTACGGCATTTTGAACAAATTGCGGGAGCTCGTCATTGTAAGGTTCAATATCCTTCTGAACCCACTGTAGATATGATTCGACAGATCCGAGATCGCGCTCGTACGCTTGCCGGAGGGAGTCAGCGTCGTGATCCGTAGTCGTGTAAGTGAGGTGTAGTTCTTGACCCACGATCTTCCCCCGGGGTGGGTTATTGTTGAAAGTCGAGGGCTGGTAATAGAATAGATCCTTTTCTCCATCAAATGGTATCGCTATAGTGACAGAAGTGCCCTTTATATAAAAGGGGTGGCTTCGATCAAAGATCGCTCGCCTGAAATCTTGGCTGACGTCAACATCAACCTCTTGATGATCGGAGACGCAAATCTCATCACGCCTCAGAACCGGAGGGGCACCACGGTACTTGGAAACGAAATGGTCGCAAAGATCGGCCTCACTCGCGTTTAGCAAGTAATCTCTGTCCATGTTTTGGATCTCTTCAACCAGCTTGGCCTTGGCACCCTCAATTAGACGTCGAAGATACCGTTTTGTGAATAGATAGTCTCCTCTCACCTCTCTTCTCCTGGATGGCAGCTCACTATACCGTAGGAAAAACCGCCCCAACAGTGCCAAAGAACATTGCGTATCTCAACCGATTACCACCCGCCGATTCCTCCCCCTTGGCAACTTACAGACTAGGCTATCTCCTCCAGCCCCTTCTCCTCCGTCCAGAAGGTGAGTTCCGGCTTAGAGTTGCCCAGGATGGTATCCCCGGTGATGACGCACCGTTGGACGTTGGTAAGGGAAGGTATCTCGTACATCGCGTCCAAAAGCACCTCTTCAATGGTGGTCCTCAGCCCCCGGGCCCCCATCTTGTACTCCATCGCTTTTTCGGCCGCCGCATCCAGCGCCTCCTCGGTGAAGATCAACTCCACCTTATCCATGGCGAAGAGTTTCTGGAACTGCTTCACTAGGGCGTTCTTGGGCTCGGTCAAGATGCGGATGAGCATCTCTTTATCCAGAGGCTCCACGCTCACTACCATGGGGAGCCTCCCCACGAACTCGGGGATGAGGCCGTACTTTAGAAGGTCGTCAGAGGTAACCCTTTGCAGTAGTTCGGCGGGGGTGAGTTCTCGCCTCTCCTTCTCCTCCTCTCCCACGAAGCCGATGGGCTTTCTACCCCCTATCCGCTCGGCCACGATCTTATCCAGCCCTTGGAAAGCGCCGCCACAGATGAAAAGGATGTCGGTGGTGTCGAGGGGGATGAACTCCTGGTGAGGGTGCTTTCTCCCCCCTTGAGGGGGAACATTCGCCACCGTCCCCTCAAGGATCTTGAGCAAAGCCTGCTGGACACCCTCGCCGGAGACATCTCGAGTGATGGAGGGGCTGTCTGCAGTCTTGCGGGCCGTCTTATCGATCTCATCTATATAGACTATCCCCTTCTCGGCGCGAGCCAGGTCGTAATCCGCGGCTTGGATGAGGCGAAGGAGGATATTCTCCACATCCTCCCCCACGTATCCCGCCTCCGTGAGAGAGGTGGCATCGGCTATGGTGAAGGGGACATCGAGGATCTTGGCCAGGGTCTGGGCTAGAAGCGTTTTCCCGCATCCGGTAGGCCCTATGAGCAGGATGTTCGTCTTTTGCAGTTCCACATCATCCACCTGGGAACCGCTGGTGATCCGCTTGTAATGGTTATAGACAGCCACGGAGAGAACCCGCTTGGCGCGCTCCTGCCCGATGACGTACTGGTTGAGCCGTCTATAAATCTCCTTGGGAGGCAGTATGGCAGGTAGAGGAACCTCCCTGGCTGAGGGGACCGGCTCCCCCTCTAGGATCTCTTTGCAAAGATCTATACACTCGTCACAGATATTCACCCCGCTTGGGCCGGCGATGAGCCGGGCTACCTCATTCTGCCGCCGATGGCAGAAGGAGCAGTATTGGGTTTGTAGGTCCCTCCTAGCCATCTCACTTCTCCTCTTTACCCTCCAGTATCTCGTCCACTATCCCGTACTCCACCGCCCCCTGGGCATCCATATAGTAATCCCGGTCGAAATCCTTGGCGATCTTCTCTATCGACTGTCCGGTGTGCTGGGCCAGGATCTCGTGGATCTTCTTCTGCATCCGCAAGAGTTCTCGGGCTTGGATCTCCACATCGGGAGCATACCCTCGTATGCCCCCACCCGCGGGATGCATATGGATGGTGGAGTTGGGTAGCGCGTACCGCTTCCCCTTCGCCCCTGCCGAGAGAAGCACCGTGGCCAGACTGGCCGTGGAGCCCACGCAGATGGTGGAGATGGGAGCCCTGAGTAACTGCATCGTATCGTAGATGGCCAAGCCAGGGTAGATGAGCCCTCCTGGGCTATTGATGTAGAGGTGTATCTCCTTCTCTGGATCCTCTCGGTCCAAGAACAGCAGTTGGGCGATGGTGAGGTTGGCTACGTTATCGTCTATGGGGGTCCCCAAAAAGACGATCCGCTCCTTTAGGAGCAAGGAGTATATATCGTAGGCTCGCTCACCTCGCCCCGTCGTCTCTATGACCATAGGAATCAAGCCGTTCATTCGGATGAGCCTCCTTTCTTACTCTGTTTCTCCTTCTCCACATCTTCCAAGGTCAACACCTTGAATTTGGCGTCCTCCTTTTCCTCCTCAGCCTCCTCTTCCGGGGTGGCCGTCCCGATCTCCACTAGCCTCTCCAACGCTTTCTGGCTGAAAAGCCTGGAACGTATAGAGCGCTGGGGCTCCGGGGAGAGAAGGGCCTTTTTCACCTCCTCTGCCTGGTCACCGTAGGAATCCGCAATCTCATCGACCTCCTGGTCCACCTCTTCCTCTTCGACGGCTATCCCTTCTTCCTCTGTGAACTTGCTGAAAACCAACGTCTTCTTCAACCTCTCCTCCGCCTGGGGGCGAAGTTCTCCTCTCAACTCCTCCTCGCTCTTACCCACAACCTCCAGGTACCTAGAGAGTGTAAATCCCTGCCTCGCTACCGCCTTGCCGTAATTCTCTATCATGGAGCCGAGTTGCCGCTCCAAAACTGTGGGGGGGTAGGCGATCTTCGCCTGGTCGGTCATGGCGGTGAGGACCTCTTCCGCCACCCGTTCCCGCTCCCTGGTCTCGGCCCTAGCCCGGAGCACCGATTCTACCCGTTCTCGCAACTCCTTGAGGCTCTCGAAATCGCCCACCGTCTTGGCGAACTCGTCATCGAGGGGAGGGAGTTTTTTTCCCTTCAAGCCCAAGAGATGAACCCGGAACTCCACCTTCCTGCCCGCCAACTCGTCGCGAGGGTGAGTCACGGGGTAGGCGAGGGTGAACTCCCGCTCCTCGCCCGCTTTCATCCCCTCGATTGACTCCGGAAACCCCTTCACTGGAACCTCGGCTCCCAAACGGAGGATATACTCCTGCTCCTCGGCCCCTACCACCCGCTCGCCGTCGGCCCTCCCTTCCACATCCAGGGTGAGGAGATCGCCCTCCTGGGCCTCCCGCTCCACGGGAACCCACTCTCCCCGCTCCTCTCGCAGGGCGGTGAGCACCTTCTCTATTTCCTCCTCTTCAACCTTCACCTCCTGGGGCTCGACGTGGATGCTCTGATAATCGCCCAACTCCACCTCGGGCTTGAGGGGCACCGTCATCTTGAGGGTCAAAGGCTCCCTCTCCACCACCTCCATCTCCGTCCGGTCAATCGGTTCCAGTTCGCTTTCCTCCAGGGCTTCACGATAGACCTGGGAACCCAACTCCTCCAGGGCCTCGTCAAATACCGCCTCTTTCCCTACCATCCTCTCCACGATATGATAAGGAGCCCTACCCGCTCGAAAGCCGGGGATGCGGGTCCGCTTAGATATGCGTTGCGCCGCCTCCTTCAGCGACCGCTCTACCCGCTCCTCCTCGACCTCGATGGTCAAGACCGCCTGACAGTTCTCCATCTTCTCTGTGTTTACCTTCAAAAGACCTCCTTCAAGAGTATTATATCACAAAAGGGCGAAGGGCTGCTACATACAAAGGAAAGGCCCCATCCCTGGGGCCTCCTCCACAGGAGCGGGCGATGGGATTTGAACCCACGACCTTCTCCTTGGCAAGGAGACGTTCTTCCACTGAACTACACCCGCTCAACGCTTTATAATATAGCCTATTATTCGCTAGTTGTCAACTCCGACCGCTTAGCCTTTCAAACAACGATTAAACAGTGCTGCCAGAAGTTACCTTCCCTGGCCTGCCATCGCCAGGGCAGGCTGGCAGCCAAGAGCCTGGTGATTTCAGCCAACTTACCACCAGGCGATCCTGTTTACCCATGCGTCAAACTCTTCGCGAGAGGATTTGAACCTATCGACTGAACCACCAAAGAAACCCTCTCGGAGTAAAGGCCAATCATTGCCCTGGGCGAGGCCCTTCTGGACGAATTTGGGAATCGGGTTGTCTTCGGGCCGATATCCGTACCGCCACTTGAAACAGCCAACGGGGCCCCAATCAGCGCGTACTTGGTCCCAGTATATCAATCCAAGCAGATACTCGAACAGATCAAACATTCGCTCATATCTCTTGTCTTCTGCGAGATATTGTGCGAACCACGGACGACAAGTGGCAAAGATTCTTTCGCTCCAAGGAGTATGGCGGGTCGCTAGTTGGAACACCTGCTTGAACGACTTACCAAGCACGTTGTCAGGGAGTAAGACAGCGTGGGCCGATTCGCGTCGGTTTATCAACTGTATTTGCGCGTCCCCGAGGGCGGCGCGGAGATGAGCATAGTGCTCCCTAGAAACGGCGGAAATGCCGACTGCGTAGGTGAGCAGCAAGGCCGGGTACCATAGCAGATTGCGAAGGCTCTCGTGGAAGCGGTCAATCCCTATGGGGCGATTCGCGATTCGTTCAACAGCCATAGTAATGAGTTCGCAATGTCTTGCACTGTCAAACCATACGACTGTAATGAGAGTATTGGCGAGAACCTCAACTAGGGACTCATATTGGTCCACTCGGCGCTTATATTCTTCATTCAGACCTTGTGGGGCGTAAGGATCGAACCTAGAATCAGCGAGCCGCTCATACAGAGCTTCGGTTTCGCCTGTTATGAGATCATAGAGTGCGATTCGGAATCGGTCTTCCGAAAGATACTTCTTGGTACGCTCGATTGCTACGGGGATCGATAGAGGGTGTGGAGCTGCCAGATTTGCCAAAGCTTCAACGCTTTCGCTCAGACCAACAAAGAACGAATCTGCATCTTGAATAGAAATGACCTGCGCTCGTCGATGTTTCATGACGCGTTGTGCTTCGTCGGCTGGAGTGCCACGTGCTGTCCAATAGGTGGTGAATCGGTGTGTCGGACATCGCAGAATGGCATCTCGAAGGGCGATATCCCATTCCGCTGACCATCCGCACACGATGAGGCCAAATTGATCGAGAATAGAGTCAAGATACTTGTTCAGCGCGCGAGAGTATTTGGCCAATTCGCTGGGCGTGTTCTTAATGCGAGTGTCCCTGTAGTCACCGTGGAGTTTAACGATGGAGCACTTCGAATGAACATAGGGCGGGGCGCCCTTGAGAGCATCGTCAGTGCTTATGACGTCGGGAGTAACGCCTTCTTCGCCAAGAGCGATTTCCAGCAGGCGATCGAAGTTAGTTGTCAGGATCATCCGGATGTAGCCGGATTTGACAAGAGAGACAATTGCTTTATGTGCTGCCGTAGGCATTTTCAAGCCTTCCTCGCGCTGTTCGTCGGTTGGCTCAAAGTATGAGCGCAACAGTGCGCTTCTTTCTGCCCGCGTACCAGCAAGATGCTCCAACAATTTGGAGTATTCGGGTTCCTCACCAAACTTCTGACGATACCATGCCTCTGGGTCGGGTTCGGGCTCTTCTCCTTCTAACTGTGCGAGCCTACTAATCAGGTCTAAGACGATTTCCCAACCAGTCGGAATACCCGCTGCCCTAGAGACACCTGATCCGAGGAGCAACGCGTATGCGCCAGGATTCGAGTATAAAGAGAAGGCGAGAGAAACCATTGGGTCTATCATGGAACCACTCCATCTATCACGCACCAACCTTCCCTCCTGAAAGCCCAAAGCCAAACCTCACTTACACAAACTCTCGCAGGGGACACCATCCTTATCCCCATCAAGCCGCGAGGGGTCCCCTGGACAGGCGCGGGAATAATCCATCACCCCCTCGCGCGAGCGGAAGTCACTGCAATTATATAGGTCGCCATTGCAATGACAAGTAGTTCTCGTAGGTGAGCCAAGAGATGGTCAGCCAACGATCTGACCATCCTGTAGGATCGTGACCATTTCCTTCGCCCTGCCCCTCGGTCCTGCCTGTCCCCCGGCCTGGCAAGTACCGGGGCAGGCAAGTCTCTCCCTTACACTTATTCTCCTGAGTAGCCTACGGCAGAGCCACGGCTTCTTTCACCTCAGCCAGGGTGGCCTCGGCGATGACTCGGGCCCTGGCTGCGCCGTCGGCCAAAATATCCCCTACCGTCTCTGGCTTGGCGGCCAGCGCTTCCCTCCGCTCCCGGAAGGGAGCGAACGCCTGGGCGATGTTTTTGGCCAGGATCGCCTTGCACTCCACACAGCCGATTTGGGCCGTGCGACAGGCCGCCTCTATCTCCTTCTCCTGCTCCGGGGAGAAGAAGCCGTGGAGGGTGAAGAGGTTGCAGACCTCGGGGCGGCCGGGGTCGGTGCGGTATCGCCTCTGAGGGTCGGTGACCATCCGCATCACCCGCTCTCGTATCTCCTCCGGCGAGGAGGCGATCTCGATATGGTTGTTCAGGGTCTTACTCATCTTGTTCACCCCGTCTATCCCCAGGACGCGAGGGAACTCGGTCAGTTTGATCTGGGGCTCCACCAGGACCTTACCGAAATGATAGTTGAAGCGGCGCACTATCTCTCGGGTGAACTCCAGGTGTGGGGCCTGATCCTCCCCCACAGGCACAATATCCGCCTTGTAGAGGGTTATATCCGCCGCCATAAGGACCGCGTACCCCAAGAGCCCATAGTTCACGTTATCGGGCTGTTGACGCACTTTCTCCTTGAAGGTAGGGAGTCGGGTCAGCCAACCCATGGGGGTGACCATAGAGAGTATGATGTGGAGTTCCGTCACCTGGGGCACGTGGGATTGGACGAAGATGATGCTCTTCTCCGGGTCCATCCCCGCTGCCAGCCAGTCGAGGACCATCTCCCGGGTATTGACCCTCAGGGCTTTCGTCTCTTGGAGGCTGGTGAGGGCGTGGAGATCGACTACGCAGTAGACGCAGTCGTATTCATCTTGCAAGGCCACGTAGTTCCTGATAGCCCCCAGGTAGTTTCCCAGATGCTGCCTTCCGGTAGGTCGTGCTCCTGAGAAGACCCGTCCTTTCTTCATCATCTTTCCTCCCTCACAAAAGAGAATCTCGTCCTTGGGGACGAGATCTCGATCCCGCGGTGCCGCCCCGCTTAGGCGAAACGCCTCTCTTGAAACGGGTACCTTTAAGGATACCCTGGGCCTTGATAACGGTGGCCATTCCGGCGCGGCCTACTCTGAGTTCAGCCTGCGGCTCCCAGGCCCATTCAGCGTCAGCGCTGGCATCGGGCTTCCACCTCTCCCCGACTCTCTGGCGCCCCTCGACTTTGGGGAGTAGCCCCGCTTCGACGCCTACTACCCCTGTTCCCAGCCTTTAGAACTTCTGTAGTTTTGTAAAAAGTATACCAGGTTATGACCGGGGTGTCAATCCGACGGACCGTCGCATCAGGTTTGTGCACTTGACATTTTCCTTGATTATGTTAGAATTGTTAGAAAGAGTTTTGCCCTTTGGGGAGACAAGCCTGGGAGTATTAGTTAGGTTGATTGGGAGCACTACAGTGACAACGATCAAACAGAACGCGATCATGTCGATGTCTGGATCGTTGTAATAGATTATTACCTCCGACGTGTGATGATCACGCGTCCACCGGGCAGGATCGGTCGTCAACCGGACCCGGGTGGTCGCCTTGAGCTGCAACTCGATGGGTAGAGACGCCTTTAGCAAGGAAGCATATGCGACGCCCATCAAACTTCACTTGGGGAATTGTCATTGGAGCGGCTATCATGGCTGCTCTGGTGGGTATGAGTCTCCTTTTCCGTTCCAGCAGACGGCAGACCATCCCAATCGGCCAAACTACGGTTGGCCAGACAAGTCCGGGGTTAACAGCTTCTACTCCATTCGCCTCTCAGAGGCAACCCTCGCCTAGTGCTAGATTAACGCCGACCCCACAAACGATCACAGCCATTCCAACAGGCACTCAGCCCCTGTGGCGAAAGGAATTGCTCCAGCCTTATGGCTCTCCCCCTGCTCCACCAACGATCACACCCATTCCAACCGTTCCCCCGCCGACCCTCATCGCCACGCCCACGCCCGCGATCGTGCTTGAGACCGATGCACTGCGCTTGGAGCTCACCTCTAACGGTCGGACACAAGGGATCGTGGACAAAGTCACAGGTGTCAACCACGTGGCCGATCCCGGGCCTTATCGTTTTCTATATCCATTTGTGTTGGCAGTCCATGAGAACCAAAGCCTTTACCCAGGGACGATGCGGCTGGAAGGTGATAATCTGATAGTTAGGCTAGGTTGCTATACGCCATCTATCACTGTTACTCTCGGCGTGGAGCGCTTTGATCGTTTCCTCACCTTTGAAGTTGTCAACGTCCAGGGACCACTACCCCGCGACGTTCTTCGTTTTGCTCAGCTCGTCCCAGATTTGGCTAAGGCCCAGACTGTTGACGCAGGTATCAGCGTGGTTAGCAGCGCAGACTTCGCTCTGTGCATCGTCGCCTTGAACGATCAAGTGGAGATTTACCCTGGCGCCAGTATGGTCGCCGCTGATGTGCGGCAACCCTCGGAGATAGAGGGGGTGAAAGTTGCTATATTCGGTGCGCCGCCCAGCGAAGTGGCAGATATCATAAATGAGATACTTAGAAAGAAGACCCCTCCTGTAAGTGATGGGTGAGTTTGCTCACGACCGTGGCGCTTTATACGTGTCAATAGCCAGCGAAGCCTACGGTGACCATCTCTCCATCTACAATGGTGGGCACCTTCCTTTGGCCACCATTGAGCCGTAGCATCTCTGCCAGCCTCTGAGCATCGGCTTTAACGTTATATTCGGTGTATGCGACCCCCTTCAACCTGAGATCGGCTTTGGCCGCCATGCAGAAGGGGCAGCCGGGCTTGGTGTAGATGGTCACGCTTTTGGTCACCTTTTTGCCTCCGGCATCCTCAAAAGAGTCTACTATCATCGCTTCAATAACACAACTCTAAAATCTTGCCAAAGGCTGAGGGGTAGGGTAGAATTCCTTGCCCTCTAGGAGAAGAGATGCTGGTAGGCATCATAGCAGATACTCATATACCTCATAGGCTGAAATCTGTCCCCCAGGCTGTTTTTGAGATCTTCAGCGAGGTAGAGTTAATATTGCACGCCGGAGACCTCGTAGACCCTCGTATTCTCGATGATTTGGCTTCCCTGGCCCCGGTGAAAGCGGTGAGAGGGAACGTGCATTTGGTCGATAGGAGTTTGGACCCTCAATTGCCCAAGGCGCAACGGCTCCATATCTTGGGACATCATATCGTGCTCACCCATGGTCACGGCTCGTTTGTGAGAGGCTCCCTGGAGAGGGTACGGTATTGGTTGAGTCAGGATCGAGACGAGGTCAACCAGAGGATTGCCAATTGGTGCCTGGATATGTACCCTGAGGCCGATCTCATCATCTTCGCCCACTCCCATCGGGCTTATAAGCAGAGATTTGGCCAGAGGTTGCTCTTCAACCCCGGGGCGGTCTGCCCCACGGAGGGGGAGACACCCTCGGTGGGACTGCTCACCATCGAAAGAGAGAAGGTGAGCGCTCAACTGGTCGAATTGACATAAAACAAGAGTTTACATAAATACATGTTGACCCCAGGGTATCGTTCTGCTATAATGAGTGGTGTTTAAGTCTGGAAAGGGTATGGTTTGAGAATCTGAGAGGAGAGTTGAAGAGTCTCATATTATTCCTGCCTCTAGCCATTTTTTCGGTATCGCTCGTTTTCCTGATGGGGGGGTCTGGGATGGCTGGGTCGGGTGGTCTATTCGAGTCGCCTACTAGCCCCCTTCCCGTATCTCCTATATCTCCTATATCTCCTATATCTCCTGTGTCTCCTATATCACCTACCCCTTCGCCTGTTGAAGAGGAAACCGCTGGGCCTTCCGTACTTCCTCCTCTCATCGCCGTACGCACCCAGCCCAACTACTGGCCCTGGGTCCTAGGTGGGCTGGTGATCATCGGTGGGGCAGCGGGGGTGATGCTCTATCGAAG
>DFBK01000086.1:13421-16990 GCA_002366595.1 Anaerolineales bacterium UBA3082 | reverse complement strand
TGCTCTCGATGGTTCTTCTCTCTCTCTTGGTGGGGGGCAGTGGTGTCTTGGCCTACCGTTCCTTTCAATCTCCCACCAGTCCTCCTCCACCTACCGTTTCCCTATCACCAACCACTACAGCCCTCCCCTCTACGGAGACGCCCACTCCCACGGCGACAGAGACCCTGGCGCCTGAGGAGACGCCTCTGCCCTCTCCTGCCCCAACGCTTGAGCCTGCGCCACCCGCTGCCGTAGCTCCCTCTGCTGAGGAGAGTCCCTCTCAGCCTCCTCGTGCTAGCCGCTCCTGGGCTGACTATATAGAGATCGGCCTGGTCGCTTTGGCCTATATGTGGCGGGCTTTAGGGGTCCTAGCCTTGATCGCCTTCTTGGGGTTGGTTATCTTCCTCGGCATCAGGAGATGGAGAAGTTAAAGTCTCTCCTTCTCCTCCTTCTTTTAATCGCTTTCGCTATTCGCGTCTATCACCTCGATTTCCAGAGCCTTTGGCGTGATGAGGTAGACGCCATCCTGTTCGCCGAGAAGGGGCCTGTGGGGCTTCTCCCTTGGTTTATAGAGCCTGGCCAGAACGGTCCCCTCTATTATCTACTTCTCTCTTTCTGGATAACCCTTGTCGGACGGAGCGAGTTCAGCGCCAGGTTTTTTTCCCTCTTTTGGGGGATGCTCTTGGTGCCCCTCATCTATCAGGTAGGACGGAGATGGCTGGAGCGGCGGGTTGCCCTCTTGGCCGCTCTTCTGGTCGGCCTCTCTCCCTATCTGGTCTGGTATTCCCAGGAAGCGAAGATGTACTCCCTCCTCGCTTTCCTCTCCTTACTTTCTGTCCATTTTTATCTTCTGGCTTTGGAGAGGAACCGCTGGTATCTATGGTTGGCCTACCTTCTGACCGCAGGTCTCTCCATGTATGTCCATATTCTGGCGGTGCTTCTCGTCCCTTTCCAGGCGCTTTTCTACCTCATCAGTTGGCCTCACTACCGGGGGGCGAGTAAGGCCTGGCTTATAGCCATGGGGATCTTAGTTTTGCCTTACCTTCCTCTGGCCAGGTGGGAGATCCCCACTCTCTTATCCTCCTTCGCCACAGGACATAAGTTTTACACCCTCCCCGAGATATTCACCGTCCTCCTCTTCTCTTTTGGGCTAAATTCCGCTCCCTACAGGGGCCTCTCCCCAGCAGCCCTAGTCCTTTTCCTACTTTTGGCGGGGGTTCTTCTCTACCGAAAAGAGGGGGAAGGAGATGTGTCTCTGGGGGGTTTCCTTGCGCTGGTGAGGAATATTCTCGCTAAGCATCATTCGGCTCTCTTTTTGTCCCTTTATCTCTTTGTGCCCGTCTCTTGTCTTTACCTCATCTCTCTGGGGATGCCCATCTTCACGGACCGTTACCTCATCTCTATAACGCCGGCCTTCTTTCTCCTTATGGGCTGCGGGCTGGTGGCCATCGGGAAGCGCTCTAGGCTACTTTTGGCCATTTGCTTAGCGCTCCTCTTGGTGGTCAACCTCTCGACCTTATGGTTCCAGACGCATACGAAGATAAAGTCCGATTTCCGATCGGCGGCGGAATACATGAGAGACCGAGAGGGACTCATGCTTTTCCTCATGCCCTACGTGCGCCAGAGCTTCGACTATTACTATCAGAGTGATTTCCTAGGGGCCGACCCTCCCTACACCAACGGGGGTTTAGATGAAGAGGGTGTGGCGGAAGAGATGGAAAAGATCACGGCTGGTCAAGAGATGGTTTGGCTTCTGGTTTCCGAAGGGGAACTGTGGGATTCGCGAGGCCTGGTGCGAGAGTGGCTGGAGGAAAACGGTACCCTGGTCGATCAGGCTGAGTTCGCTCGGGTGGAAATCTATCGATATTCTCTGGGCAGAGGTCACTAGGAGGGCGGTCTGCGCCAAGGCCAAAGAGCTGGGGATCCCGCTGCCTGACCTTCCTGGCTTCCTGCCTGAATAATCCAGTCAGACGAGCGGGGTCACTAAGCCACATAAAAGAGGAACAGAGCGGAGACCGAAGGTCTCCGCATTTAGCAAGCGTGGCCATACCAGGAGAACTTAACCGTGTACCGGGGCAAGAATCTGCGTCCCCTTGCACTGCGGGCTTTGGGACAGGAACATCTTGATCTGCTCGTCAGTACTCTCGTAAGAGGTTTCGCTTACGATTGTTGAGGGGGGAATGGGCCTGTGGAATGCTCTATCTACTTCAAGATTAGACCACTTGACCAAATCTCCAAAGCCACCGAAGGAGCCATTGCCGTCAGGGGGAAGGATAGAGATGGCCATTGTTGCGACCGTTGCCCTTGGTTCGAGAAAGGACAATGCTTGGTCCTCGAGTTGTACAAGAGAGCAGACCCTGTCAACTATAGCCTTTTTCTTTCTTCGCCTGAGCCACACGTCGATTTAGGATAAGCCTTTCAACCCTTTCTTGGCTTCAAAATGGTAGGTCCTATTTGGATACATAATCTCCCCCACATTTGCTCATTTCGTCGTAGATCTGGCTCGCCAATTCCTCCAAAGAGTCAGCCCTTAGGTTTGAAAGAAGTTGCTGCTCCTCAGGCGACAGATGAAACGAGTCAGCAACCTTGACCGGGCTGGTAAGCAACATGGCGCGAAATCGCTTGTTCACCAGGGCTTCCCCGATCATCTTATCGATAGCCTCTCTCGTCATGGACGTTTCCATATTCACCCGCATCGTCAACGGCGGTGTCAAACTTCGTTTCTGTGGCTGTGAGGTTGTGAGCAGGCTGGCAATAGTGCTGTTATCCGCCGTAACCACCCGGCACATCTACTGCTTCTACTGGTGACGCACCAAGGATCAGGGCGATCAAGACAAGCAACAAGAAGAACGCCCTGACGTACTTCGTTCCGAAAGGTAGCCCAAGTACAAACAACTCTTTGATTCTCTTCATTGGTCGCCTCCCTTCCGCATTGCGCAGGTCATTGGGACGTACCTCAGGTTGCCAGCCTGCTCCGTTGGTAGTCTATCAAGCAGTAATGACGGAGATTCTGACGAAATCGCTTACTTGGGGGGGAACGGGTGGTGAAGAGACACAAAAAGGGGCCGCCCATAGGGTGGCCCCTTTCATTGAGCCAGAGGCTCGTACGTCTAGGTTACGGAATATGTCTAGGTCTCTTGGGCTTGGCTTACAACTTGCCTATAGAGTGCCGTTGTTTCCTCTGTAGGCGAGAGGCCCATCTCGGCTTTCAGAAGATTCACGAAGGAGATATAATGTCGAATGGCCGCCGGTCGCTCGCCCGCAAGAACATAGCAACGCATCAGCCTTCGATGTATCTCCTCCTGGAAAGGATCTTCCTTCAGCGCCCTTTGGTACAGACCGATGCTTTCTTGATAGCTCTCATCTCGCTCTTTGAGCGCAGCCAAGGCAAGAAGCCCCTCTACGTAAATCCTCCTCAACTCCTCGCGCCTCTCAAGGCACCAATCGGGGTATGAATCTCGCAAGTAGTCACCTGTATAGAGGCTAAGGGCTTTCTCTAGAAGCCTTACTGCCTCTTCCTGGTTTGAGAGCATTTGCTTCATCGCTTCGCGGAAGAGTTTCTCGAACTCCTCTACATCGTAGAAATAATC
>DFBK01000086.1:9879-13363 GCA_002366595.1 Anaerolineales bacterium UBA3082 | reverse complement strand
CGGCGAACTCTATACATCGCTGCATGGAAGCTACTATTCACCTTCGCTGGGGAGTAATCCGGCCAGAATACCCCGCCGATTTCCTCCTTCGGACGCGGTCCTTGGTCAAGGATGTAGAAAAAGAGCTCCTTCGTCAACATCCCTCCTCAGTCCGATTCTTTTGTCGGTTGGCCATCAATGATAACCCTAGATCGCCCGAAGGCATGGATTTCAATGTATGGGGCGACTGGTAGAGGCCTATGCGGTCGCTTCGTGCGGATTGGGTACGACAGCTCCTGAATGCGCCTCAGGATCGATGCCACCTTGTCGCCCACCTCATCTTCTTGAGCCGCTTGCCTGAGGAACTTACCCATGCGCTTGCCGTCAGCTATGAAGAATTGGTCATATCCACTTCGTGCTGAGAGATTCATGCTTGTGCACAGGGAAGCCATAGCCTGCCGCCATTTATTTCCGAGATAGAAGGCGTATGCCAGATGGAATTGGGCTCTTGCCAGCTCGTGATTGGCTCCCACTAGCTCAAAACTTTCGCAGGCTGATCGCAGACGATCGACTCCTTCTTTTGCTTCCCCAAGCAAGTAGTGAGATATGCCCGCTGAAAGGCTGACCAATCCCCTGTTGTAGGTCGCGCCTTGCACCTCTGCAAGGTTAGACGCCTGTTCGAGAATCCTTCTTGCTTTGTCCCATTTCTTGCCAAGACTGTAGACCTCACCCAAGCGGGCCAGGGAGTAAAGGAGTAAGAAACCTTGCTCTGCATCCCGTGCTGCTTCCGCGGCATCGATGTAGCACTGTTCCGCACGGCGATATTGATCAAGATCTAAGTAAACATCAGCGATGCTGGTTAGCACCGCGGCCTCAATCCGACGGTGCCCTGCCTGCTGCACTTTCTCTAGAGCCTCTTGTAGCAGCTCTAGAGCCGTAGAATACTCGCCGCGATAGTAATGCACCATCGCTAAGTTGTTGAGAACATCTGCAGTCCGTGTAGAGTTCTGGAGTCTCTCCCATATCGAGAGGGCTTCACGGTAATACTCTTCACCTACATCAAGCCTACCGGCTTGGCGGATGACCACGCCTATGTCCTGATAGAGGTTGGCCACGTTGGCTATATCCTCTATTTCCTTGTATAGAGCGAGCGACTTGGATAGTTCCGCCTCTGCTTGTTGAAGATTACCGACGTAGGCGAGGCAAAGTCCATGCGTCCTATAAGCCTCCGCGACGGTTTGGCGGTCGAGTTCGCCTTCAGATGCTAAGGCGAGAACTTGCTTCGATTTCTCGATCGCCTCCTCGTATCGCCCTTGGAAGCGAGAGGAACTGGCCAGCTGAACCAATGCTTTGGCTTGGCCTCCTAAATCACCAGCTTCTTTGGACTGCCGATAGACGCTCGTGAATAGCTTTCGCGCTCGGCCGGTATCGCCTTTCTCTCCATAGATCTTCCCTCTCACAAGTTGCGTAATCGGATGGGCACGGAGTTCCTCGGGGGGGAGACCATCAATCCACCCCGCTAATGTATGGAGTTTGCCAGCGTCAAACATCTTCTCGGCTGACGCCTCTAGAATGCGGGACACGTCTCCATAGGCTTCGGCGGACAGGTAGTGGCTTACCGCCTCATTCAGGTTTCCACGCTCTTCCAGTGCCTGCCCGGCCCTATGGTGCAACTCTCGTAGCCTTGCTTGCTCGCTAGGCATGAACCGTGAAATGAGGAATTCGCGGAAGAGGTGATGATATTTATAGCAGGTCGTCTCCTCTTGCAGTTTGGACACAAACAGGTTCCGGGCCTCAATTAGATCGAGTATGTCGGCTGAATTCTCTATTCCTAAGACCTCGTTGCACAGGTCAGCATCCATCACTGTGAGAATGGAGGAGGTTTTCAGGAACTCCTGAATCTCCATCGGCTGCTGCTCAAATACCTCCTCGGCCAAATAAGAGTAGACCTGTTCGCCGCTGCCTTTTGCCCTGATGATAGTCTGAAGCAAGCCTTTCCACAGCGTGTGGGTGGTCAGAAGAATGCCAGTTATCCACCCTTCTGACTCTGCAGTCAGCCGCTGGGCTTCGTCCTCGGGAATAAAGATGCTATAGTTTGCAGCCAGGAGTTCCCTGATCTCCTCTGCGTTGAAGCGAAGGTCATCATTGCCGAGGCCTGCCACCTCGCGCCGGGCTGTCAACTTCAGGATGGGCAGCCGAGGCATAGTCCTGCTGGAGATCAAGAAACAGCAGTTGTCCAGCAAGTGGTCCAGGAGCCATTCAAGAGCCAATTTCACATCATCAGAGGCGTCAATGAAGTGATAGTCATCAAGAATGAGGACGAAATACTCCGCAACACTGTCCTGTACCTCGTTCACCAGCAGGGTGAGCAACCCCTGGGGATCCGGAGCCTCCATTTGGCCTCTCAACAGGGCGCCAAGTAGTCCCTGATTGATCTGAGGGAACCGGTGAGCGATACTTGCCACAAGATGCTCCAGAAAGGTTCGCGCGTCAGCATCTGACGGATCGAGGGAGTACCAGCATACGGGGACATCTGTGTCGTAGGCGAAGTCGACGAGGAGGGAAGTCTTGCCATAACCCGCCGCAGCGGAGATGAGGATCAGCTTGCGATCTATGTGCTCATGGATGAAGTCGACAAGCCTGGGTCTATGCAAAAGCATAGAGGGCTTACTAGGTAGAACCACCTTCGTTTTAACTACGGGGTTCATCGGCCTTCACATTGGCTATAGTCTCAGCCTGCGTCTATCATTTTACCACCAAACACTGAACGGGTCTCGCTCCCTCGTCTTGTCGCAGAAGATTCAGGTCCCTCTATTCCTACTCAAATCTCTTCGTCACTCATACCACTTTTGGATAGGGATCCAGAGTATTGGCTTAAGCAACAGGGGCGGATGGCAGAGGCCGATAAGCTGATATTGGCGGCTAGGGACGGATAGTAGGCTTTCGAATCAATGACCTGATTATTCATGCGTCATTCCTGGCGGCGGCGTCCCACAAATGGCGGAAACTTGCTAGGTACATACTACCCTCTGATCCCCCTTTGGTCAACTCCTTACGCAGCTACAGCCTCCATCAACCCTGTTGAAATGGTCTGATCCTTGTCGCAGACTTCTACGTCGAAGGGAAAGAGGGCTCTCTTTGAGGTGGCGATGAGGGAGGCAAGGGAGCGTGGCCTCTCGCGACTCTTGGTGGCCACTACCAATGACGATCTTCTGGCCTTTTACCTCTATCGGCGGTGGGGCACCTGTTTGGAAGGGTGGCTGAGCACCACGGCCGGGTGATGCCCGGCTTAGCAGACGTAGAGGTGCGCAACGAGTTGCAACTGGAACTAGGACTAAAGTAAGGATTGTTGGAGAGGGTTTGGTGTGGTATGATTTTCATGAGAGGTGGTCTATTTCTTGGCAGAGGTGGGGATGAGTTGAGGGAAGCCACGATCACTATTCTATTGGTCGAGTCCGACCGAGAGATGGCGAGGCGGATCGAGGAGGTTCTGGCTGCGGAGGGG
>DFBK01000086.1:0-9824 GCA_002366595.1 Anaerolineales bacterium UBA3082 | reverse complement strand
TCGTCTCCGACAGTCGGGAGGAGGCTCTCTCTCACACCGATGATGGGGAGGTGGATATCGTCGTCTTGGGGCTTAATCGGTCGGCAGATGCAGATCTATGCTGGCGGATCCGGGAGCGGACGACGGCTCCCCTTCTGGTGTTGGCGGAAGATGGCACGGCGGAGACCGCTCTAGCCCGAGGGTTGGAGTGGGGGGGCGATGCCTATTTGGAGAAGCCCTTCACGGTACGGATCTTTTTGGCCCAGGTTTATGCCCTCTTAAGGCATATCGGGGGGGTCAGACCGGGCCACGCAGGACAGTTGCAAGTGGGGGCGCTGGTCATCAATGTGACTCGGCATGAGGTGATGATAAATGGAGAGCGGGTTCATCTCACGCCCACGGAGTATAGGATCTTGAGTTGCCTGGTGAGGAATTCGGGCCGGGCCCTGAGCCATCGTAGCCTGGTGAAGCGGGTTCACGGCTACGATTGTGATGTCGATGAAGCCAGGGAGATCCTTAAAGTCCATATCCACAATCTACGTCGGAAGATCGAGCCGCAGCCCCACCACCCCCGTTTTATTCGCAGTGTGCGTGGCTTTGGATATATGTTCGAGCGACGGAGGTATGATCGGGAGGAACTGGAGAGAACCTTGACCAAACCCTAACTCTTCAGGCCTAGGACTCTGGTACAATAGTACCAGAGAAAAGAATTTGGGTTGGATAGCCGGGCTGCCGAAGAGGACTCTTCTTCGGCGGCCTATTTTATTGTACACAAGTAAAGAACCCCGCAGCAAGCTGCGGGGCTTAGCCAGCGGAAGGATTGTATTGGGGGCGGCAGCCCCCAAGTCCCCGCTCGCCATTCCTCCCCCCAGCAAGCTGGGGGGTATCCAGCGGGAGGTTTTCATGAAGCCTGAGAGCCGGGTATGAATGGAAGGGAGGGTGAAGATGGTGGCAACCATAGTTCCAAAGGTGGATAGGCGTCTCTTTATTATCTTCCTCAGCGGCTGGGCCACCCAATGACGATTGGGAGAGCATAGATCCGGAGGGGTCGGTCATACTAGATCTGGGCGAAGGGAACAGCATAACCGAGGGAGATGGCTAGGTGGTTATGACCCAGTTTATTACGAGTGCGAATTGGGGGGTAGTGGGCGCGGAATTGGACTGGGTGCAGGGTGGATTATCGGTTGATCAGTCCACTTGGCACACCGTTTTCAACTGGGGCGATAACGATCCCATAACACCGACAACACGAACGTTTCGGACTATGGTCAGGACCTGAAAGGGTTGCCAGGGGATGGAGAGACGGACAACGAACATATCCCCCTCGCCGACCTTTAGCCCAGCAATACCAGCCCCGTCTACCAAACCGGCATCGCCATCGATATCCATGGGTTGATTCCCTGGCTACGCCTATCGATACATCCGGATCATCTGTCCCTTGGAAGGTGGAGACTTAGCAGAGCCCGATGGGGTCGAGCGGCTTAACTAGGTGTTCAGGCTCTTGAGGCTTTTCTTTGCTGCTCTTGCGCTAGGGGCAGAGGTTGTGGTAAACTATATCTGCGCCCCCGTAGCTCAGTGGATAGAGCAGCGGCCTCCGGAGCCGTGTGCGCGCGTTCGAATCGCGCCGGGGGTACTGCTGTTTACATGCGCACGTTGAAGTTTGCAGAGGGTTTTCCGAGTGAGGATGGAAGGGGCGATTGGTTAGCGCACAGGCGATGCTGATTAGGTGGCATTGATCATGTGAAGCACGGTTTATGCTGAAGGGGGAGTCAGAGGATACGCCAACTGGTGAAAGGAAAGACAAGCGGCAAAAGATCTGTACCCTTGGTCGAGAGCCGACATTGTAATATACTATGGCAACTCCCTCGACCTAGCAACAGGGGGTTATCTGGCCCAAGATCTATCAGGGAGTCCTCCGGTATCCACATGATGTCGGATCTCGGCTACAGTCAGGTTCTCGAGGCCCATGTCAGCCATTGAGCGGCCGCGCTGATAGTAGTCTACGCCGTGGACAACCCTAGCCAGGCGGATAATACTGTCGATGGCGCGGGTTGAGACCCCGAACTTCCTCCCCAAGTTAGAGATAGGGACTAGGCTCATAGGCACATCTTCGAAGATATAGCGGTGTTCCAAGTTGCGAGGGGCTTTGATCCCCACATAACCTGGGTTATTCTGGATCGCCTCCAAGAGGTTCGAACCTGTAGCAGCATACGCCTCCTCCAGCCATTCCAAAGCCGATATCGCTCTGATGCCCAGGATGGCCGCAACCGTCATTCGCTCCCTATCGAGGGCTTCAAGTACCTTGGCTACCGAAGGGGTAACTCCGTCGATGTAGAACTCGAAATTGCCGCGAGTGGATTCTATTCGTCCTGCGTTGAGGAGGGCCAAAGCGGGGTGAAATACAGCGCCCATGTTGTTGAGGCTAGTATGTAGCACATTGGGAGCGGCTATGAATTGAGGGTAGGCCTCTTCTAGGGCAGCCAGTGCCTCAGGAGTACGGTTCGCAGGCAAGGCCGCAAGGGGCACGGTGTTCTTGATCCGAAAGATTTTAGCCTCGGCTGGCCCCATACTTCGGCTGGCGAAGATAAAGGTCTGGGCCTCAGCGATGGTGACATCCGCCTTGCAACCTGAGAGATTGAGGACATTCTTGAACTCCAGAGCGCCTCCGGTGCGACCTGGGTTGAGCACCACTATCTGACCATCTTGAAGGTAAGGGGCGCATCGCTCGGCGATGTCATGGTGGCCCGTGGCCGGAATTACGACCATAATGACCTTGCTACCTTGTACGGCCAGGCCGATATCTGAGGTTACAAGTTCCAAGGGGCCAAACCCTTCTTCCTGGTCCTGTGTGGTAAGCCCTATCCCCTTTCTGGCCTTGATCGCCTCCACTCGCTCCGCGGTGCGGTTGAAAAGCCGCACCGGGAACCCGCGCATTCCCAAGTGGGCGGCCATGGCCTTTCCCCCATGGCCAGCCCCGATCACCGCAAAGCCGTTCAGTTGCTCCGCCATCGCTGCTCCTTTCCTCATAGCCCCAGGAGCGTCAGTCTGCTCTTCTCATCCCAGGGCTTTCCACTTTTGGGATCGACCTCTCTACAACTTCCCTCGACTATCCCAGTGACCGAACGACCTAAGGCGTAGCGGTTGTTCTTTAACTGGGGTGCGTCTAGAAGGCCCCTGGTTACGGCCTGGGCTAGAGTAGGGACGTGTGTCAGGGGGTCTCGGGCCTCGGCTGGCGCTAAGCCCGCTATCGCATCCAGAAGCACCTTGGCCTCAGAAACCAACTCTGCTCGGCGGTCTTGTATCTGAGGGTCTAAAGTCATCTCCGGCAGGCCTTGCAAAGCGGTTTTCACCACGTGGTGTGCCATGCGCAGGCTGGCGACTATCTCCTGGGGGGTAGCAGCGTGGTCAGCCTCACAGTAAGCGACGACATGGATGACATCCGGGCGAAGCGCCATCTGCAAATAGATCGAGGCCGCCAGCTGGGCTCTGGCCGCGTTCTCTTCTGGGGGGTAGCCCAATAGGCCGCTGCGGGTCTGGTGGAAGATGTAGAAACTATCATCTTGGAGTTCCTCGATCATATCCCTGGTGGCCAACATCTTGGCCAGGTCCATCTTATCCGAGAGGCCGGCAGGACAGTCGAACATATATTGTGAGAGATAGTGCCTAACCCCTGCCGCCTTGGCGTTATAAGCCCCGAGATAGGAGGTGGCCACATATATGGTATCGGAGGCATCCCTCATCCCCCAATGGTGGGGCTCGTTGCACTCCACCGGGATCTGATGCCGAGCGTGCCAGGCCATCGCCTCTTGGTGAGCGGCTAGGGACTCTTCTACGCTCATTGGTCCTCGACCGTCCATCTGGTTGAACCAGTAGAGAGGGATGGCTCCCCAGGCCAGGTTGATCGTCTCCCGGAAAAGTTGGGCCATTCTCACTAAATCTTGGGTACCGGCGTAAGCCCGCATGAGAGGGTAGTTGCCNNACGCCGCCGGCTCCCTTTCGTCGGGGGTCTTGCTTTTCGGGATGGAAGAAGAACTCCTGAGCATCCTGATCTGGGCCCAAGGAGACCACATCCAATAGCCCTGATTCGGCCAATTGCTGCACTCCCTCTACGGTGTCTTCCAGGTAGGGTAACCCGAAGTGGTGTCGATAAAGGGGGCGAGGGTATTTCCATCTACGCCTTTCAACAAAGGTTTGAGGGGACTTCTCCGCTGCTTTCTTAGCGATTGCCTGGCCTCGTAGGTATGCGATCACCTCTTCAACGGATTCTTCACCCGAGAAGGCGCGTTCGAACAGTGGAATCTGACGGGCAATAGCCGCCAGGGGAGGAGTGCCCCCGAAGCAGAAGCGCCCTCGGGACAGCCCAGCCTTATCGATAGCCCTAGTGAATTCCTGTAGCAACGGTTCCCCTGTCTCTGGGCTAAGGCGATAGCCAACTGCTACTAACTCCGGCTGGTGCTTGGATATGGCGGCCACGAAATCGGTCACGGAAACCGCCGGACCAAGAAAGACCCCTTGGTACCCTTCTTGCTCGGCCAGGCGTAAGAAACTCAGTACCCCGGCTACATGCACGCATTCGCCAAGCGCCCCGGCCAAGACTACCCCTTTGGCCATTTCCACCTCTTTCCTATAAACCTTCCGGGCAAAATCTGTTTCATAGTCAGTGTACTCCAAAACCAAGACGCGGTCAACTCAGACAATAGCCCTTGGAGCCTCATTCCCAAAGCCTCAAAGTCCTCCTGCACTCTCTACTAGCCTCTTTGCCCTTCATCTCCCCGGTCGGATGAGCCTATCTCTCTTCAGGCCTAGAGGATCACCACGGCGATGAAGTCACCGTGAGGGGCACGGTATCCTCAAAAGCAAGCCACTTCCTTGCGAAGAGGGTTTGAATACGGGCCAACTCCAAATCCAGCGTGCGCCTTTATTCTGAACCCCGCCGTGGGGTACTGCCGTATATGGCTGTATTCCACATCCTTGGTTAAGCCCTCTCCAGACTTGGAAAGGGCGCTTACTTTTCCCAATTCATTGAGCGGTGCTAGGGGAAGAGAGATTACTCCATGTCAAAGCCTCTAAAGGGGCAAAACGCGCTCTAGACATCGCTATGGCGAGCCAGACTGTCATGCTTAAAGCAGTTGAGCTACGTAGAGTATAACGAGGTACACTGAGATCATCGCCCCAAATAGTGTAACCAAGAGCCAAGCGCGAACCAGACTGAGATCGATCGTCGTCGGAGTGAGCCCGAGGAGCAGCAAACTCCCCATCACTATGACGACGAGCAGAATCGAACTGGTAGTCCAGAACAGATTGCCGCTTGCGCGCTCGAAGAGTTCCATTCTATCCAAGAGCCCAGGTATATCATCCCGCATGGATCGCTCGAAAACCTGTGAGGCGAGATCAGGTTGACCCTCCCAGTCGGGGAGATGAATGATATTCAGAGCTTCACTAAGTGTCTCGAAGAAGCGACGCGGCTCGAGAACTGACATTAGGGCTTCCACATCGATCAGATCGATGATCTGATCGTCATCGTAACCTATTGATTTCATGTCTTTTTCGATTCTGTCCGCATATTCATAGTCGAAGTACCGCAGAACGACGTGAGTCAATGTGGAGATCATACCGAAAAGCTCAGAGTGAGTGTATTCTGATTCCAGGAGGCCGCCGGCAGCTTCTGCCATATCCTCTAAGCCAAAATCTCCTCGTTGTAGAAGGCGCAAGTACCCGCGTCTAAGAAAGTCTATGGTCGTACCGGCAAGTGTTTCTGGCTGGTCAGGGCCGCGCAATATCTCAAGATAGTCCGGCATTAGAGCTCTCAGGTCCTTACTGGCTCGACCCGACAACTGAACGATTAGAACGAAAGCTACCAACATGAACCCGAAGAAAGTTGCCACCGTTGGTATGAGAACCCCGAGAGCTGCTCGAGCTGATTGAACGTCTGTGTGAGGATAGGAATATCGCAAACCAACTAAGCTGAGGGCTACGATTGAGAGGGCCAAGATCCCAAGAATCCAATACTTAGGGGGAAACTCCGTGATCGTGTCCCACAAGTCACGAATTTCGGACATCACACACATCCTTCTTGACAATAGCCCAAAGCTTCGACTCTGGCCTACCTCGGATACTCTAGCAGCAGTTTCTTGAGTGCCGCCGTTATACGCAGACCCTCTTCGTATGGCCTTTGCCATAGGTTGCGGCCGAAGAGGAAGCCCGTAACTCCCGCCTCCAGCGCGAGGCGGGCTTTCTCGAAAAGGTCCTCGTCGCTGATCTTGCTACCCCCGGAGAGCAAGACCATACTCTTTCCCGCCGACCGGACCACCCTCTTTATCGCTTCCGCTGGGCTGAGGGCCAGTTCTCTGTACTCCTTGGGGTATTGGTCTTTCCGGCTGGAGTCGTACTCTGGGAAATTCAACTTCACGCAGTCGGCTCCCAACTCATTAGCCACTCGGGCGGCGTAATCGACGGCGTAGATGCTATTGCCACCCCCTTTGGCCTCTATAGCCTCCCCCCGGGGATAGGACCAGATGATGAGGGGCAGACCGTACCGAGCACACTCCTCCCGGATACGGCCCAACTGGAGGAGATCCTCACCCTGGGAGGGTGAGCCCACATAGAGGGTGTACCCCACGGCGTCGGCTCCCAGTCGGACCGCATCCTCCACCGAGGCGGTCTGGGGGGAGAAGGCGTAGGCCTCGGAGGGGATATCGGTCTTGCCGTTCAGTTTCAGGATTAGCGGCACCTCCCCTGCATACCCTCTCATATACTTCTGGGCTAGGCCGATGTGGAAAACGATGCCGGAGAAGCCTCCCTCTTTGGCCAACCGAAGTTGGTATTCTGGGTCTTGACTGGGTGGGTTGGCAAGGAAATCTCGCGGGCCGTGCTCTAGGCCATGGTCTATGGGGAGGAGAAGCATGGTGCCGTTACCGGGGCCGTACTTATATAACAGCCGATAGAGCCTGGTTCTCTTGCCCAAACTCAGGTCCAGATCCTTTAGATTAGGTCTTTTGTTTGCCATTTTCTACTCCTTTCTTCAGCAATATGGCTATGGGAGTCTAGGTGGCGTGGATGGCTCATGGTCTCAGTATAGCAGCGACGGCTGGGGAAGACAAGAGCCACAGAGCAACTATTAAGACCTTATGCTATACTAAGTAGGGGCGTTGGTGGAAAGGAGGAGGGAAATGGCTGAGGAGAAAAAGAAACTCTGTCCTCTGACATTTACGCTTGCGTCGCCCATGAGAGTGGCACCATCGGCTGCCCAGATGGTTGCGCTCCATATGCCCGCAGCTACCTTCTGCATGGAAAACTGCGCCTGGTACATACCGCAGAAGGAAATGTGTGCAGTTCTCTACCAGGCAATGGTCAGCGGGCCGCGCTGACAGTTTGGAAATCACAGTCCCAGCGCCCCCGGGTCAAGCCAAAAGGATAGCCCCTTCCGGTGAGGATGGAAGGGGCTTGATATGCTCTTGAAAAGCGGCCGTTCTTAGGACAGCAACTCAAATATGCCGATGTTCCTCGCAACCAGCGCCAGAACTTCTTCCATGCGTTCTTTGGGTAGCCTTCCCTTGGGTTTGCCCGAAAGCTCTACTTTCAGAATGGGTTGTATCAGACCCAGGCGGACAATTGAGTCACGCTCAAGACCCGTCTCCTGACATGAGAGCTCCAAATCCTGAGCTCTCTTTAACTTCACACGGTGCGAGAACGGGGCGATAATCGTCGTAACACAAATACGATCCTGGGCATCCTCTTTGCATTGGATCACCAAGACCGGGCGGTACTCGTGCTTCTTTCTCTTTTGGCCAGCGAGACGTGTCTCTGGTATCTGTATACACTCATCCTTGACTAGGTATATCTCTCCTGGGCGAACCCTCCTTGCTTTCACTCCCGCCTTCTTGAAGGCATCACGAATCGACATGCTCCTCTAATCCAGCGGTAGTAGCACGCTTGCGGGCCTCAGCTGTACTTCGATACACTTCCGTAATATGCTGTGCCCACTCTTCTGGATTTCCGCGCTCCGAGAGATCCATGCTAGCCAGACGGCTCTGGAGCCTTTGAATCTCCGGGTAATCTTTCAACGTTGCCGTCCTTTCGATTAAATCCATCTCTAGCCGATCCCTGATTCTCGGTTTGACTGAAAAGGGCTCGGTTAGTTTACACATATTTGCCAATCTGGTTGCACCCCACCTGCCGAACTTCCGCAATAATCCATTCAATATCATGATAGCCCGCTCTCCTAGCTCAATAGACGGTTCAACATCTGGATAAGGCACATATTGTATCATCGGGTCTCCGTATCCAGTACGGCCCTCGACTATTCGCAGCCCACCTAACCTGTCCAATACCCATGCCATATCCGAAATCGCATAGTCCACTGGCCCATGTTGATCAACTTCCCATACAGAGCCCGTCAATTGTTCGCTATAGAGCCGATAGTGTTGATAATCGGCTAAATAGATGAATTTCATGAGCGAGGTCTTGGTTAGGCGTTTGGGGGAATGATAGACGAGATAAAGAATAACGTCCTTCAGTTCTGCTATCATGCTTGTGTTCCTCTAAACGAGAGACACTTCAAATCGGCAGCACCAACTTGTCGGGACGTATAGGCGATGAAACGGGGCGAGGCAATAATCTTACTTCCAACCACACATTCTACCACACCTGGCACCGACCTTGTCAATAGTACTTTTGACATAACAACCTTAAAAATGGCCATTTTTCGTCCTCTATCCCCCTTCCCATGCTTCTCACTCACACTGCGCCAGCAGCCTGGTCTTGCCTTCCATGCTAGGGAGCCAGGGGGAGGCCAACCAGCGTAGCGCGTGCCCTGCGCTTCACCTACGGGGCTTTGCTCTCAGTGCTGCTGTCAATTCAAAAGGCATTGCAAACTGTTCCCCGGTGGGTCTGCTTTCATGCCAAACATAGCGAAGCCTCGAAAGGCAATCCTTCTTTCTGTGGAATGTACGCCCAGTGGGTGTAAGCCAGTTCGCAGAGTCCTTCTCTATTCGGTCTCCATGATGGCCAGAACGATCTCCCCGTCTACCACCACTACCTCCCTCTGATAGAGTTTTCCGCCCACTCTCGTTTTGAGGATGTAGGTGCCCTCCGGCACATCCCCTAGGACGAAGTTCTCCCTCCATTCTTCGTCGGGGTTCACCTCCTCTAGAGGATAGGTAAATATCTCCTGCCAGCGTTGCTCGGGGGATTCAGCATGGTGAACGGTTATCAGGGTTTCAGGGATCGGCTTACCTTGAGCGTCGATGAGGCGGCCGACGATGATGCCACATCCGGGGAGAGGGCGAAGCCAAAGTTCTGGATTAAGAGTTCTATCGTAGGTGTTCTCTCCCACTCGTGCCTCGAAATGCAGGTGGGGGCCGAAGGCTGAGCCAGACATACCGACCTGCCCCAAGATATCTCCCTCCTCAACCACCTGCCCCACTTCAACGTCGATTTGCGAAAGGTGGGCATAGAGGTTGTAGAGTTTCTCTCCCCTATATCTTTTCTCCAGTTCTACAATGACCAGTTGGCCATAGAAGTTGGGTTTGGCTCCGTAGATCACCTCATCGTCCCGACCAGCCACGATCACTTTCCCGCTGGCGGCGGCGAGGACGGGCGTACCCTCTTCGTTTTGGAACTCCACGCCGTGATGGATGCGATACCTTCCCCCTCCGGTGGAGCCATAGGGGTAGAAGCGGTCCACATGCTGCTCCCCTTGGGGACCGATGGGCCTCCCCAGCCAGTGATCTTCCTCGGTCACTTCAGGGGTAAGCGTGGGGGTCACCGTGGCGGTAGGTGAAGCCGTTGGTGTGGCTGTAGGGGTGGCTGTAGGAATGGCTGTGGGCGTGGCAGTGGAGGGGGGA
>DFBK01000087.1:904-16729 GCA_002366595.1 Anaerolineales bacterium UBA3082 | reverse complement strand
GGTTTCTCACCGAAAAAGACATTCAGGAGGCCTTTCCCGAACTGGAGGGCGATGCGGAAAGAAGTAAGGCCATCCACCGCATTCTCATGGATATGGGCGTGGAGGTGGTGGATGAGGCGGAGCCCTATGTCGAGGTGGCGACCGCGTTGGTGAAAGGGGAGGAGGGGCTGGAATTGGGCGTGCTGCTTGAGGCTCCGGAGATCACGAGCGACCCGGTGAGGATGTATCTGCGGGAGATAGGTCGGGTTCCTCTGCTCTCGGCCTCGGAGGAAACGAAACTGGCAGAGGCGATCAAGCGGGGGGACACAGCGCGCCGTTACTTGAGAAAGGGCGGGTTCGACCCCCAAGAGGCGGTCAAGGCTAAGATAGATTACTTGGCTGGGCAGTTAGCCGGTCGCAGATTGGCGGAGGCCAATCTGCGACTAGTGGTGAGTGTAGCCAAGCAATATATAGGCCGAGGGATGTCTTTCCTGGACATCATCCAGGAGGGTAACATCGGATTGCTTCGGGCGGTGGAGAAGTTCGATCATCATCGGGGGTACAAGTTCAGTACCTATGCTACCTGGTGGATCCGGCAAGCGATCAGTCGGGCTATAGCCGACCAGGCGCGCACCATCCGCATCCCCGTTCACATGGTGGGGACGATACACCGCCTGAGCCGTGCCTCTCGGCGGCTGGTGCAGAAACTAGGGAGAGAGCCCACTCCAGAGGAGATCGCGCTAGAGATGGAGGACATCCTACCTGAGGAGGACAAACTAGCCATCGAAGAGGCATGGGGCAGGAACGAGCCTCTGGATTTCAGCCTGGAGCGTCGGCTCAGGAGGGCTGCGGCGAAGGTAAGGAGGATAATGCACCTCTCCCAGGAACCTATGTCTTTGGAGATGCCCATCGGGGCCGAAGAGAATAGTTCGTTGGGCGATTTCATCGAGGACGAGTCAGCCCTCGGTCCCATGGACGCTGCCTCTCGAGAACTCCTGAAGGAGCAGATGCAAGATGTTCTCCATTCCTTGAGCGAGCGAGAACGGAGGGTGCTAGAACTTCGCTTTGGGCTGGTGGATGGCCAGACTCGGACGTTGGAGGAGGTGGGCGAGGCGTTCGGGGTGACCCGAGAGCGGATCCGCCAAATCGAGGCTAAAGCGCTGCGTAAGTTACGCCACCCCATCCGTAGCCGGAAACTGAGAGATTACCTGGCCTAAGGTTCGCTTTGACCTCGTCCTGCCTGCCCCCTGGCCAAGTCGCCTGCCCGGTACTTGCCGGGCCAGGGGGGGAAAGTTTGACGATATTTGGCCCCTAAAGTATAATAATTTTAGATCGTTCCTCGGTAGCTCAACGGTAGAGCAGCCGGCTGTTAACCGGCGGGTTGCAGGTTCGAGTCCTGCCCGAGGAGCCAACTACGGCCTAACGGATCGGGCGGCTGGAAGATGTAGTGGATGGTAGCGTTTGAGCCATCCACTACTATTTTATACACCAACTTTTCGAGGGAACCTCGCCGCTCAGGGGTAGGGCATCCAAGGAGGAATTGCCTGAGTTCCTCTATCGCCTGATCTACGGCTTTTTCGTCCAGGGCACCCCATTAGCCTGCTCCTTTTGTGGTACCTTGACCCCTTGCGGTTGAGTCTCTATCTCAGATTTGCGTTCTACCTGTTCCTGGATCTTGGCCACAGTTGCCTGGGTAGGGGCACGGCCTCGAGGGCCTTATAGAGGCTATCGATGCTCTTGCTGAGTTGGCTCATTTACTAACGCGTTCTTGACATCTAGTATCGACTATGGTATATTTATGGATAACCGAAATTTTAATTTGGGAACACCTCATTCATTTGAGAGGAGACATTAGACCCGTGCTGCCGAGACCGCCGTAGGGGGGAGGAAGTGCCAAGCGAGACTGTGGAAGAGTATTTAGAGGCCATCTACAAACTGGAACAGGAGGTAAGTCCGGTTACCACCTCAGCACTGGCCGCGCGACTAGATCTCTCACCTGCCTCAGTGAGCGAGATGACGCGAAAACTGGCTCAACAAGAACTGGCGCTCTACGAGCCATATAGAGGGGTGAGTCTCACAGAAGATGGCAGGAGAACGGCTTTGCGTCTCATCCGTCGCCACCGGCTCTGGGAGCGCTTTCTTACCGATCTTTTGGGGCTGAATTGGGATGTAGTGCACGAAGAAGCCTGCCGCCTCGAACACGCTGCTTCTGATCTGGTGACCGAGCGACTGGCTGAGGTTCTCGAGCGATCGGAAACTTGCCCCCATGGTCACCCTATCCCCACCGCCCAGGGAGAGGTGGCCGTGGAGGCTACCAAGCCTCTCACGGGGTTAGAACCAGGGGAGAAGGGTCTCGTTCAGAACATAGTTGAGGAACGAAGAGACCTTCTGCGATATCTAAAGGATCTGGGGCTCGTGCCGGAAGCCACCGTGTACCTTGAGGCGAAAGCCCCCTTCGAGGGCCCGCTCACTGTGCGGGTGGAGGGGAAGCAACATATCCTGGGGCAGCGAGCCGCTTCCTTGGTCATGGTCAAGCCTCTCTAGACTTTGCTATTCGCCTGATACGAGGCAGATCCTTTTTGGCAGCGTAGTTTGCAAACAGTTAGCAGAAGCAATACAAACCAAACCTACGACAGATGGCAGCGATTCCGCCAGAGATAACAGGAGGTGGAAATTGAGTAGAATGAAAGCCTTTCCTCTTGCCAGTTTGGCCCCTAACGAAGTGGGGATAGTTCAATACCTAGCCGGGGGACGGGGCCTGACCAGCCGTTTGGCTCCTTTGGGTTTCACCCCTGGTGCCAGGGTGAGCATGGTGCAGAACTTCGGGCGTGGACCGATCATTGTCATGATACGTGGTACCCGCATCGCCTTGGGTCGGGGTGAAGCGCAAAAGATCCTCGTTACCCCCGTAGCGGAGGGTGGAGAGTGATGCCGGAACATGTGATTACCGTTGCTCTGGCCGGGCAACCCAACGTAGGTAAGAGTACCCTCTTCAACCTGTTGACCGGCCTCAACCAGCATGTGGGTAACTGGCCAGGGAAGACCATCGAGCGGAAGACGGGCACCTGTCACTTCGACGGCCACACTCTGGAGGTTGTGGATCTTCCTGGTACCTACAGCCTGACCGCCAATTCCTTGGAGGAGCGAATAGCGCGGGACTACATAATCAAGGAGAAGCCCGATGTAGTGGTGGCCATGGTCAACGCGGCTAGTCTGGAGCGCAACTTGTACCTGGTAGCGGAACTATTGCCCCTGCCGGTCCCGGTGATCGTGGCCCTCAATATGGTCGATGTGGCTGAGTCTGAGGGGATGAAGGTGGAGCCTCATGTGCTGGAGGCTGCCTTAGGGGTGCCGGTGGTCCCCATGGTGGCCACCAAAGGTCGGGGGGTAAAACTCCTCTTGGAGGAGATTGACAGGCTAGTTGAAGGGGAAGTTGATTACCTTCCCCATAGGCCCCAGATCAGAGAGGACCACCTCGAGGTGGTGGAGGGGATCGAGAGCCTGGTCAACCCCTACGTGCCGGACCCTTATCCCCGAAGGTGGGTGGCTCTGAAGCTATTGGAAGGCGATGCCGAAATAACGGAGATGATGCGGGAGCGGATGAAGGAGGATACTTGGCAAAAGGTTCACGCCATTCTGCATCAACACGAGGATGGAGTGGTAGCGGTGGCTAGCGGTCGGTATGATTGGATCGCGCGCATGATTCGCGCGGCCCTAATACGCCCCAAAGTGGGTCAGATAAGTCTAACCCATCGCTTAGACCGCTGGGCTACTCACCCCTTCTGGGGCCTCTTGATCCTCTTGGGCATTGTGGGCTTTATCTTCTGGCTAACCTATGCGGTGGGCGCACCTCTCCAGGAGTGGCTGGATATTGTCGTTGTGGGCGGTGCCGCCGACCTAGCCAATGCGGCCCTGAGCGGGGCCCCCGATTGGTTGACCAGTCTAGTGGTGGATGGGATCATCGGCGGGGTGGGAACAGTGCTAACCTTCCTGCCCATTCTGATAATATTCTTCGCCTCCTTTGGTTTTGTGGAGGATGTGGGTTATATGGCCCGAGCGGCCTATGTGGTGGACCGCTTCATGCACCTGATGGGGTTGCATGGCAAGTCCTTCTTGCCCCTATTCTTGGGCTTCGGCTGCAACGTGCCCTCAGTTATGGGCGCTCGCATCGTCGAATCGCCTCGAGCCCGGCTCTTGACCATCCTCTTGGCCCCCCTGATGCCCTGCACCGCCCGTATGGCTGTCTTGGCTTTTCTCACTCCCATCTTCTTCGGCACAGCGGCTCCCTTGGTCTCCTGGGGGATGGTGGGGTTGAGTTTGGTGGTCCTTGCTCTCTCAGGGATACTCTTCCACAAGGTGCTCTTCCGCGGGGAACGGGTGGCTTTCATCATGGAGTTGCCTCTCTATCACATACCTGACTGGCGGACCATTGGCCTTTTGATATTGCAACGCAGTAAGGCTTTCTTGGCGCGGGCAGGCACCATTATCTTGGTCGTCTCGGTGATCATCTGGGCTCTCTCTGCCCTGCCCACCGGAGATATCGAGACCAGTTTCCTGGCCACCATTGGCCACCTCCTGGAGCCCGTAGGGCGGCTGATGGGCCAAAATTGGCGGATGATGGTGGCTCTGCTTGCCAGTTTCGTGGCTAAGGAGAACTCGATAGCCACCCTGGGGGTGCTCTTCAGCGCTGGCGAAGAGGAGGCCCAACTGGGTACTATCCTGAGCCAAACCCTCACCCCGGCGGCCGCCTTGGCCTTCCTAGTGGTACAGATGCTCTTTATCCCCTGTGTGGCCACGGTGGCCACAGTCAAGCAGGAGACCGACTCCTGGAGGTGGACGGGCTTCAGCGTGGCTTACCTATTGATCATCTCCCTCTTGGGTGGCATCCTGGCCTATCAGATGGCTGGTTTCGTGGGGTAGCGGAGGGGATAAGCCGTGCTAGACCAACTGTTGCGCATCGTCACCCAGAGAGGTATTCACACCAGAAGAGAATTGGCCCAGCGGTTGGATGTGAGCGAGGAGTTGTTGCAGCAGATGATCGAGGAGTTGGTGCATATGGGGTATCTCAAGCCTGTAGTCGGCGATTGCCATGATCGCTGCGCCGGTTGCCCTTTCGCTACTGGGTGCGCCATCGGCGGGGCGGGTCGCATCTGGACTCTGACAGGGAAAGGAGTACGAGCATCCGATGTCACCTGAGGAGTTGATCCTGCCAAGGTTGGGTGGCTCGCAGGTCTCGTGGAACCGTTGGAAGGCAGGACCAATCGATGCTACATTTTTGCAGACTTAATTTGAACCACGTTCCTCATCCTTCCTGATCACCGTCTTCCTGAAAGAAGGCCAAAAAACTTGACAAGGAGAGGAAATGGTTGCATAATCTATATGCAATATACCACTAGTTGCAATCTACACTTATATTTCAGATCGTTGGGCTCTTGGAAAGACCAACATGGAACGAGACAAAGGTCAGAGATAGGGAAGGGAGGAAGTTATGCCCCGCATGCGTCGAAGGAGGTGGAAAGGGGGCCTCGGACAAGCCGCTTCCCCTCGGCGCATCTATCGCTTTGTGGTGCCTTGCTTATTGCTTCTCCTTCATCGGGGCCCCTCCCACGGCTATAGTTTAATCGAGGAGTTATCTGAATTCGGATTCGGGGAGAGCCCCATCGATCCCAGCGTGGTATACCGATATTTGCGAGAGATGGAAGAGAGGAGGTTGGTGACCTCAACCTGGCAAACTGAGGGTGGTGGGGGGCCACCTCGGCGGGTCTATCAGATCACCCCTGATGGCGACCAATATCTGGCCTGGTGGGTGAGAGACCTGCGCGAGACGGCCAAGGTACTGAAACGATTCTTGGCCGCCTACGAAGAGCATATGGAGGAGGACAGCGAGCATCATTGACAGCCGTTCCGGGGTCCCGGAGATTATATGAGGGGGCTTGTTCCCCTTACGAATCCATAACCGAGAGGAGGAGAAAGCGTTGATCACCGTCGAAGAGGTTAAGAAGGCTTTAGAAGGGGTAATGCATCCGGAAACGGATCGCAGTCTAGTGGAATTGGGCATGATCAAAGAGATAAGGGTGGATAACGAGCAGGTAAGATTCACCGTTCTTTTGCCCTTTATGGATGCGCCCATAAAGGACGATATCGTGAGCAAGGCGCGGGCAGCGGTGGAAAACCTACCAGAGGTTAAGAAAGTGGCCGTCAAGTTGGCCGAGATGACTCAGAAAGAGCGAGCGCATTTCATCTCTGCTCAGGAGAAAAGAGCGGGCTTGGCGCAACAGTTCAACCGCATCGAGCAGGTCATCGCGGTGATGAGCGGCAAGGGTGGGGTGGGTAAGTCTCTAGTGGCGGGGCTCTTAGCCATGGCCTTGAAAAGGGAGGGCTACAAAGTGGGCCTCCTCGACGCCGATATCACTGGTCCCAGCATCCCCAAGATGTTCTTCTCCACGCTGAAGCGTCCAAAAAACAGCCCCATGGGCATCCTGCCGGTGGAGAGCGGCAAGGGCATCAAGGTGATGTCCATCAACCTGCTCTTGCCCCATGAGGATGATGCGGTCATCTGGAGGGGGCCGCTTATCAGCACGGCCATCAAGCAGTTTTGGAACGATGTCTTCTGGGGCGATCTGGACTATCTGATCGTGGACTTGCCGCCGGGCACCGCCGATGCTTCGTTGACGGTGATGCAATCGCTGCCCTTGAGCGGGGTGATACTGGTCACCTCTCCCCAGGAACTGGCGGGGATGGTGGTGCGCAAGGCGGCCCAGATGGTCCAACACATGGGCGCACCTATGCTAGGGCTGGTGGAGAACATGAGTTACGCTATCTGCCCGAACTGCGGCGAGCCTATCGAGGTTTTCGGCCCCAGCAAGGCGGTGGCCACAGCGGCGCGGTTGGGCATACCGCTTTTGGGCCAACTGCCCCTTGATCCTTTGATCTCCACGCTCTGCGATGCCGGGAGGATTGAGGAATATGAGAGCGAGGTTATGGAGGGAATCGCTCGTATTATAGGAGGTGAGACCACGGATGAAGGGTGAGAGTATCACTTTCTTGGGAGCGTTCATCTTGGGTTTGGCTCATACCTTGGAGCCCTGTGAGGATAAGGCGGTGGTCTCTTTGTTTATCATGTGGGCGGCCAAGAGGCTCCGGGAGGGCATGATTTTGGTGACCCTTTACGGCTTAGGGATGACGCTTATCGACACCGTATTGGGGGCCATCTCCGCCTATCTGGGGGCATCTTTCCTTACGGAATACGGCCCTGTGTTGAGGATAGCCGCTGGCGCCATCACCGCCTTATTCGGCTTATACGTGTTTGTGGGGGGAGAGGCTGCTCACCTGCTGCATCACCACGGGGAGGCTTCCCCTCAGGAAACGTCGTCGGAGGCTCCCCGAGCCCTGAGCATATTTGCCCTGGGATTGGTCAGGGGGTTGCCACCTTGTCCCTTCGAGTTAGCCATCCTAGCCTGGGCTGCTTCCCTGGGTAGCATCTGGCGCGGCACCTTAACGGTATTCGTCTTTGGTCTGGGAACGACAATAGGGTTAATCCCCTTAGGGCTGGTCATGGGTGGCCTGGCGGGAGCGGTCGGTAAGAGCAGATATCGTTTCTGGATTCCAAAGATCTGCGGAGCGATCATGATGGTCATGGGGGTATTTCTGGCTCTATCGCACTAGATGGGAGGGGGAATGGTCAGCCAACGATCCCTGGCCCAAGTCGTACCAGGACGGGCTGACCATCCTGTAGGAATGAAGATCGCAGCCATCACCGATGACGGAGTCACCATCAGCCAACATTTCGGTCGCGCGCCCTATTACGCGGTTTTAACCATGGAGAAGGGTGAGATCGTGAAACGGGAGATGCGCGACAAGTTGGGCCATCTCCATTTCGTGGGGCAGGAAGAGCATACGGATGAGAGCGGCCGCCACGGCTTCGGCCCTGGGACTGAACGTCGCCATGCTCGGATGGTCGTCGCCATCGCCGACTGCCAGGTGCTCCTCTGTCGAGGGATGGGCTGGGGAGCCTATGAGAGCATGAAGAAAGCGGGCATCACCCCTATCGTTACCGATATCGCGGAGATCGATGCTGCTGCACAAGCCTATCTTGACGGCACGATCATCGATCATAGAGAACTCCTGCACTAGTCTAGTGCAGAGTCATCATGGAGAGGGAAAGGAGGTGAACGATATGCCGGCTTTTGATGGAACCGGGCCTCGGGGGCTGGGCCCCATGACCGGGCGCGGGGAGGGTTATTGCGCGCTCGTGCTTCCATCCCCAGGAACAACAGGCGTGCCATATGGGTACGTCGGGTTGAGTGGCAGGCCATTACGATCGGGGTACTCCTATGAGACACCATCCGTGCCTGTAACGCCCTACCCACCGCTGTTTGGGTGGCCGCGCTTGGGGATGCGGTTCGGCTGGGGGTTCGCACGGGGACGAGCTAGAGCACGCGGCCGATGGTCCGGGTGGTAGTCTGACATCGGCTGCAAGATGTGAAGAAAGTGAAAGGAGGTGAAAAGGATGCCAGCGTTGAATGGAACCGGACCAGGCGGAATGGGCCCTATGACCGGCGGCGCACGGGGATGGTGCAACCCATATAGCCCTCTATACGCCGGCGCAGGCTTTGCACCCTATGGCCCCTCTGCTTACCCACCTTCCTACTTCCGGCCTTACCGGGGTTACCCATCGGCTTACGGGTTTGGACGCCCCCGATGGGGTTTGCGAGGTTTTTGGGGCCGTGGCTTAGGCTGGGGAGGGCGTGGCAGGGGTCGCCGGTGGTGGTAGGCTGATCAAAATTTGAAATTAGCGAAATCTAAAAGGAGGTGAGTTAGATGCGCCATCGCTGGATGTACCATATGACTGGACTTCCTGGCTGGATGCGGTTCGGATTCAGCCCCGGCTGGGTAGGCCGCAGCGCCACTGGACTAGGTCCTTGCGCCGAATATCTCATGACCGGCAGTTGGCCTACACCACAGATGGCTGCGGCCTGGCAGGGTTGGCCAGCGGCGCCTTTCCCCGGCGCACCAGCCGCTGGCACTATGCCACCTGATCAGGAACTGCAATTCTTGAGGGACCAAGCGGAAGCGCTAAAAGGGCAGTTGGACCAGATTGCCAAGCGGATCGAAGAACTAGAGAAGGAAGCCTAAACCATGTGCCATGCCTAAAGGTGGGGGATAACAAGAACTATCCCCCGCCCAGCCTGGGCTTTCTAGTCAGGGAGGTTGCGTGAGCGTCGTCTATGGACCAGTGCCTTCGTGGCGGCTGGGACGTTCCTTGGGGGTAGACCCTGTCTCTAGCAAGGGTAAGACCTGCTCTTTTGACTGCATCTATTGCCAACTAGGGCGGACTAAGCACCCTCTTACAGAACGTCGCAACTTTATCCGAGTAGAGCAACTGATTGAGGAATTGAAACGAGCGGAGGGTTTGCCTCTTGACTACATCACCTTTCCCGGCGTGGCAGAGCCCACCCTGGCTGCCAATTTGGGCCCCTTGGTGAGGGCGGTGCGAGAGCGGTCGCCCCACCCCATCGCCATCCTGACCAACTCTTCGCTCATGGTGAGGGAGAATGTGCGCCGTGATTTGGCCCTCTTCGACCTGGTGGCCGCCAAGGTGGACGCGCCCAACGAAGCGCTCTTCCAGGTGATCAATCGCCCTTTCGTCCCCTACAGCCTGGAGGAGATAGTAGAAGGTATCCGCCGCTTCCGAGAGAGGTTCACGGGGAGGCTGGCCCTGCAGATGATGTTCGTGGAGGCGAACAAAGACCACGCTTCGGAGATGGCCCAACTGGCCCGTGAACTCAAGCCCGACGAGGTGCAACTGAACACTCCTCTGCGGCCTTCTCCTGTGCGGCCTCTAAGCCCTTCCGAGATGGAGGTGATTGAAGAGGCGTTTGAGGGGCTAACTGTCCTCAACGTTTACAAGGCCGAGCGCCCGGAGGTCGTCCCGCTAGAAGAATCCGAGACCCGGAGGCGCAGGCCGAAAGAGAGTAAAAGCAACACCTAACGAATAGCCAAAAAAGGAGGAATCAGCATGAAAGTAGCGGTAAGTTCTAACGGAAACGATCTGGCTGCCGAAGTGAGTCCCGTTTTCGGGAGGTGTCCCTATTATCTCTTCGTGGATACAGAGAGCATGGAGTTCGAAGCGGTGGCTAACCCTGCCCTCTCCGCGTCAGGCGGGGCAGGGATCCAGGCAGCACAATTTGTGGCCAATCAGGGCGCGAAGGTGGTACTCACCGGGAACGTGGGGCCCAACGCCTTCAACGTCCTTCAAGCCGCGGGTGTCCAGGTGTTCACCGTGGCCGGAGGCATGGTAAAAGAGGCGGTAGAAGCCTACAAAGAGGGTAGGTTGCAGGGCATCACTGGGCCTAGCGCCGGGCCCTACTCTGGCATGGGCGGCCGGGGGATGGGAATGGGGCGTGGTATGGGTATGGGGCGTGGTATGGGGAGAGGGATGGGCATGGCAGGAGGCTGGGGAGCCTACGGGGCGCAGCCTATGACACCCACACCACCCAGCGGCAGCCCACCCTCAGCCAGCCAGGAGGATATCTCCACTCTCAAAGCCCTGACGGAGAGCCTTAGCCAGCAGTTAGATGAGATGATGAAACGGATAGAACGACTGGAGAAGAAGGAGAAGGAGTGACGGATGGTGGTCTATGTAGATGAAGCACGCTGCAAAGGGTGTGGTCTCTGCATCGAAACCTGTCCTTTAGGAGCCATCGCCCTCGTGGACAACGTGGCCACCATCGATCAAGGGCGTTGCACCGGATGTCAGGCTTGCGTCCAAGCCTGCCCTAACGGAGCCATACTGGTGGTGACCGAGCCGGTTGAGGAAAAGGCGATGCTGCCTAGAGTGCCACCCATATCCCGTGTTGCCTCCAGGAGACCAGCGTCGCTTACCGTCCCCTTGAGGCCACAATTGGTGCCCCTAGTTAGTAGCGCGTTGGTCTTTTTGGGAAGAGAAGTGGTCCCTCGGCTGATACCTCGTCTGGTGAACGCCTTGGACCGAGGCACAGGCAAGCCATCGCCAACCGGTTCTCAGCGCAAGCGGGCCCCGGACGTAGCAACACGCGACGGGCATCGCTTCCGAAAGCGCCGCCGAGGGGGATGAACCAACATCCCGAACCCTTTAGAGAGAGGAGGCGAAAAGGTGCCGATCTATGAGTATCGTTGTCAAAACTGCGGGGAACGGGTGGAGGTTTGGCTCCGCTCTGGGGGCGAGGAGCCTCGTTGCCCCAACTGCGGCAGCCCCCTCCTGAAAAAACTCTTCTCTGCTCCCTATGTGATGAGCAAAGGGAGAGGGCATCCCGCAGGAACCACCTGCTGTGGGCAGGAGGAGCGGTGCGCCACACCACCCTGTTCCACCGGCGAAAAGTGTAGAAGGAGGTGAAAACTATGTTCCAGAGGTTATTCGGTCGGGGAAGAGGTGGCCGAGGCGCGGGTGGCAGCGGACGGGGTAGGATGGGCGGCACCAAGCCCGGTGCTGGCCCCGCCGGCTACTGCGTCTGCCCCAACTGTGGCCACAAAGTGCCCCACCAAGTAGGCCAGCCCTGCTACAATATGAGTTGTCCCAAGTGCGGGATTAGAATGGTAAGAGAATAGAAGTTCTGTACCGTTTGCCGCAGTCGAAAGATAGAGATATAGCGCAGATTCCAAGATAGAGATGATAACTGACGGAGGGAAACCGACGAGCCTTCGGGGGTCGTTATGGGCTTCGCCATTATGATGCTTTTGGATAATCTATTCGGCTGAGAATCGCTATCTGTGAAGGTGATGGGGTATGTCGGAAAAAGGGTTAGAACCTATAAGTGTCCTCCGCGCCAAGGGTAAGCGGATCACCCCTCAACGGAGGCTCATCCTGCAGATCGTTCAGGAGCATAAGGGCCATCTTGATGCGGATGGGATTCATCTATGGGCAAAAGGGCGGTATCCTCGCCTCAGTCTCTCCACCGTCTATCGCACTCTCGATCTGCTCAGGGAACTGGACTTAGTCAAAGAACTCGGCCTGGCTACCGATCGTCGCCATTATGAAGCGAAGCCGAGGGAAGAACATCAACACTTGGTATGCCTCGGCTGTGGCAAGGTGATCGAGTTTTAATGTGCTCATTGCCTCGACGTCCACCAGAATCTAGCAGACCAGCATGGCTTTCAGATTACGGGGAGCCGGGTTGAACTCTTGGGCTACTGCCCGGAGTGTGTCAAGAGAGGAGAGAAGTAGACTATGTTCATCATCACTTGCCTGGTGAATGATGAGACTCAGCCAGGTTCCGGCCTCAGGGCCGAGCATGGCCTCTCCTTCTTTATACAGACCGATGAGAAGCGACTCCTCTTCGACACTGGCCCAAATGGAAGGGTGCTCTTGTACAACGCCACCAAGTTGGGGCTAGACTTGAGAGGAGTCTCAGACGCCGTGCTCAGCCATAGCCATCCAGACCATACCGGGGGCCTAAGAACTGCCCTATCTTTGGCCCGGGGCTGCAAACTCTTCGCCCACCCCGCCATCTTTCAAGAGCGGTTCCGTCGCCGCAGGTGGTGGAGGCCGAAATATGTGGGCTTGCCCCTATCCCAAAGGGAGATTGAGGAGTGTGCCGAGCTAAAGTTGAGTTCCCAGCCTGTAGAGGTGGCACCGCAGGTTTGGACCACCGGAGAGGTGGCTCCCCGCCCGGCGGCCGAGGGCAGAAGTGCACGACATCTTATTCACACCCCTCGCGGCTGGGCTCCCGACCCTTATGCCGACGATATGGCTCTGGTCTTTGATACGAGCCGAGGTTTGGTCGTGGTGCTGGGCTGTGGCCACGCTGGGTTGCTAAACACCCTGGCCTGCGCGCGCCGCACCTTTGGCGGTCGGATTCAAGCCGTTTTGGGCGGCGCTCACCTTTTGGACCTGGGCGAAGAGGAGATAGATCACATCATCTCCATATTGAGGGAGGGGTATGGCTCCCCTCGGCTTTATCTGAACCACTGCACCGGCGACCGGGCGCTTAGCCTTCTAAGTCAGGCTTTCCCAGACCAGACAGTTCCTTACCTGGCTGGCACCTCAATCGAGTTCTTAGATGACCGAAGGGAGTAAACTAGAAAGAATAGGGTTCTATTCCATCTTAGTCAATCTACTTTTGGTGGGTCTGAAAGTGGGATTGGCCATCACGTCTGGTAGCCTAGCCTTGGCCGCAGACGCTACCGATTCCGTGGTGGACATCTTCTCCAGGCTAGCAGTGCTGATCGGTCTTATCATATCGCAACGGAAATCGAAACAGTTCCCTTACGGACTATACAAGGTAGAAAACATCGTCTCTATTGTCATCGCTCTGCTCATCTTCGTGGCAGGGTATGAGATCGCCAGAGATGCTATCTTTGCCTCCCAAGCAGAACTGCGGCTGACCCTCTGGCTAGTGCTTGGAGTTGGAGTAACCGTCGTAGTCCCTCTCCTATTCGGCACTTACGAACTGCGTCTGGGGCGAAAGACCGGTTCCCCCACTCTGATAGCCGATGGCCGCCATTTCCAAACCGATGTTCTCTCCTCGGGCGCCGTGCTCCTGGCTCTATTGGCGAGTTATCTGGGCTTAGCCCTGGATCGAATAGCGGCCATAGTAATCGTGGGCTTCATCGGTTGGTCTGGATGGCAACTCCTAGTAGACGGAATGAGGGTGCTCCTGGATGTATCTCTCAGCAGCGAGAGCCTGGATAAAGTGAGAAGCATAATCCTAAGCCAACCCAGCGTAGCGAAGATCAAGAGCCTGACCGGTCGTAGCTCAGGGCGGTATCGCTTCCTGGAGGCGGAAGTAACCCTCCGCGTCGACGACCTAGAAAAGGCCCACCAGGTCAGCGCTCAGATCGAGAAGAAGATACGGGCAGAATTACCCCGAGTAGAGAGGGTGCTGATCCATTGTGAGCCGCTAGAGCAAAAGATGCTCAGATACGCTGTCCCCCTCAGTGATAGCAGAGGTACCGTGAGTTCCCATTTCGGTGAAGCCCCCTACTTTGCCCTCATCGAGTATGATAGAGAGAGGAGGCAATGGAGCGAGCAAAGGATAGTAACTAACCCTTATCCTGACCTGGAGAAGGGAAAAGGCATTCGGGTGGCGGAGTGGCTGGTGGAGCAAAAGGTAGACGTGGTACTGGTCCGGGAGAGCCTAAAGGGCAAAGGGCCTGAGTACGTCTTCGCCGATGCAGGGGTGGAGTTGATCTTCACAGAAGCTACATCCCTGCCGGATGCTCTGGCTAACTTATCTAAATGGGAGGAGGCTGAATAGATGAAGATAGCCGTCGCCAGCGGCAAGGGAGGAACGGGTAAGACCATCGTAGCGGTCAGTCTGGCCTTGTCCCTCCCCCAGAATCAGGTACAACTCCTAGATTGCGACGTTGAGGTTCCCAATGCTCACCTCTTCTTGAATCCAACTATTCAAGGGCGAGAAGAGGTAGCCATCCTCAGACCCTCGGTTGATGAGAGTAGATGTGACCTCTGCGGTCGCTGTGCTGAGGTCTGTCAATTCAACGCTATCGCCGTGGTGGGAGAAAAGGTGCTCTTCTTCCCCGAACTTTGCCACGGGTGCGGAGGTTGCAAACTGGCCTGTCCTCTACAAGCGATTGAAGAGGTGCCCCACGTGATCGGAGTCGTAGAGTGGGGCAGCGTGGGAGAGATGGCCTTCGCCCATGGCCTATTGAACCCAGGGGACCCGATGCCACCGCCTATCATCCGCCGCCTGAAAGCCAGGGCTCAAGATAGAAAGACGGTAATCCTCGACGTATCGCCTGGCACCTCCTGCCCGGTGGTGGAGTCGTTGCGGGGTAGTAACTATTGCCTTTTGGTCACCGAACCGACACCCTTCGGCCTCCACGACCTAAAGTTGGCAGTGGAAGTGGCGCGGGAACTCAAGTTACCTATGGGAGTGGTGATCAATCGGGCCGATATAGGGGATTCCGGGGTGGAAAGGTATTGTCAGGAGGAGGGCCTTCCTATCCTAATGCGCATCCCCTTCGACCGACGGATCGCCGAGGCGTACTCGGGAGGCACCCCGCTAGTAGAAGCCTTCCCCGATTACAAGTTGCGATTCAGAGGGATGTGTAGAGAGATGGAAAAGCAGGTGGAGCGATGAGGGAACTGGTCATCTTGAGCGGGAAAGGGGGGACCGGAAAGACCACCATCGCTGCCTCCTTCGCCCATCTAGCGGAGAGGAAGGTGATGGTCGATGCCGATGTGGATGCGGCCAACCTGGAACTGGTGCTCTCGCCCCAGGTGAGGGAGGAGCGTGAGTTCAGAGGAGGAAAATTGGCCATCATAGAGCCCGCTCTCTGCACCGCCTATGGGAGGTGCGCCGAGGTTTGTCGCTTCCAAGCGGTACAGGAGGGGGATGATGGGTACCTGATAGACCCCTTGGCCTGCGAGGGGTGTGCCGTCTGCTACTATGAGTGCCCTTCCGAGGCCATACGCTTGGAGGAACCGGTATCCGGCCACTGGTTCATCTCCGACACCCCTTATGGTCCCCTGGTGCATGCCCAACTCCGACCGGCGGAGGAGAATTCAGGCAAGTTAGTAACCATAGTCAAGCAGCAAGCCCGTCAACTGGCACTGGCTCAAGGGTGCGATCTTATCATCGTTGACGGGCCACCGGGGATAGGCTGTCCCGTGATAGCCACCACCGCTGGGGCGGACTTGGCTCTCCTGGTCACTGAGCCCACCATCGCCGGCGTCCACGACCTGGAGCGCGCCCTTTCCACCATAGCCCACTTCGGTGTGCCGGCGTTGCTCTGCATCAACAAATACGATCTCAACCCTGAGACGAGCCGGAGCATAGCCAAAGATTGCGCCGCACGAAATATCCCGCTGGTGGGACATATCCCCTTCGATGTAGCGGTGACCGAGGC
>DFBK01000087.1:0-843 GCA_002366595.1 Anaerolineales bacterium UBA3082 | reverse complement strand
CTCTGGAGGGAGACCAAGCGCTTCTTGGATGGCTGAGAAGGGTGGTGGGGCTGACAGCCCCTTCGGTTCAAGACCGCTTTCCTCAAAGTAGCGCGCCGAATAATCGGGATTTTCGGAGATAAGAGAGTGCTCACCTGAGCCTGATGTGGTATCCTGGGTTGAATTCAAGACCCGGACCCACCAGGAGGTGAGCACCCATGACCCTGTAAGGATCACACAAGGAGTCTAGCGCAGGAGCCTCTAGAGGCCAAGAACCGCGGGGCAGGCTGGCATCAATGCTTCGCACCCTGCGCTCAGCACGGGCGGGCCAGGGGCCGGGGGGAAGAGCGCCCTTTTGTCCGTCATTTCTGTCTCGCTCCTGTCTGTGGCCAACGCCTAGATTCTCTCCTCGGATACATCCCCGCCCTCTGGTGAGCCTCCGGTTGTCCTCCAACATCCTCATGAATACTGAAATAGCCATCTCAGCCAGGAAGCCCAGGGAAGGTCTCCCCTTTTAAGGTGCTTTTTGGTTCTTTTATGCTTGTGAAGGTACTTGGAGATGGTAGAGGTGGCTATCTCGATTTGGAGATTCCTCTTGAGCCAGTAGTGGAGGCGTTTAGGTCCAGAGCCTGAGGCATCCCGGAGACGCAAGATGAGCCTCTCCAGCCGAGGGTCTAGACGAGTGGGTTGGCTCTTAGGGATGGAAGGGAGGCTCTCCAACCCTACCTCTCCTTTCTCCTGGTATCTTAAGAGAGAGTGTTTAATAAAGCCCCCTTTAGGGAACAACCCTCCCTAAGGGGGCCTTCTGGCTCCATTTTCCTCTTCCAGGATATTGAGTTGGGGGGAAGGTTTATCTCCTTAGCC
>DFBK01000044.1 GCA_002366595.1 Anaerolineales bacterium UBA3082 | reverse complement strand
AGGTATCGGTTGAAGAGAAGGCGACTTCTCTTAGGGGTGGGTGTGGGCCTCGTCCTTCTCCTCTTGGTCTTGGCCAAGGTAGACCTCCGAGCCACGGTGGCCACCCTCAAGTCGGCCAGTTACGGTTATCTGGTGCCAGCCGCTCTCTTCTTGATGTTCTTCCTGACTCTCAAGTCGGTGCGTTGGAGTTATCTTTTGGGTTCCACTGGAAGGGCGAGCCGAGAGGCGATCTTCTCCGCCGTCTTAGTGGGTTACTTTGGGAATCAGGTACTTATCGCTAACTCCGGGGAACTTTTGCGGGCCTTGGTCTTGGGAGAGAGGGAGGATCTGAGCAAGAGCGCCATATTAGGCACCATAGTGGTGGAGAAGATAATGGATGTCTCGGTGCTTTGCTTCTCTCTCCTACTCCTCCTCTGGCTGATACCCTTGCCTTCTTGGGTGGGCAAGGTAGGTTTAGTGGCCACTCTCATATTGGCTTTCGGCCTAGCCATAGTGGCCCTTCTTCTCTATCGGAATCGGAAAACCGTTGACCTCTTAACCTCTCTCTTGGACCGCCTCTCCCCCCTTTGGGCCCAGGGTATGGCCAGGCTCTTTAACTCCTTCATTGACGGACTGAGGGCCCTAGAACGGCGAGGGGAGGCCGCGGTGGCTTTTCTTTTGGGATTCCCCATGTGGGCCCTTCTAGTGATCAGTTTCTATTTCGTCGGGTTGGGAGCCCGCATCACCTTGCCCCCCCAAGCCTATACCCTCCCTATGGTGCTTATCGCCCTGGGGGCTTTCATCCTCACACCTGGGGGGATGGGGACCTTGGAGTTCTTTGGCATTGGTTCTCTGGCTATCCTCTCTGTGGATAGCGGCCAGGCTTTAGCCTTCGTCATCCTGGTGCGAGCGGTGCGTCTCTTGCCCATACTCTGGGGTTACCTCCTCTTTAGCAAGGAGGGCTTCGGCTTGAAGAGCCTGGGGCGAGAGGCCTACGATACCTCCAGCCCCCAAGAGTGACCACTCCTTTCGGTTCCTACCTCTAACTTAAGCAAAAAGACCTTCTGAAGGACGTGGCCTTTTTTCAAGCCATCTGGTGATAGGTGCTTCACGAGGTGGGAGGATAACCCTTTCTCATTGTCACATCACCCTTTGCTCTTCCCCGTCAGTTCTTTCCACACTTGGGGAAGCGACTCACTGGCAGCGAAAGCCACCACTTTGTCTCCGGCCTCGATGGAGGTATCCCCGTGGGGGATTAGGATCTGCCGATTCCGCCGCACAGAGACGATGATACAATCCTCTGGTACGCCGAGGTCCTTTACCCGCTTGCCTACCGCAGGTGAATCTGGGCCCACTTCTACCTCCACAAACTCCACACCCGTCACCCTCCCCAGACGCAGTCGATCCATGCGGTGTTGGAGTTCTTGGCGGCGCATGATGGCCAAATTGTAGGCCCGAATGATGTCGTTCCGTCGCACCATCCCTAAGAGTTTCTTCGGGTCTCCGCGATCGACCACGGGCAAGCGTCCCACATCTCTTACCCCTAACCTCTTGAGGGCCACCCAAAGGGGCTCGTCGGGATAGACGGTGAGGAGGGAAGTGGTAGCGAGATCTCCCGCTTTGAGGTTGCTGGCCTCTTTACCTCTTCGCAAGGCACGCTCTAGATCTCGTATGGTGACCACTCCGTACAATTTACCTTCTGCATCGAGGACCGGAAAGCCGTGATGGTGGGTGCGTTGGAACTCGTTCCCCAACTCATCTAATCTCATATCCCAAGGGATGGTGTCTGGGTTAGTGGTCATAGCCTCCTCAACTAGGACCCCCTGCATAACGTCAATATCCCGCCCCCGTTGTAGTCGGATGCTCCTCCTGACTAGTTTTAGGGTATATATAGATTCCTTGCAGAGCCGTTCCGTTAGGATGGTGCTGATAACGGTAGCCAGCATCAAGGGGAGGATGATGCGGTAGTCGCTGGTCATCTCGAAGAGGATGAGGATGGAAGTGATAGGGGCGCGAGCCGCGCCAGCGAAAACGGCAGCCATTCCCACTAAAGCGTAAGCCCCGGGTGAAGCGGTGGCGGAGGGGAACCAACTATGGACTGCTTTTCCAAAGACTCCACCCAGCATGGAGCCGATGAAAAGAGAGGGGGCGAATACCCCTCCCGATCCGCCGGAACCGAGAGTCAAAGAGGTGGCTAGGACCTTCAAGAAGATGAGGACTATGAGCAAAAGGACAGCGATCTGATCTAGGAGGGCATTTTCAATGAACTCGTAGCCCATGCCAAATATCTGGGGGAAATAGAGTCCCACGAGGCCTAGTAAAAGGCCTCCGGCAGCGGGCTTCAGATATTCGGGAACCTTCCAAGCGTCGAAGATATCCTCGGCTTTATATAGGGTGATGACGAAAAGGACAGCCACGAAAGAAGCGAGGATGCCTAAGATGGCATAGAATCCCAATTCCCAAGGGCTGACGATAGAGTAAGGGGGGACTTTGAAGGCCGGGGAGTTTCCCAAGAAGATGTGGCTGATGACAGTGGCGGTGATGGAGGAGATGACCACACTGCTGAAGTAGGTGGCGGTGAATTCCCCCAATATTACCTCTGAGGCGAAGAGAGCTCCGGCGATAGGGGCGTTAAAGGTGGCGGCGATCCCTCCCGCCGCTCCACAGGCCACTAGGTTCCTGATCCGATCGTCGGAGAAGTGGAGGAGTTGCCCCAAAGTGGAGCCCAAGGCGGAGCCGATCTGGACGATGGGTCCCTCTCTTCCCACGGAACCCCCGGTCCCAATGCAGATGGAGGAAGCTAGAGACTTGATGACTGCCACGATGGGGCGAATCCGCCCCCCTCTTAAGGCCACGGCTTCCATCACCTCAGGGACGCCATGCCCCTTAGCCTCACGAGCGAGGAAGTAGATCAAAGGGCCAACAATTAGACCTCCTAGGGCAGGGATTAGGATCAGATAATAACGCCCCAGGAAGCCGAGAAGTTGTTTGCCTCCCTCGAAGGCGAGGTATTGGAAAGAGGCGATCATCCAGCGGAAGAGGATGGCTCCAAAACCACTTCCTATTCCCACTATGAGGGCCGTGCCTATGAGAACCGTGGTCTCTGTCAGTTGCCAGCGGTCAAGTTGGCGGGCTAGGCGGCTGGTGAGATGCTCACTCCTGAGCCGGGAGGTAAACGTTTCGTTCTGAGATTCCTTCACCGATGCTTTCTCCTGAACCGTTCGTAGAGAGACGCAAAAGATTTTACCACTATCTCCAGGAAGAGCAAGCCTGGCTACCACTTCTGCCCTGAGATTGGTATAATTGCCTAGGGAAAAGATGCGCCTAGCCATCACCGGAGCCGAGGGACAGTTAGGTAGAAGCCTACAACAGGTTTTTGCTGCTCAGGAGATGCTCCTCTTGGATTTGCCCCCGTGGGATATCACTAGCGAGGAGACGATCTCCTTCCTTGTCCGATGGGCTCCTGATTTGGTCATCCATGCTGCAGCCATGACCGATGTGGATGGCTGCGAGAGGGATCCAGATGCTGCCTTCTCGGTAAACGGTCAGGGGACGAGGAAGGTGGCCCTGGCTTGCCAGCGCTGCAAGGCGACTATGGTTTGCATCAGCACCGATTACGTCTTCGAGGGTACAAAAGATGAGCCGTACCTGGAGAGCGATGAGCCCCACCCCATCAATATCTATGGGGAGTCGAAACTGGAAGGAGAGAGGCACGTTCAAGAACTCTTGCGCCATTACTACATCGTGCGCACCGCTTGGTTATATGGCCCCGGGGGCAGGAACTTCGTGGAGAAGGTGCTACAACTGGCTGAGGAGCGCCCCGAACTTCACTATGTAGTTACAGAGGTGGGTTCCCCTACCTACACCCGTGATCTAGCGGAGGGCATATCCCGCTTGGTTCGACATCCCCAATATGGCATCTATCATCTGACCAATGAGGGGAGTTGCTCCCGGTATGAGTTCGCCAGAGCGATATTGGATCTGGGGGGGAGGGGGGAGTTCCCGTTGTATCCAGCGGAAAGTTACCCCCGACTGGCTAAGCCGCCGCCCCACGCTGTTTTAGCCAACATCCGGGCTGCCAAGTTGGGGATCCGGCTGCGGCCTTGGCCAGAGGCCCTGGTTGCTTACTTCCAGGAACGGAGCGATGGTTAACCCCTTGGTTAGTATCATCATCCCCCATTGGAATAAGGCGGAGTATCTCCCTACTTGTCTCAACTCGCTTTGGGGGCAGAGTTACCCCCACTTCGAGGTGATCTTGGTGGATAATGGCTCCACCGATGACTCGCTGGCTATCCTGAATAGGGATTACCCTTGGGTGCAGGTGATAGCCTTAGAAGCCAACCTCGGTTTCGCCAAGGCGGTCAATATCGGCATTCGAGCCACGAGAGGGGAATTGGTGGCCCTCTTCAATAACGATGTGGAAGCGGACCCGCGGTGGCTGGAGGAGTTGGTAGGCGCTCTGGAGCGACATCCCGAGGCGGGTATGGCCACGCCTAAATTGTTGCTTTTCCATAGGTGGGAGGTGATCAACGCGGCAGGAGACTTTTATGGCCTCGATGGGGTGCCGGGAAACCGAGGGGTTTGGCAGAAGGACGAAGGACAGTTCGACCAAGAGGAGTGGGTTTTTGGGCCTGGAGGGGCGGCATCTCTCTTCTGTCGCTCTATGTTGGATGCCATCGCCTTACCGACCGATGCCTCCCCCCAGGTCTTAGACGAGGAGTTTGTCAGTTACTGTGAGGATGTGGACCTGGCTTGGCGCGCGCAGTTGGCTGGCTATCGATGCCTCTATGTACCCACTGCCCTGGCTTACCATCGTCTCAGCGCTACGGGAGGGGGCCCCCTGGCTAGTTATTACGTGGGGCGCAATTTTCTTTACCTCCTGGCTAAAGATTACCCCACTTCCCTCCTGGTTAGGCATTGGCCGCGCATTTTAAGGGCGCAACTGCACATCGCTTGGGAGGCCCTGAAAGCCTGGCGGGGGGAGGCGGCCAGAGCCAGGCTCCGAGGACAGATAGCGGGGCTCCTCACCTGGCCCCGAATGCTACCCAAGAGAAGGTTGGTACAGAAGAAGAGAAGGGTCTCCGATGAGTATCTGACGGCTATTTTGGAGAGGTAAGACGGAGCCTAGAAAAAAGATGGGGAGAGATCCTTCTCTTCCTCTTTTTCTGTTTGACTAGGGGCGAGAGTATGGTTATCATGGGGCACGAGGGCTTATGTTCCTTTCGGTGATCGTTCCCGCCTATAACGAGGAGCAGAGGCTTCCCGATAGCCTATGCCGGATCGTGGGCTACTTGGGGAAGCAGGAGTACACCAGCGAGGTGATTGTCGTCGACGATGGGAGCGAGGATGGGACGGCGCAGGTTGTAGAGGAGATGATGATCGAGATCCCCACCCTTTCCCTCATCCGAACTGAGCACCGGGGCAAGGGGCATGCCGTGAAGAGAGGCATGCTCGCCGGGCGAGGGGAGTACCTCTTCATCTGCGACGCTGATCTCTCTATGCCCATCGAGGAACTCTATAAATTCTTACCTCCGGTCCTGGAGGGTTACGATGTGGCCATCGCCTCGCGAGAGGTCCCCGGGGCCCGGCGGTACGATGAGCCCTCCTATCGCCATTTCATGGGGCGGGTATTCAACTGGATGGTGAGGCTCTTCGCCGTGCGAGGCTTTCAAGATACCCAATGCGGCTTCAAATGTTTCAGGAGGGAGGCGGCACAGGAGGTTTTCAGTTGTCAGACCATGGACGGCTGGGGGTTCGATGTGGAGGTGCTGTTCATCGCCCAGAAGCGAGGGTGTGTGATTGTGGAAGTCCCCATCGACTGGTATTACAGCGCTAACTCCCGCGTCCACCCCATCCGAGATTCCATAGGCATGTTCACGGAGGTGATCAAGATTAGGCTGAATGATTGGAGGGGGCTATATCACAAGAGAGACTAGGGGGGCAACAGGTAAGACTCAGTGCTATCAGGAGCTACCTTCCCTGGCCTGCCCCGTGCCAGCCTGCCCCGGTACTTGCCAGCCTGTCCTGGCGCGTGACAGGCCAGGGGCCGGGGGGCAGGCTGACAGCCAAGGTTGGACTCGTCACTCCCGTGGCAGGTAGTAACATCCCTGGCCAACCCCAGCCAGGACAGGCTGCCACCACCAAAATAGTCGAGGCCACTCGGATGAGTGGCCTTTTAGATATGCAAATGGCGGGAGTGGATGGGAGTCGCCTGTCCTGAGCGTAGAGAAGGGAACCCACCTAGCAACGCTCTTCCCACAGGGATCCTGTAAGGACACGCCGCCACAACGGTTTTTCCTTACAGGATCCCGTGGGAGAAGACCGCGGAGCCCACCGGGACTCAATCACCCCCGCATATCATATACGATTACCAAATGGGGCGCAACTTCTCTTTCCACCTCCTAGGGAGCAAAGCCCCTATGGCGAGGAAGTGCTTTCGGAATAGCATAACCTGAATAGCCAGCAGCATCATCGGGATATCGAGGAAGATGGACTGCGAGGCCAAGGTGTCCACCACGGCCCCGAAGCAGCCGCAGTAGATGCTCCGCCCCTGGGCCAGCACGATCGCTTTGGCGATAAAGAAACAGAGGCTCATCAGGGCTATCCCCAGGGCCGATAGCCTGGTTAGGACGCCAAAGAGCAAGCCAAGGGCACAAAGCAATTCCAAGTAGGGCATCACCAGTCCGAAAGGACGCGCCAGGGCCATGGGCAGGATGCCGAAATCGTACACTGCGTCCACCGAGTAGCGCTCGATGTCCACAAGTTTGCCATATGAGGAGGTGAGGAAAGTCGCCGCCAGGATTAAACGGAAGGCGAGGGTCAGATAGCGATTTTTCACCAACGCTTGGAACCAACCAGACTTCTCACTTGATACGGCTTCTACTTCGGCCATTTTCGTCCTCCTGAGATGAATAGTGTCATTTGGATGTGTTTACTCTGTGGGCTGCCATTCAGTTGCCGCCTTGAGGATGTCCGGGAACGCCTGGTCTGCCTTCTTCCGAATCGCTTCCAAGTTATGGCCAGCGATGGGGTGTTCGACGATGACCAAGGCCATCTCCGAGACACCCTGCTCCTGCAGGGTTGACATTACCAGTTCCTCAAAAGCGGTAGTGGCAATGGTAACCGTAGGGATGCCTTTCTGTTCAACTCTGAGCTGGTCAACGACCAGCCATGAGGTACAGTGTCCTCAATCACACTGGGAGGCGATCACGAGGTCTGGCTTCTGTGTGGCTATCTTCTCTGTAATCTCCTCGCTCACCTCTGAAGTGCTGGAGATGATGGCGGTATCGGGATCCACCTCCCACATCTTGACGATTTTTACACCCTTCACCTGCTCGGTGAGGAGTTCCGCCACCCTGGTAAGCAGCTTATCGCCATTGGGCTTTCCGTTCCAGCGCAGCAGGACAGTTTTACCCTCTAGGCTTGCGGGGTGGGGGTTCAACTGAACTGGCCCCAATGAAACCTCTGGCGTCTCCCCTGCGGGAGCCCCGCCCCCCCCACAGGCCGAGAGGCTCAAGGCAGCCAACAAGGCCACTACTAGCCCAAGCAATAACCTTCTATTCACACCTCACTCTCCTTCCTCAACGGGGTAATCTAGTTCTACCCAGCGCAGCCAGCCCCCATCAAGGAGCATGATGTTCTTGTAGCCAAAGTTTGTGATGAGTTTCATGGCCACATCGCCAGCGTCTTCTTCGTGAGCGCAGGCGCAGTAGAGGACGAGCAGTTTATCCTTGGGGAGGTTCCCAGGCCCGGTGATCTCCATCGCCCAGGGGAAGTTGACCGCCCCGGGGATATGCCCCATCTCGTAAGCGCCTTCGGGCTGATTATCCACCACCATGATGTAGGCCCCGCCCTCTATCAATGCCTTCAACTCTTCAGGGGAGATGCGCTGGATCTTTTCGTAGGAGGCAGGGATGCCAGCGTTCGCCAGCGTTGGGGTAGGCAGGGCCGGTGGGGTAGTCGTTGGCGTGGGGGTTGGCAGCGGCGCGGTCGTTGGCGTAGCAGTTGGCAAGGGTGTGGGGGTCGGTGTGGCCGCCGGGGCACAAGACGTCGCAAGCAGAACAACTGAAACGAGGGAAATGCAAACAACTATGCGCCTACTTTCATGAAGCGTAACCACTTCAGTTAGCCTCCTCTCACAACTTTAACGGCGAAGCGGATGGGGCCCTGCCAGACCCCGTCCGCTCCACTCTTGAACTCACGATGTCTGGGGACGCTTAATCCCCTACCCTTGGCAAGAAGACCTAATCTTACGGGTCGATAGGTATTGGCCCTAAGTCCTCTTCAGCCTCCGCTATCAGCTGGTCCCAGATTGCCGGCAGCTGTATCTCCGCAGTTGGACACACAGCCCTACCCTCTCCCAACCAGAAGTTTTGGCTAGGATGCCTACCTCCAGCAATTGCGATCAAAAGGTTCTCGGGCTTTTCATACATCGGCATCGGATCCGGCAGCGTCGCCAAGTCAATTCCGGGATTGTCATATTTCAGCTTCCTCACCTCACGCCCGTACGTCAAGTATTCAGCGAGTGGGGTGTGTGTACGCTCCCACAGTGTCTGTCGTATTGACTCTTTGGTCCAGCCGACGCTGGCCATCTGCTCAGCAACGAGCGAATTGATAAGGTAAATCCCTACTGGACTGCCCTTTCCTCTACCACCCCCCTCCACAGGGTAACTCTTGGGAGGAATCCTCATGTACCACGCAACTACATCAAAGCTTTCATCCTGCTCCTCCTCCAAAGTTTCTCCGATATAATTTCCACGGCGCCACATATTAACAGCAAGGCAGGAGACATTAAGTAAAACACTATTCGTCCCTCTGGCATAGCCATACTCCGTATTCAGTGGTTCCCAGCCCGCGGGAAGATTTTCCTCATCTTCAGAAATAACGACATTGGTGGTCCTATTTGGCCCATAACATGACATAGTTCCACTGCCTGGGGTGGCTCCACCCATATCTTGCAGGATGAGCCTGACGGCGCGGCCAATACGCACACCGGCGGGGCGTTGTGAGTCTGGACCCAGGCAGCCAAAAGTTTTGCTAAGGCGAATTTGCTTGCCTATTGGTCCATTCACAATCGCCACAAGAAAGGTACCACGCGAGGTTGTTTGCCAACTCGCGGTCTTGAACTCCGGATCACCAAGTCCCTCCACAATGGCAATGAGCACCGGCAAGTACTCAGGTCGCCCTCCAGTCATGGCGAGAGGAACGGCGATCGATTCTACAGTGGCTATCCCCCCTCTGGGCCCGACTCTGGCAATTTCTTTGTCGCGAGGGAGGTCGGTTCCGGTCAATATCCAGTCAACGCGCTCCTTTGTTGCCGGCAGCAGCGGTACCCCATCGCTCCACTGGTTCCTCAGGAACAGTCTGTTCATGTTGGCAACGGCTTCCTCATAGTCCTTGCCCTCAACTGTTACTTTGGGTGGGGTTAATATCGCCGTCTCCGTGACCTCCGGTTCCCATTTGGTCAGCCCGTAGGTAAACTCCTCTATTCGCTCCTTGAGAGGGGTTAGATCACTTTCCGCCACGAACAGAGTAACGGGAAAGTTCACAAAAGCTAGTTCTGGGGCGAATCCCAGACCTGAATGTGTAACCTTCAATACGTCCACAAATTCATTGCGGACAAGAACGACTGCGGGTATGCCCGCTTTCTCGACATATGCGGCAGCACGGCCGCATTCTGTTGTGCATCCCCCTCAGCCAGCGTTACCAATTATGACAGCATCACACCCCGCATCCTTTACTATCCCACCAATCTTTTTATCGTTGATTTCAGTGGGGAACTCGGTATAGGGGATGAACGTTGCCGTAGGGTACATCTTTTCCAGCAACTCCTGGATATAGGGCGAGGTCCTTTGTTGCTGCCACGATTCATTACCCAACATGCAAATCGTCTTGCCCTCAAGGGTATCAAGCCGCGGCGCATGGAGTTCAGTTACTTCAAAGGCACCACTTGGATCGGGCACCTCTAATGTTACCGGGCCTGCCTCCCCCGGTGGCCCTGGCACCTCGACTATCTTGGTGACCTCGACGGGGACTTCCACCGTCTCCTTGATGACCTCTGGCGTGGGCGCTGCACAACTGGCTAACGCACCTGCACCAGCCACTGCCGCCGCACCAACGGCTGCTCCCTTGACGAACTCTCTTCGGGATAGTTCCTTCGGTGCTTCCTTTTCCTTTGCCACTTCCTCCTCCTTTTTTATCGGATTCCTTTCCTCCCAGGATCCCGTAGGGAACAGGATCCCGTGGGAAAACGTTGGATTTTGGTACTCGCTTAACCCCGGTGTAGATATTTTGGCTTCTTGAGTAACCACCCCCTTTCTGCGCATTCTATCCGTAAAGGATCCCTGTGGGACAGGATACTGTGATTCCTACAGGATGGTGAGATACTACAGTATGGTGTGATCGTTGGCACACCATCGTTGGCTCACCATGTTGGCACAGTACAAAATCCTGCGCCTGTCGTAGTACGCCTTGAGGCAGACGACTTGACTCAGGATTTGATAAATATAACCTTATCCCTAGGCATCCTTTATGGTGACTCATCCTGACCCCACCATGTCAGGATCCTGTAGGACGGACTTCCCTAGAATTAAATCCATTATACCACTTTCTAGAAATCTGTCAAGGGCAAGAATGTCTATTTTAGGCATTATCTATCTTCTTTAGTGGCGATAGTGGGTAGAATTGTCTGCCTTGCTCTTCTATCCTCCATCAAGATGACCCTTGCTTCCTTTATCGCTTCTTCCACCTCATCCGGAGTTATACGTAAAGTATCCCTGCGGGAAGGGGCGCGGATAGTTATATAGTGGCCCTCCCGGTCGCTCGTTGTAGTAGGGGCGGTTGCAACCGGGGCAGCCGGAGGTCTGAAAGGCCCGGCCGTCATGAAGGGCATGCGACAGTTCGTGCTCCTCCAGGCCGAAGCCCAGGATGCGTCCCTCCGGTGAGTCCTTATCCCTACGGGATCCCGTCCCATCCCAGAGGGATCTCCCAGGGATACCCGGGACGGATGCCAAGGGACGGGAAGGGAGGAGGTAAGCCAGGGGCTGGTACCCTCAGGTTGCGCATCCCGATGAGCAACCCGAGATCAACCATAGCTGCAGGACCCCATTACCACACTATTTGACGAAGACCCTTTATTTTATTAATAGATAGCGCCTTGCAAAAATTACCCAAATAGGGAGAGAACCTAGAAGAAACCAATGAGCGATATGCCGATAACCTCTAACCTCTTCAGCAACCCCCTCGGTAGTTGCTAGACTAAGATTCTCTTCAATAAATTCTATCAATCCCTCTCGATTTTTCTCGAAAAAATATCTCCCCCCTGTTTGAGAGGCAATTTCTTTAAGACCATCCTCTTCAAGATAGGAAATGTAATCAACCCCTTGCAGTATGGCATACTCTCCAGTAAATTCCCCCTTTATATCATGCACGGGGATTTTTGCCCCTTCTCGCTCTCCAATTCCTACTGTTATCACTTTGATGCCTACTTCTCTTGCTTTTTTAAGTGCTTCCTCGACCCAACCTCTTTCAACCTCGCGCATCCCTCTTGTTATACCAATAAAGGGCTCGCCGTCGCTAATCAGTATAATAAGTTTCACCTTCGCGTCTGGAGAGAACTTTTCCGCCACATTTAAAATGGGCCGTCCAAGACTTGTACCTTCACCAGGAGTAGCATATATATCTAGTACTTTCTTAACGCTTTCTTTAAGATAGGGGTAATCTCCTTTGCCAACAAAAGGCACAAGGGATCTGGCTATACTGCTAAAACCATGAAGAGAAATTCCTACCTCTCCCAGCTCTTCCATACGGTCTATAATTTCGTAAAGAATTGGCTTTGCTCTCTCTAACCTGTTAGGAGAGTCGAGATCCTTTTGGGCGGCCATGCTTCCACTAACATCTACGAGTAGAGCTATCTCACCAGTCCTTTTTGGAGCTCGGAGAGAAGAAAAAGGAAGCTTAGGTAAAGCAAGAGCTCCCACAAGCAATGCCATAAGAACTCCGGCGGTAATATATTTTTCCACCTGGCTTCTTTTTAGACGTCGGAGATTCAACTGAAACGTTTCGGCTATCTCTTTCTTGGCCCTCCATCCCCAAAGCCCTAATCCCAAAAATAAGAATGGTAAAACCAGTAATAACCAGAGAGCACCAGGATTTTCAAATCTCATCCCTTGCATCCTTTTGTCAAACCCACTCAATACCCTTTATCCACTGCTCCTGGACTGTATCCCGGCCCAGGAGCTCCTTCTTTTTCTCCCTCTATGAACTGCACCTTTTCAAGAACCTCTAGATTGAACTTTGCCTCCTGGTTATTAGGATCATACCTTATTGCTTCTCTCAGCCACACGATTGCTTGTGTCATTTCAACCCGCGGCGTATCAATAAGACCGAAAGCAAGAGTGGAAGCATAGGCCTCCCTCGCAATCAGGGTTCCCCAGTTGTAAAGAGCCAAAGATTTAAGCTTCTTATCCCTGCTTTCTGAAGCCGCTTTCTCAAAATACGCCGCGGCTCTTTCAATTGGATATTCCGACGGACGCCCCTCCGAAGAAGGGAGAAGTCCTGGTGGTAAATGATAGGCTGATACACCCTGATTATACGCTCTGATGTCGGCCCTTATTGTCCGTTCCGGCTGAGACCTTACATAGACTCCGGAACCAATCATCACTCCTGCGAGAAGGAGCAAAACAGTATTTACCCACACTTTTCTTACCAAAGAAACTCCCAGAGCTAGAATTCTCCTCGCCCCTTTCCTCGATTCGTCCATTGCTTTTCACCTCCTTAGGGTATCTTTGTGAAACGGGTTTCAGAAAGAACTAGACACAGGGTGATTAATCCTAAAATTGGCGGAATCAAGAAAGGAACCAAGCTTTTCCTTAATAGAATCTCCTCTTCTATTATGGGCGAACTTTCCATGGCAGCAATCTCTTCGCATATTTGATCAATGCCATACTTATCGTTCATCCCGACCATTCTCACTCCTTGCATTTGTGATTGGCTTGGACCCTTATCGACCGCCCTTTGTCCTTCTCTTTCTATAATTATCACATACATCTTGATACCCGCCAATAAATCTCTTTCCATCTCTTCGGCCATCTCCATTATCGCTTCGGGGTCGGCTTCTAAATCAGAAATAAGAACAATGGCTTTATCCTTGGCCTCAACATTTTCTGAGAAGAATCTGCGACCTTTTGCCAGGGCTTCAGCAGTTCTAGTCCCGGTAGCAATAAGGGAAATTTCCTCCGTATTCTCTAGAGTGTCTTTTAGAAGTTCATTTTTGAACGCAAAATACCGAGCAATATAATGTTCGGTTGAATAAAGCAAAAGACCAAAGTCTGCTTCCACATCTCGACTGAGTATGTCATTAAAAACTCCTCGAGCCTTTTCAAAACTAGAGAGCCCCTCTTTTCCAGGGCGTCCTCTATACTCCATGCTTCCCGAAAGATCGATTACTGCCATAACCGGCTTTCCATAAATAGGAGCGCTTTGTCTTGTTACGATCTGAGGATTGCTCAAAACCGTGGCCATAAGGATTGAGGTGATCGCTACCAGGACCGACAATACCCAAACCCTCTTGCTTTTGAACTCTACTCTTCTCTCCCAATATGTTAAGTCAAGTGCGAGTCCTCTTCTCTTTCTAAACAGTGGCAAGAAAATCAAGAGCAGTACAAGTGCACTTCCTATCCAAAAATAGAGAGGGGAGGCAAATTCGGAGGGGGCTAGAAACTTTATCAGCCCCTCCATGCTTCCATCTCCCCTTCTCCGAAATAGAAGCCCAGAATTTCTTCGAGCTGTCTCAGGGCTTCTTCCACTTCTTTCTGCTCTACAACTTCGGGTCCGTAAGCCTTCTGGCACTTCTCAAAAAGCGAAACCACTGGCACGCTTATTCCAGGAGATACTTTATCGAAGTTTGGCTCCTCTAACCAATCGGTCTTTTCTTTTCGAGCCAGAACTATTCTTAACATATGATCCATTTGGTGGAACAAAGGCTTGGGCTCAACGGCTGTGGCAACACTTTCATATAGAGAGCGATAGGCTTCGGAAAGAACATCGCCCTCTACCTTTCTTCTTTGTTTTGCCCTCCCTTTCCATTGCGGAATCGCACGCCGCCAGGCAAGGTCGGCTACTCCCAGAGCCGCCAGAAAGCCCCCAAGAGTCCAAAGTATCCAGGGTAGACGCTTTTGACTCACATCTTCAATTTCCCCTTTTATGGGCCTAAGAGGGCCATAACCAAGTTCCAGATCTGTAACATCAGGAGGTAATCTAGAACTAACGAAAATCGGCTCGGGCACAACCGTTGTCTCTGAGAATACCCCCGTATTCTTAAGCCTATATCGAACTACAATGGCAGGAAAATTATAGAGATAGTCTACCTTCCCACTAATGAGCTGAATTTCATACTCTCTTCGGTATACTCTGGTTCTGGAATCTAAATTGAACTCCCTTTCTTTTGTATCTCTTATCTCAAATGGTTCCAAATACACGCTCTTATCAAGACTGGTCCTGTCAATCTCGGATACTTGGTCAGGGTTATACCAAACGTCCACTAGATACGGGAAGGCATCTCCTTTATGAACCCCAAAGCCCTCAACTCTTGTCTTAACCAAGATGGCTTCGCCTTCCCGCAGTCCCTCCTCTTTTAGCGCCAAGTCATGTGGCGAGAGAAAAGAGGGGCTGAGCAGGAAGGCTGCCGAGGCGACTGCGGCTAATGCCGCTAAACCTGTTAGAATCCAGACGATTCTTGCCCTCACTTTTTATCATCTCCTTGTCTTTGTGTTCTTATCCCCTTGTTCTTCTCCTGGCTTCGAAGAAGCCCGAAAGCACTTTATAACAACCCTCTATCGAGGGAGAGTCCAAAACCACATGCTCAATGCCTACTTCGCGGAAACTCCGTTCAAGATCTAAAAGATGCCTGGCAGAGATTTCTTGGATCTCCCTCAGTTTCTGAGGAGTTAGATAAATCTCTGCGCTTTTGTCTCCTTCACTGTCTTTAACTGTTATGCTTACCGATCTTTTCAAAGAGGCTTCTTTCTCTAGGGGATCTCTTATGACTACCGCAACAAAATCAAACTTCTTTGCTACCGGCCTCAGTAAAGCGGTACAATCTCCCTCAAAGGCCTGATCTTGAAAATCAGAAACAAAGAAAACTAGACTTTGAGGAAATGCTCTCTCTATCAAAAAAGAGACCGCATTTTGAATATCAGCCGGAGCCATAGAGCCTTTGCATTCTTGATCTATCATCCAGTTCAAAATCTCCCAGCAGTGTCTTTCTCCGGATCTGGCCGGAAAGAATCTTCTCATTTCTTTATTGAAAGCGTACAATCCTACAGGGCTATACGCATTACAGGCAGAAAAAAGGAGAAGGCCTATGGCAATATCTTTGATTTGCGGTTTTTGAGAGAAAAGCATCTCTTCAAATCTCAGCATGGATCCAGAGAAATCAACCCAGACAAAAATTCTCATCTGGCGCTCAACTACTCGCTGGATGATCTCCTCCTCCCCAGACTGTACTAGAGTGTGGAGGTCCAAGTCACGCAGGTCATCTCCGGGTTCAAAAGGCTTAATCGCAGCAAACTCAATCCCCTCTCCCCTATAAATACTCTCCCATTCTCCGGGGAAGATATTTTTTAGTTTTATTCTAGAAAAGAATTGAATCTTACTTTGCCTGAATTGCTTAAAATCCTCTGGCTCCATCCTCTACCACCTTCTCCACGGCCTGGGAAATAAGTTCTCTGGCTTTCAGAATTTTCTCTATATCCTTGGGGGCATATTGAAATCCTATCCTGTGGTTCAAAATAGGGAAAGCAAGAACTGCGACATCAGAAAGAGTAACATAATCCCTTCCCTTGAGAAAGGCTCTGACTTTTGCTCCCCTCTCTAAAAAGAGGTATCCTCGTTCCCCTTCTGGCAGAAGATAAAAGTCCTCGGGGGCAACTATCCCTCCCTCTGGTCTCAAAGCCCGGACAATCCTAATCATTTCTCTTCTTATTTTTGGATCCACTACTATATGTTTTCGGATAAACTTTTGAATCTCTAGAACCTCGGCTTTAGAGAGCACCTGTTTTATTTCTGGTTCCTTTTCCTGGTGGGTCTCAGCGATCACAAGTTCTTCCTCTTCAGAAAGGGACTCAGTATAGATCTTCATCATAAATCGATCGATTTGTGCTGCCCCTAGCATAAAAGTACCTTCAATGTCTATGGGGTTCTCAGTGGCCATTACAAAAAACGGCTCTTCTAGTGGATAGGTAGTTCTGCCTATGGTAATCTGCTTTTCTCCCATGGCTTCAAGTAAGGCGGCTCGGGTTTTCTCATGAGCCCGGTTGATCTCGTCAGCAAGAACTAGATTAGCAAAGAGGGGGCCAGGATGAAACTCAAGGGTTCTATCTTCGCGCTGCTCTACAATCCTTATCAAATCTAGGGGCCTGAGATCGGGCGTAAACTGAATACGACTAAATTTTGCTCCAGATATGGTTCGAGTAAATGTTTCCAAAGTAACTGTTTTCCCCTTCCCCACCTTTCCTTCGACCAAAAGATGGGGGCCCAATTTTCTTTCGCTGTGAGAGTAGAAACAAATAAACAGAGATTCGATGAACTTGGGGAGGCCAATAATGCGTTTTCGAATCTCTTCCCTTTGCTGTTCAACCTTTTCTCGATATTGTTCAAATTCTCTCCAACTCTCCTTCATTTTCATCACCCTCCTTAATTCTATTTTTTGACAAGTGCTTATCAATGAGATAGCGGGAGTGGATGGGAGTCGAACCCACCTAGCAACGCTCTCACGCCGCCACAACGGTTTTGAAGACCGCGGAGCCCACCGGGACTCAATCACCCCCGCGCATATCATATGCGATTACCAAATGGGGCGCAACTTCTCTTTCCACCTCCTAGGGAGCAAAGCCCTGGCATTCAAGAATTCCCCTTTGGCAAGGATGATCTGAGCGCAGAGGGGCATGGTAACCGCATCTATCCATATAGATTGGGTAACCAACATATCGGGTAAAACGCCAGGGAAACAGCCACAGGGCACGATTCGTCCTTGGATAAAGATGATGTGAAGTTTGGTTAAGAAATAGACGAAAGACATAATCCCCCAGCCAGCGGCAGAGAGCCTGGTAAGCACGCCGGAGAGCAAACCCAATGCGATGAGGAGTTCCAGATAAGGAGCTACCAGACCCAGAAATCTGGCTATATTTATGGGATACATTGGGAAGACATGGTAGCTATAAATCATGTACACCGAATACTTCTCAATGTCCGTAAATTTAGGGATTGTTGCTACCAGGATCATCGCTCCCAACAATAACCGCAGGGCAAAGGCTAACTTATCGCTTCTAATGAATCCCCTAAGTTTTACCATCTTTTCTCCTTTATGGTGACCCAACGATGCCTGCCCCAAGGCGTGCCAGGCCGGGGTCACCATCCTGTAGGACTACTCAGTGGGGTAGCCGAGTTCTAGCCATCTAAAGGAACCCTTCCACAGGACTTTTATATTCTCTGTGTCACCGGCTCTCAACTGTATCAACTTTTCTGCCAAACTGGCAGCCTCTCCATCATCCGGTCAATCACAGTAAAAGATTATCAGTTTATCCGTGGGAAGCCCCTCGAGATTCATCGTTATCCACTCTTCTGTGTAGGGAGGTTCGGGTAGATTGGGAATACTAATCGCTCCTGGTAAGTGTCCCAGGTTGTAGCCCCATTGAACCGACCTGGCATCCACCAGAACAAAATCAACGCCCCCATCGATCATCTGCTTTAATTGTTCACAGGTTATTCTAGGTATTTCGGGGAGGGCAAAGCCTTGTTTAGCGAGTTCTTCTGCTGAAGGAGGGGTTGGTGGGGTTATTGTCTCGGTCGTCGGTGGTATTGTTGTCGTTGGTGTTATCGTCTCCGTCGTTGGTAACGGCGCGGTCGTTGGCGTAGCGGCCGGCGGAGGCGTGGGGCTTGGTGTGGCCGCCGGCGCACAAGATGCGGCAAGCAGAACAACCAAAACGAGAGAAATGCAAACAACTATGCACTTACTTCGATGAAACATAACCATTTCAATTGGCTCCTCTCACAATCTTAACCGTAGAGCGATGGGCGAGGCAACGCCCATCGCTCTACTCGTGAATCCTTCATGCCAGGCTTAGCGGAAGCCCATAGTTAATTAACGACCGGCTTCAGTCAGAGTGGCTCCACGTATCAGCCTCGTCTCATGTGCCCTCCACTTGTACGATGGGCTGTGATATGCCAGCGACATTACCGACCCGCCTACTGGATAACCCATTACTACGATATGAAGGTCCTCCCTCGGCCTTTCTATAAGTGGAACCTTTCCTCCTGGTTTAAGGGCTTCTTGATACACAGCCAAACGCTCTGGGTGAATCTTCTGCGCAGGCCCCAACTCATCTGCAATACTTGCCTCAATCTTTCCTTGAATGCCCTGTATCTCCTCTGGACTAAGCTCCTCGTACGGCACGCTGGTAGATTCACAAATGTGATTTCGTAGGCTTTCCTGAGTGTCAAAGCCTAGACTCTTGAAGCCGTTAGCTGTTTCCGGGGAAACCAGAAGTATATACTTACGTGGCCGACTGCCTGGGTTAGTATATACAGGGTCAAACAAAGCGAACCAGCGGTGACTAACTATAAGGTTGACGATGTTGTCTAGCGCTAACTCTCCAGTCTTAGCCCCAACAGATGCTAGACCCCATGCACCGTAACTCCCGGTGGTGGACACCGTCACGCAACTATCTTCTGGTTCATATCCTTGGGCTACGTGATAGGGTTCCCAAGGGCTGAACTCTCGATTTTCAGCCAAGGTGTAAAGGGTATATGGCGCCGCCCGGCCGACTCTTGGCATAGCGTTCACGCCGGGCCACATGTGGCCCAGGTTGGTCATGTTCAACTTAATGGCACGACCAATAGTAGCATTAGCTCGCCATCCCTCACCCAAGAAGCCCATCCCGGAATTCATGTTAATTTCTTTCCCAATGGGCCCGCTTACAATTACTGCAAGAGTGAAGTTACCCATCGAAGCCTGCACATGGACGAGGTCGAAATCTTCAACCGTAGGGCCCGTAAGCCCTTCCATTGCTGCAATTATCACCGGCAAGTACTCTGGCTTAGCTCCTGCCATCACTGCGTTGATAGCAATCTTTTCTACAGTGGCTATCCCATCTTTAACAGCGACCTTGCCTATTACTTCGTCGGGGGAACGGCTCGTTCCTGTAAGCATCCACTCAACAGCCTCTTTTGTGGGCGGAATTAAGGCTAACCCATCGCCCCAACGATTGTCGAGGAACACGCTGTTGAATTCCTCAATAGCGGACTCATAACTTTCTGCGGTAACCTCAACTGGTGGGAGCACCTCTTTCTGTATTTGCTCTGGGTTTGCCTCCTCTGGTGTTAAGGGACGGGTTAGTGCGTCGATCATGTCGTCAATAGATGCCTCTGCTTGAGGCGCCTTCTCTTCTATGGGTCCGCCCCATACATAACCAATTATCACTACCCTACGCAGCACAGGCATTCCATGGTCACGAGCTGATGACTCTGCGTCGTGTTCAAATCCTTTGGCGGCAAGAAAGACCCCGGGTAGCCCCAGTTTTTCTAGCCGTGTTGCGCCGGACCCGCCGGCGAATGTACACGACCCTCAATCTCCCACACCATAGATAAATGTGTCGCACTCTTCTGCCATTTTCGCTGCTAAAGTATCTCCAACATCGAATGCACCACTATACCGCAAGACCGTTACAGTGGGAGATTTCTCCTCCAATAGTTCTTGAACCCTATCGAAGAAGACGTCCGTACCTTCTTTCCCATTCCAATATAATCCAATCTTCTTGCCCGCTAAATCCGTAACACGAGGCGCAAGTCCCACGGTTAGTGGGGGCTCAATCTCGCCCCGAGGGTTAAGCAGCTCCAATGTTACCGGGCCTGCCTCCCCCGGTGGCCCCGGCACTTCCACTATCTTGGTGACCTCGACGGGGACCTCCACCGTCTCCTTGACGACCTCTGGCGTGGGCGCTGCGCAACTGGCTAACGCCCCTGCACCAGCCACTGCCGCAGCACCAACGGCTGCTCCCTTGACGAATTCCCTTCGGGATAGTTCCTTCGGTGCTTCCTTTTCCTTTGCCACTTTTTCCTCCTTTTTTATTGGTTAGGCGTTGGATTTTGGTGGTGGTGACCCAGCGATGTCACCATCCTGTAGGATCGCTTAACCCCGGTGTAGATATTTTGGTTTCTTGAGTAACCCCCCCCTTTTCTGCGCATCCTATCCGTAAAGGATCTCTGTGGGACAGGATACTGTGATCGTTGGCACAGTAAAAAATCCTGAGCCTCTCCCGGCACTTGTTATACCAAGACCGTTGACTCAGGATTTGATAAATATAACCTTATCTATAGGCATCCTTCATGGTGGCTCATCCTGACCCCACCATGCCAGGATCCTGTAGGACGGACTTCCCTAGAATTCAATCCATTATACCACTTTCCAGAAATCTGTCAAGGGCAAGAATGTCTATTTTAGGCATTATCTATCTTTTTTAGTGGCGATAGTGGGTAGAATTGTCTGCCTTGCTCTTCTGTCCTCCATCAAGATGACCCTTGCTTCCTTTATCGCTTCTTCCACCTCATCCGGAGTTAAGGGGCGCGGATAGTTATATAGTGGCCCTCCCGGTCGCTCGTTGTAGTAGGGGCGGTTGCAGCCCGGACAACCAGAGGTCTGAAAAGCCTTACCATCATGAAGGGCCTCCGACAGTTCGTGCTCCTCCAGGCCGAAGCCCAGGATATGTCCCTCCGGTGAGTCCTTATCCCTACGGGATCCTGTCCCATCCCACAGGGATCTCCCAGGGATACCCGGGACGGGTGCCAAGGGACAGGGATCCCGAGGGAAGGGAAAGGTGAAATCCTCGACTCTAGCCAAGTTATGCACTATGAGATGTCGCGCTATCTGCACCCTTCGATAGATGGATAGAGGGGGAGGCTCTAGATTCTCCAAGGCGGTGCCAGGGTTGGGGGTGAAGGCGAAGAGGGCTACGATAACCCCCCAATCGTGGAGACATTGGGTGAGTCGGGCCATCTCCTCCTCCGTCTCCCCTAAGCCGACGATGAGGTGGGTGGCTATGCGGCCGGGGAACCGCTTCGCCGCCTCCTTGATGAGACCTAATGCTTGATGGAAACTACCGCCCTTGACCTGACGATAAACCTCTTTATTCGCCGCATCCAGGCTCAAACCTGCTATCTCCAAGCCCGAGTCCAGAAGTCGGGTCACTTGATCCAGGTTAGAAACGACCACAGAAGCGCTAATGGGTATCCCTTTTAATTGGGCGATTATCTCCTCCGCGCGCGAAAGGTACCCTGGGCTCACCGTCACCTGAAGACAGGCACGTTGGATCTTGCCCCACTGGTAAGCCTCCTTCAGTGCGGAAACTGTTTTCTTCTCCTCGTAGGGAGGCCAGATGACGCGGGAGAGGGCCTGGGCTGGGGCTTGGCTGCTTCTAGCCTGGGTGCAGAAGGAACAATCCCGCTTGCATCTCTCCCCCACTAGAAGGTAGGCGGTAGTAGGAGGGGCATCGATGAACGCCTCGCTGAGGCCCAGAACGGTGGCCGTGCCCGAGGAGATGTTGATCATCTCTAATAGATCAAGAGATCCTTTAACTCCAGAGGGGTGACTTGGCATCGGTAGGCATCCCACTCCAGGCTCTTGGCCCTCACAAACCATTCGTAGATGGGAGGGCCGAGGGCCTCCTTAATCACCTCATCTTTCTTCAGTTCCTCCAAGGCCTCGCCCAGGGAGCCAGGGAGGGTCTCCAGGTTGCGATCTTCGTGACCAAGGTGATAGAGATCTTCCTCCGAGGGGGCTGGAGGGGGTATCCTCTTCTTGATACCGTCCAGCCCGGCTTTGAGCATCACGGCGAAGGCGAGATAGGGGTTGCAACTGGGATCCGGGCAGCGCAACTCCAGACGGGTCAGATCGAGGCGGCCGGGGTTAACCTGGGGTACCCGGATTAGAGCGGAGCGGTTGATGCGCGCCCAACTGATGTAGACCGGAGCCTCGTAACCGGGGACCAGGCGCTTGTAAGAGTTGACTAGGGGGGCCAAGATAGCGCACATCCCCCGCGCATGGTGCAACTGGCCACCGATGAAATATTTCGCTATCTCAGAGAGGCCATATTCATCCTCAGGGTCGGCGAAGGCGTTCTGGCTGGTCTCTCGATGAACCAGGCTCTGATGGGTATGCATCCCCGAGCCGTTGATCTCGGCGATGGGTTTAGGCATGAAGGTGGCGTGGAGGCCGTTTATTTGGGCGATGGCTTTGGTTGTCAACTTAACGGTTATCGTGTTGTCAGCCGCCTGAAGAGCATCGCTATACTCGAAGTCGATCTCATGTTGACCAGGGGCCACCTCGTGGTGGATCGCCTCTGCTCGGATGCTGAACGCTTTAAGGGCGTTGACTATCTGGCGGCGCACATCTATGTCTAAGTCGGTAGGGACGTCGAAGTAGCCAGCGTGGTCGTGAGGTATGGGAGCGATGCTGCCATCCTCTTTAGGCTTAAAGAGGAAGAACTCGATCTCTGGCCCCGTCTTGTAGAGGTACCCCATCTTTTGGGCCTCTTCCATGGCTAGTCTTAGCACTAACCTAGGATTCCCGGCAAAGGGATCCCCTTGAGGGGTATAGACATCGCAGATCAGCCGAGCGGTCTTGCTTTCCTCTTTTTCCCAGGGGATGATGGCGAAGGTGGAGAGGTCTGGCACCAGGTGCATATCACTCTCCGCGATGCGGGCGAACCCCTCCACGGAGGAGCCATCGAACCAGACCCCGTAGTCGAGACAGGTTGGGAGTTGATCGAGGGGGATGGTCACGCTCTTCGCTATCCCCACGATGTCGGTGAACCAAAGGTTAACGAACTTGACACCCTCCGATTCCGCCTTTTTCACTATCTTTTCCTTCTCCATCCTATCTCTCCTCTCTCCAGATCGAAGGACCTTAGTCCCCTATGCCTGTTTGGGGCGGTTTGAATCATCTTAGAGTCTGGAAAGGGTTTTGTCAAGGGTTCCTTGCCTTGACACCCCTTCCGAGGCGTGATAGAGTTGAAGTGGCCCTTCTATTGGAGGGTCATATTTAGCCTGAAGGGGCTCTCTATTGGAGGAGATCGTTAAATCTAAAGGGGAGTGGGAGAGGGCCTTCTCAGCGAGGCCTTAAAACATCATCCCGAATCGAGGGAGAAGTATCTAAGCGGCTCTATACCCCCCGGATGTCGATTTGCTTGCAAGACCTAGACTTCCCTGGTCACTACCCTTTCACCCGGGGGATCTATCCTACCATGTATCGGGGGCGGATCTGGAGTATGCGCCAGTATGCGGGTTATGCTACCGCTGAGGAGACTAACAAACGGTTCAAATATCTTCTCTCTCAGGGTCAGACCAGGCTCTCTGTGGCTTTCGATCTTCCTACCCAGTTGGGCTATGACTCCGATCGCCCTCTTGCCGAAGGGAAGGTGGGGGTAGCCGTCTCTTCCTTGCCGGATATGGAGGTTTTGCTTGAGGGGCTCCCCTTAGATCGGATATCTACCTCCATGACCATCAACTTGCGGGAGAGGCTGCGGCCACAGAGCGAAGCGGCTCGTGCGGGGATAGAGAGTTTCCTATCGGCTTTGCAAAGGAAGGGCAACGAGCAAGGCGAAGAGTAGATACGTCGGGGAGGGTAGAGTGGGGCTGAAGCGGGGGTTGGTGCAGGTCTATACCGGTGAGGGGAAGGGGAAGACGACGGCTGCCCTGGGCCTGGCTATGCGGGCGGCGGGCCACGGCCTGAGGGTCTATATCATCCAATTTATGAAAGGCTGGCCCAATTATGGGGAACTGAAAAGTGTGGGCGGCCACCCTCAGATCACCCTCCGACAGTTTGGCCGGCCGGGGTTCGTAGATCCGGAGAAGCCAGAGCCAGCGGACGTGGAGATGGCCCAAGAGGCTCTCCGAGAGGCGCGCCGGGTTCTCGTCTCCGGCTCTTATGACTTGGTGATCCTCGATGAGGTTAATGTGGCCTTGAAGTGGGGTCTGATAGAATTAGAAGATGTTTTGGCTCTCATAGAGGAGAAACCGAAGCATGTAGAGTTGGTTCTCACAGGCCGGTACGCCCCTCCTGAGGTCATCGAGCGGGCAGATCTGGTCACCGAGATGCGGGAGGTAAAGCACCCTTACCGAAGAGGGATAAAGGGTCGGGAAGGGAT
>DFBK01000050.1 GCA_002366595.1 Anaerolineales bacterium UBA3082 | reverse complement strand
TTATAACACGCTGGAGGGGGGAAGTCAAGGGTAAGAACCTATCAACAGGTCATAGATTATGTTATACTTTTAATATGGCTCGTTTTCCAGTGGGGAAGTTGCCGGCGAAGGTTCTAGCCCGTCTCTTGGAGCGGTACCGGCTCGAAGACGAACGGGTGATAGTGGGGGCTCGCATCGGGGAGGATGCGGCGGTCATCGATATGGGCGATAAGTATCTTGTGGCCAAGACGGACCCTATCACCTTCGCCACCGACCTGATAGGCTGGTACGCAGTCTGCATCAACGCCAACGATTTAGCCACTATGGGGGCCACACCTCGATGGTTCTTGGCCACGCTTCTCCTTCCCGAGGGGAAGACGGACGAGGCGTTGGCCGAGGGGATATTCCAAGAGATGCATCAGGCCTGTCGGGATTTTGGGATCTCCCTAGTTGGTGGCCACACGGAGATCACCTATGATCTGAACCGCCCCATACTGGTGGGTCAGATGTTGGGGGAGGTGGAGAAGGATAAGTTGGTCACCACCGGTGGGGCCCAGGTAGGTGATGCTATCTTTCTCACCAAGGGGATAGCCATTGAAGCCACCGCCATCCTAGCCCGGGAAAAGGAGGCACACCTCAAGGAGAAAGGTTACAGCGGGACCTTCCTGGAGCGAGCGAAGGGTTATCTTTTCCATCCGGGGATAAGCGTGCTTAAAGAGGCGCTACTAGCCCAGGGTACGGTTCCAGTGCATGCCATGCACGACCCCACTGAAGGGGGCCTAGCTATGGGGCTCTGGGAGTTAGCCCAGGCTGCGAAAGTGGGGCTCCTCATCGAGGGGGATGGGGTGGTCGTTCTTCCGGAGTGTGAGAGGCTCTGCACTGAATTTGGGCTCGACCCCCTGGGAGCCATAGCCTCCGGGGCTTTGATCATCGCTGTCTCGCCAGAGGATGGCGATAAATTGAAGAAAGCCTTAGAGAGGGAGGGGATCCCTTGCTATCTTGTAGGAGAGGTTGTCCCTCCAGAGCAGGGTCTCAAGTTGCGAAGGGGAGACCGGACTTTTGACCTTCCCCTTTTCACCGAGGATGAGATTGCAAAGGTCTTCACCTGGAAGAAGTTATGAAGGAGAGCCGTAACTTTAAGAACTTGACGAACCTAGATGCTCGGGAACTGAACGAGTTAGGAAACGCCTACGCTGACTACGGGATGTGGGATAAAGCGTTGGAGTGCTACGAGCGTAGCCTCTCCTTGAGGCGGGAGGCTAAGGATCGCCGAGGGGAGATGGTGGTCCTCAACAACTTGGGTGCTCTTTACCACCGCCAGGGGCTGTGGGAGGAGGCTTTGGGGCATTATCGTCGGAGTCGCCATCTGGCCCGGGAGTTAGGGGAGGGGTCAAGCGAACTGGCCACCTTGATGAATATGGCCTTTATCCAGTTCACTCGCGGTCGAAGGGAGGAGTTCTTCCTCCTGGCGGAGGAGGCGGAGGGGCTGGCTAAGAAGTTGGAGGGTTGGGGTTCTCTCTCCAAGTTGAGCTGGCTTCGGGGGAGGCTGGCCTTCGCCGACGCAGCCATCGAGGTGGCTATGGCTCACTATCGAGAGGCCCTCCATTATGCAGCCCGGGAGGGGGCAGGGGCCTTAGAGGAGATCTTGCGCCATGTAGATGAAGAGGTGGACCGGCTCCTGGCTCAGGATTCCCCAGGCCTGGCTCTCGTCTTCTGCGACTACCTCCTCGTTGCCTGCCAGGGTATAGAAGGGGTTCGCGATCACCTGGCAGGGAAGCGGGAAGAGTTGTTATCTCCTTCGCGTCTCCCTGGTGGGGAAGGAAGCGGAAAAGAGAACTAAGCCCCGGATGGAGGTCGGGATGCTCTTATCAACTCCCATCCTGAGAGTATGCAGATGGCGGTCATGGTGATGGCGGAGACTACGCACCAACTGCAGATGGCTTTGAGGACAAACAGTTCGAGGTAGGTTAGGTAAGCGGAGAAGGCTACGCCGAAGAGCGAGAAGAGGAAAATGACTGGGGTGATCTGTCCACTCCTCCTCTCTCCCCACCGGAGCCCCACCAGATTTAAGGCTAGAATAAGAAGGTAGGCTGCTACCCCCAGGAGGGCTAAAGGCACTCTTAACATATATACATAGGGGCTAACGTTGACCTCTTCGCACTCCCCTATAGGACAGAACATCTGTTGGCTCATTCCTAACTCGAAGAGGGCTAGGTATCCGGCGACTAGAACGGCCCAAAAGCGCCAACCCTGATGATGCTAGCCTGCCCCGGTAATTGCCAGGCCGGGGGCGCAACTTCTTCCTCATTTGGACAACTCTTCCTCTATCACCCGTTGAAATTCCTCGAAGGGGTAAGCCCCTACGATCACTTGGTCGTTGATGAAGAAGGAAGGCGTCCCTTCGACCCCGGCCTCTACGCCGGTCTCGAAATCCCTTTTGACTTTGTCCAACCATTCCCCAGCGTTCAAACAGGAGGTGAATTCTTCAGTATCTAGCCCTATATCTTGGGCATACCCTTCGAATAGCACCATAAAATCCTGATTCCCCGACCACTCCTCTTGCTGGGCGAAGAGGGTATCGTGCATCTCCCAGAACCTATCTCCTTCCTGAGCACAGATGGCTGCTCCGGCGGCTACAACGGCTTGCTCGTGCACCGGGAAGCTCCTGAAGATAAGGCGTACTTTGCCGGTGGCGATGTAGTTCTCTTCGATGAGAGGCAGGGTCTCCTGCACAAAACGGGCACAGAAGGGGCATTGGAATTCAGTGTATTCGATGATAGTCACCGGGGCGTCGGGGGAGCCCTTGCTCGGTTCGCCTTCCGGGGTTTGGCTCGGCCAGGTGGGGGTGGGAGTGGTTTCCGGGGTGGCGGATACACAGCCGGCCGAGATTCCCATCAAAAGCGATATGGTCAGGATCGGGGGGAGGAGCAGCGAGGCTTTACTTCTCAAAGACATCTTTCAATCCTTTCTATCCCTTGGGTGATGAATTGAGGATGCGGAGCACCTCAGGACTCGCTTTTCCCAAGGGCTGAGAGGGAGATTCCTCCGTTGGCCGGACAATGGCAAGAGAAGCGGCCCTTCTCTACCATCAGGTTACTCTCCAGTTGGATGGTGACATGGTTGATGCCGAACTCCCGGGCCAAGGTTTGGCAAAGGGTGGCCAAAACCTCCTGTTGTCTCTCCCCATCGAGATCATCGCTGACCACTACATGGCCGCTCATAGTTTCGAAGTCGGAGGTTATGCTCCAGATGTGGAGGTCGTGGACCGAAGCTACTCCTGGGATCTCGGTCATGCGACGCCCTAAAGCGGTCAGGTCGATGTGGGCTGGGGTCCCTTCCATGAGGATATCGACGACCTCTCGAAGGAGACGCACGGACCCATAGGTTATGAGGAGCCCGATGCCCACGCTCACCAGGGGGTCGGCCAGCCACCAGTCGAAGGCCAGCATCACCACGCCAGCCACTATGGCCCCCACGGAGCCCAAAGCGTCTCCTAGAAGATGTAAGAACGCCCCTCTGATGTTGACCCCTCCTCCTTCGGAACGATAGAGTATCCAAGCCCCTACCAGGTTGACGATGAGACCTAGGGAGGCGATAGTTAGCATGGGGAGGCTGCGAACCTGGGGAGGCTCCATGAAGCGGTGGAACGCTTCGTAGAAGATATAGAGGGAGATGAAGATCAAGGTCACTCCATTGATGAGGGCGGCCAGGATTTCGAACCGATAGTAGCCGTAACTCTTCTCTGGAGTGGCTGGGCGACTGGCGAACCAGACGGCGAAGAGGCTTAACCCCAACGCCCCGGCATCGGTGAGCATATGCCCAGCATCGGAAAGGAGGGCCAGGCTGTTGGTGAGGAGGCCTCCTACGATCTCGGCCACCATGAAGGCTAAGGTCATGGAGAAGACGATGGTCAATTCTCGGGCTCCCCGACCGCGATGGTGCTCATGTATCCTTTCGCTCATTTTAGTCTCGTCTTAGAAAGACGGTCATGCAGTGAATGCCGCCCCAAAACCGAGGGATCTCTGGTGCGAATTCCGTCTCTCGGGCTAGCCATCTCTCCATTTTGGGGGTCGTTCATCTCCCTTACTGATACCGAAAGGCGATCTAAACAGATGACAGCGAGGAGGCTAAAGCCCCCCCTCACAAATATACCTTACCCTCCCTAGTGTGTCAAGGATGATATGATGAGGGCTGAGCCATCCCTAAGAGGCTCTCGCCTGAAGGGCGGCGACCCTAGATTTCCGAAGGGCGGCGATAATCCCCTCCTTGAGGGAGAGCCAGGGGGTGGTCACGCAGAGGGCCGATGGTTCCGTGAGGGCGATGAAATCCTCGCTAACGGCGTCCAGGGCTTGGAGTAGGGTAGCCTCTTGAAGGGCGTGCATCTGTCCGCGGATAACAAAGGGGCCCACATAGGCCGTCACCGGGCGGGCCACCTTGTGGACGGTGATGAATTCCGCACTGGGGACCTTCGTCTCCTCGATAAGCCAGGCCATGAGTATACCCTCTTTGTTCACGATCAAAGAGGGTACGGCCAGGGGACGAGTGCCCGGCTCAGCGACCAGGGGGCGGATCGAGGCCTCTGTAAGGGAGAGAATGAGCCGAAACCGGTCGTTGAGGATGTCCAGGAAGCGTCGAGGCGGCCGCATTGCTAACGTTCCTTTCATCTCATACGAATCTGAGTAGAGGACTACCTTATGCCTTGCTTCGTCCGAGGGTTGACGGTTCATAGGTTTCTCCTAGGCGAAAGAGTCCACCTCTCCATTTTAGCACCTCCTTCTCAATAAGGCAAAACGATGAGAAGGGGCGTTTTCCCTTGACCGACGAGGGATTAAGAGAGAGTCCGGGCCGAAGAGCCTGCGGAAGGATAATAATCTATCGCAGCCCCTGCCCAAACTCTCCTTTCCAACTCTACTGTAAGAGCGAATGTTTGACAAGCCTTACATTGGTACCAATTCTCTTGTCTTGGCCAGGCTGGCTACTCGTTCGGGTGAATGTGGACTCGGAAGCCGAGTTCTAGGAGAAGAAAGGGTTATTTGAGGAGGCGTGTCGGGTAGGCATCGGCAAAGGGTAGAGATAATGTGGGCTAGTTCTATGCGCAACGAGATAGGCCAACCTTACGGGGTAACTACATGTTGTAATCTAGTGCGCCTGACAGGACTCGAACCTGCAACCTACTGATTCGTAGTCAGTCGCTCTCTCCAGTTGAGCTACAGGCGCATGATTTTGATGCTTGAAGGTGCAAAAAGCCTCTCTCTAGGCCTTGATATTCGTCTACTAAAGACGAATCAATGACTCTATTTCCCCCCCCCTTCTAGACTCCAACCCTTGTTGAACCTCAATCAAATTATAACATCGGGTCGCATTCTGGTCAAGACTGGCTCTTGGGAGGAAGGGCTGATTGAGAGAGGTTGGCAGAATCAGCTGGAATCCGCGGTCGCGAGGTGGGGATGATGTTTACTCGAGTAGCAGTCAGGACACGGGGAAACCAGATGGGCGAGGTACCGCGCGTCAAAGACGTGTGACTGGATTGGCTGGCCTCTCAGAGTGTCATGATATGGGTGTTGAACGCTTCGGAGTGGCTGGTTCCGGAACAGGGGTAGTCGAGACGCTCATTCGCTCTACAGGAGAAGCGTCCACATGCAGCGCCTGTGGGTCCTTGTCTGATAGCCTTGCCTAATGACTAACCATCTCCATCGTGGCATGACCGAGGATCTGCTTGAGGGCTATCTGACTGCCGCCATTCACCTCGCAGCCGTTTATAGCGGTAGTAATATTGTAGATACGCATTCAGTGTGGTAGGACTAATGGGGACTACCCATTCCTTGGATCAAGAGCGACCCGCCGTCCTTTTTCCACTTCACCCCCTTCAATTTCAGGCTGATTAGATCCGAGACCCTAACCAGGATTCCAGGGGAGAGGAAGCGGATGAGCGAGGGGGGAATAAAAAGCGTGTATGCCGAGGAGGGGACTCGAACCCCTATGGGCTTATGCCCACTGCGCCCTGAACGCAGCGCGTCTACCTATTCCGCCACCTCGGCTCAATTCTACTCTAGCACCACTCCTACGACTTGTCAACTACTGAAGCGTCTCGCTTACCACCACCCTTTTAGTGTTCACGTACCAGTCGGCTATGGTGCGGAACCGGTCGCTGGGGGTCGAAAGAGGTCCCAGTTGTACCCCTTTCACCCGCTCGCTCACCGCATAATCATAGATCGGATAGTAGAGGAGGAGGGCGGGAACCTCCTGGGCGAATATCTCCTGAAAGTGCTGGTAGAGTTCTGCCCTCTGGGCGGGATCGTTGATCAACCGGGCCTGCTCTAAGAGTTCATCTACATCCCGATTGGCGAAGCCTCCGTAATTCTGCCCCTCCTCTGTGGCCTGGGTGGAGTGCCACATCTCGTAGAGATCTGGATCCGGGGGGAGGTCTCCCCATCCATAAAGCATAGCGGTGAAATGACGAGATTGGAGCAGTTCGCTCACCCCGTAGCCGAGAACCTGGGTGTGGACTCTCACCCCCACCTCCGCCAGTTCCCTGGCGATCTCCTCGATAATGCGCACTCTCGAAGGATCGTCGTTGGTGAGGAGGGGGAACTCTAAGGGAACCCCTTCCTTCTCTCGTACCCCATCGTTGTTGGTGTCCCCCCAGCCTGCTTCCTCTAGAAGGGCTTTGGCTCGCTGGGGGTTGTACTCGTAGCGGGGGATATCTTCATCATAGGCCCAGGAGTTGGGGAGGATAGGGCTGTCTACCACTCGACCTTGCCCATCCAAGATCTGATCGATGATCCTCTGTCGATCTATAGCCCAAAGCAGCGCTTGCCTCACCTCCTTCTCTTGGAAGACCGGGGCTTCCAAGTTGAGGAAGATAAGGGTATAGCGGGGTAGCCACGTCGAGTAGAGGTTTAGCCCCTCCGCTTGGCGCACTTGCTCTAGATCGGGGGGAAGGACGCGGCTTATGCCCTCTACCTCCCCTCGTTGGTAGGCGGAAAAGATCTCCCCGTAATCGCGGTAGAAGCGGAACTCCACCTTATCTAGGTAGGGCTTCTGGCCATAATAGTAGGGGTGGGCTTCGAGGAGGGCGTACTCCGTCGTCAATTCTAGGAGGCGGAAGGGTCCCGTACCCACCGGATGAGCGCTAAAAGGGTGGCGGGGAAGTTCCATCGCTGGAACCCCTTCTAAGATATGCTTCGGTAGGATGCCTAGCGTTGTGTAAGCCAAGAAAGGGGCAAAGGGCTCTCCAAGGGTGAAGGAGACGATGTGATCGCCCCGCTTTTCCACAGTAACCGCCTGCCAGAGTGTAGCCAGTTCCGGTGGGCCCTGAAAATTCGGGTCTTGAAGGGCCTCGATGGTCAAGAGCACATCGTCGGCGGTGAAAGGCTCCCCATCGTGCCAACGCACATCGGGGCGGAGATAGAAGGTATAGGTGAGGCCATCCTCGGAGATATCCCATTTCTGAGCCAGGTCCGGCACCACTTCTCCCCTCTCGTTGATCTCGGTAAGGCCAGAGAAGATGAGGGAGACCAGGTCGGCGTCCACTTGGTTGTAGCCGCTCAAGAGGGGGTTGAGATAGGTAGGGCTGCCTGCCACCCCTTCCACATAGGTACCACCCTCGGCGGGGACGATAACGGTAGTGGTCGTATAGGCTAGGTAGATAAGAAGGGCACCCAAGAGCAGAGTGCCCGCCACGGCGATGAGGGCTGACCAGCGGATATATCGGATCAAAGGTCGCTCCTTAGGAGGGTTGGAGGAAAACGGTGGCTACGGAGACGATGAAGAAGATGACTATCAGCCCGATGGTGATATTGAAGAGGGTCCTCTCCACCCCCCGTCGGCTTTTATAGATCCCTCCCTCTCCCCCGAAGATACCCCCTAACCCCGCCCCTTTAGCCTGGAGAAGGACGGCTACTATAAGGGCTAGGGATACTATGATCTGGACTATCTGTAGATATTTAAGCAAACTACCTACCTCCAAAGAAAGATTATACCATCCCCCTCCCTTTTCGACAAACTAGGAGGGCAGGAAGAAGAAGGCGATGGCGATGATGCAATATACAGCTAGAAGTTCTGCCCCCTCCAGCCAGTTCGATTCGCCATCTAAAGAGATGAGGGCTGCGATACCCACCGCTGCTCCTAACGATATGAGTTCGAACTGATTGAAGATCAGGCTCAGGGGTTCGGGACTCAGAAGGCTGATGAATACCAGAAGGGGAGCCACGAAGAGAGCGATCTGCATGCTCGAACCCAAGGAGATAGCGAGACTGAGATCCATCTTGTTCTTCCAGGCGGTCTGAACCGCCACTAGATGCTCGGCCACATTCCCCACTAGAGGGACGATTATCACCCCCAAGAAGAACTCGGTCACCCCCAGGGATTGAACCACCGCTTCTACCGTCTCCACCAATATCTCGCTCAGCCAGGCCATGAAGAGGGTGGAGAGGGTCAGGGCGAAGAGGATCAGCCTTAGGCTCCAGTTAGCACCCTCTAGGGTTCGGGTTACAGGCGTCGAGCGGAAGGAGTAGATGAGGCTGAGGGTATAGATGATTATCATCACCCCCGCCACCCCCAGGCTCAATTCCTCCACCGCCAGACGATCTGACTCTATGGCGTGGCCGAAGATGGCCGGGATCACTAGGGCGATGATAGCCAGGGTCATCATAGTGGCGTTGAGTCCGGCCTGGGATCGGTCGAACCGCTGGGTGCCATGGCGCAACCCGCCGAAGAGGATGCTCAGACCCAAGACAAGGAGTACGTTACCCAGGATCGAACCGGTGATGGAGGCCTTCGCTAACTCCAAGAGCCCTTCCCTGATGGCGAAGATAGTGATTATCAGTTCCGCCGCGTTACCCAGGGTGGCGTTGAGGAGCCCTCCAACTCGTGGCCCAGCGTGAAGGGCGAGTTCCTCGGTGGCCTTTCCCAATATCCCGGCCAGGGGTATCATCCCCAAGGCTGCAGAGACGAAGACCAGCCGCGGATCAAAGTTGGATAGAGAGGTAGCGATGGCTAAGGGGATGAATATCAGTAGAAGGTTAAGGTATTTCACCCTTTTGCTCCTCTTTGAAAGAAATCGGTCTCTATCTCTGGGATGATCACCCGCAGGGCCCGGGGAAGGATAGTACGTTCTAGAGGGGTGGTGCCCAGATAGTCGCCATCCACCCCCATCAAACCATTCACCACCTCGTTAACGGTGCCGTCGCCCCCAGCGATGATAACCGCCTCGTAGCCAGAAGATACAGCCTCTTGAGCGTAGCGCAGAGAGGCGCCCTTCCCTCGCGTCTCTCGTTGGGCTGTCCCCCAACCTCGCTTGGTAAGAGGTTCTAAGGCCCCCTCCTCTCTACGAGCATTCCGTTGCTCTGAAGATGGCAAGGTTTTTCCCCCCTCATCTCCGTATGAAGCGCAGAACCTTGGCCACCGCCTCCTCGAGATCCTCGCTGGTATCGATGACCAGATGGGGATGAGAGACCGGCTCCTGGCGGGAAGCCATGCGCCGGTAGATCCTCCAATCGGCACCGGAGAGTTCTGCGGTTCCCTCCTGGCGGCCCCTCAACCGCTCTCGCACCACCTCTTCTTTAGCCACGGTCTTCACTACTACCAGCCTCGCTCCCGCTCTCTCCGCTATCCGGTAGACTAGTTCCCGATGGTACTCGATGAGGTTGGTGGCATCGTAGATCACTCGTACCCCCCGCTTCAGGAGTTTGGCCATAAGAGCGTGGCAGGTACGATGCACCCCACGGCTCTCCTGGGCTGTATATCGTGGCTGGGGGAAGAGGATCTTCCGTACCGTATCGCTCTCGATGATCACGAAAGGGAGGGCCTCCGCCAGCCGATGAGCCAAGAAGGATTTTCCCGTTCCCGGTAGCCCGCATAGAAGGAGAAGCACCGGCTTGGCCGTCGTCTCCTGGCTGTCTGGCAACACCCTCTCTACCTTGGCTATAAACTGAGCCAGATCGTAGGCTTCTCTCTCCTCCACCGGGGTCTCCGCTCAGCCATTATACCAGATGAAGCGACCTTGACAAGTGATGAGCCTTTTCCGCTCCAGCGTGGCATAGACGTTCTACCTATAATGATTATCCGAAGGAAGCGCACGGAAAGGGGGATCGGCAATCAATGGGAGGGGAACGTGGGAGGCCATAGTTGTTGACATAACTATTTTAGTGAAATGGACCTGGTACTAAGTATGGACTTGCCCTCTTCTTGCTTTCTGGTGTATAATATTAATTAGACGAGTTTAAGAGGTTATTGGGTATATGGGGGTGTAGCAAGGAGGAAGGTGTGAGTTCTAGGTGGTTCAAAAATGGGTTGGTCTATCTTCTCATCATCGTCGCCGTGGGAGCCCTTTTCTTCACTGTCTTCTCTTCCTCTGAGAGTTTGCCCACCGTTCCCTTAAATGAGGTGGCCCAGGAGGCCAAGAAAGGTGATATAGAGGAGATCGTCGTCTCGGGTAACGAACTCACGGTAACTCTTGCCTCGGGGGAGAAGGTACGTTCCCATAAGGACCGAACCTCGGATATCACCGAGTTACTTAGGAACCTGGGGGTAACAGAAGATCAATTAAGCGACATCTCCCTCCAGTTTAAGGAGCCCAGTGAATTCGGCAATTGGCTTGGTATCTTGTCCTCTTTCCTCCCAGTCATACTCTTCGGCGGTCTCCTTCTCTTTATGATGCGTCAGGCTCAAAGCGGCAACAGCCAGGCTTTATCCTTCGGTAAGAGCCGAGCCCGCCTGTCCAGTGGCGATAAGCCCACCGTCACCTTCGCCGATGTGGCAGGCGTAGAGGAGGCGAAAGAGGAACTCCAGGAGGTGGTAGAGTTCCTCAAGGAGCCGGAGAAGTTCATCGCTCTAGGGGCTCGCATCCCCAAGGGGGTGCTGATGGTGGGGCCTCCAGGGTGTGGCAAGACCCTCATGGCCCGGGCGGTAGCCGGGGAAGCGAGTGTTCCTTTCTTCTCCATCTCGGGCTCCGAGTTTGTGGAGATGTTTGTGGGTGTGGGCGCCTCAAGGGTGAGGGATCTCTTCGGTCAGGCGAAGCGGAACACCCCTTGTATCGTCTTCGTGGACGAGATAGACGCCGTGGGGCGACATCGAGGTGCCGGTTTGGGTGGCAGCCACGATGAGAGGGAGCAAACTCTTAACCAGATCCTGGTGGAGATGGATGGCTTCGACACCGATACTAACGTCATCGTCATCGCCGCCACCAACCGACCGGATATCTTGGACCCGGCGCTTCTGCGCCCTGGCCGTTTCGATAGGCGGGTGGTCTTGGATCGGCCGGACATGAGAGGGCGCCGCGCCATCCTAGATATCCATGTCCGGGGGAAGCCTCTGGCCGAGGAGGTGGATCTGGATGTCGTGGCTAAGCAGACCCCTGGCTTCACCGGGGCTGACATAGAGAACCTGGTGAACGAGGCGGCTATCCTTGCCGCCCGCCGCAATAAGAAGTCTGTCAGCATGGAGGAGATGCAGGAGGCGGTCGAGAGGGTGATCGCTGGGCCGGAGAGAAAGAGTCGCCTCATCAGCGATGAGGAGCGGAATATCATAGCCCATCACGAAGCGGGCCACGTTTTGGTGATGAAGATGTTGCCCAACTGCGACCCGGTGCATAAGGTCTCCATCATCTCTCGGGGGATGGCTTTGGGCTACACTATGCCCCTCCCCGAGGGTGACCGGTACCTGATGGCCCGCTCCAAGTTCGAGGATGAATTGGCTGGCCTTCTGGGGGGACGGGCGGCGGAGGAACTCATCTTCAACGATATTACCACCGGTGCAGCGAACGATCTGGAGCGAGCCACGAAGTTGGCCCGGAAGATGGTCACCGAATACGGGATGAGCGAGAGGCTGGGGCCGCTCACCTTCGGGCGGAAGGAGGAGTTGGTCTTTTTGGGGCGGGAGATCGGTGAGCAGAGGAACTATAGCGAAGAGGTGGCCCAAGCCATCGACAAGGAGATCCGCCGCCTTATCAGCGAGGCGCACGAGAAGGCCAAGAGCATCCTCACCCAGCATAAGGATACCTTGGTCCGACTGGCTAAGAAATTGATAGAGGTGGAAACCCTGGAAGGGGAAGAACTGGAGGCTATCCTTTCGGGGGTGCCAGCCTGAACTAATCCGCTGGCGATAGAGGAGCCGAGCCAAGAGTCTCGGCTCTTTTTACGCCGGTCAACGAGGAGAGGAGTTTTTAGCCATGGTCAAAGAAGGGCTTACCCCTGGCCTTAGGGGAGAGGTGAAACTGCTGGTCACGGAAGAAGATACCGCTCAGCATTTAGGGAGTGGGAACGTGGCCGTCTTGGCTACTCCTCGGATGATCACTCTCATGGAGATGGCTGGTGTGGCCGCCGTAGACCGTCTTCTCCCTCCGGGCCAGGCCACGGTAGGGGGTGAGGTGCATGTGCGCCACCTGGCCCCCACACCCCTGGGCATGGAAGTGGTAGTCAGGTCGGAATTGATAGAGGTGGAAGGACGCAGGTTGACCTTTCGGGTTGAAGCCTTCGATGAGAGGGAGAAGGTGGGGGAGGGGAGCAATATACGGTTCATCGTGGACCTGGCGAAGTTTAGGGAGAAGGTGGAAGGGAAGCGGTAGAACCCTCTTCTTTTCTTGGAGTTTAGGAGGAAGAGGCTAGTCCTTTGGCATAACTCCGTCATCTTACTCCTCTTAATTACCTCAATGTTGCAGGGTGTTCTAAGGTTTTTTATTGCTTGCCCTGCTTCTCATCCTGCCTCTAATTTACCGCATAGCACGGGAACGGTTCTATCAAAATCCGCATATTATATTATAGAGAAGTGCGCGGATGTTAGGCGAACCCTTGAGAATTGAAAGAGAGATCATAGAGCGCTGTCAGAGGGGAGATAGCGAAGCATTTCGATGGCTTGTAGATAGGTACGGAGATTTAGCCTACCGGACCGCTTACTTTATGGTCTATGATCGCCAGCAGGCGGAGGATATTACGCAGGAAGCCTTCCTCGATGCTTGGCGGGGCATCAAAGGGTTCAAGGTAGGCTACTCCTTTAAGCCTTGGTTTCTCAAGATCGTGGTGAACCGCTGCCGAATGCAGAAGAGACACAGAGTTGTGCCTACGGTCTCATTGGAGAGGGTGGAGCCAAAAAGAGTGGCTACCGGCGCCCGCGCTGCTGATGAGGCGGTCGCTTCTGGGGAATCACGTCAACTGGTCCGCGAAGCCATCGCCTCTTTGGAGGAGGATCAACGGTCGGTGATCATGTTGCGCTATTTCGCCGAACTGACTGTGCCAGAAATCGCCCAGGTTTTATCCTTGCCAGAGGGCACGGTGAAATCGAGGCTGCATAGAGCGATGCAGCGCCTTCGGCACCGACTATCGCCTCTGATGGGTTTTGAGATAGGGAGGCCGATATGACGGAAGATCTGTCGGAGAAAGACGTGGAGCAGTTGCTTAGGGGTTACTATCGAGCCGAGACAAGAGACCTACAGGCGCCAAGAGACCTCTGGGAGAGGGTTTCTAAAAGGTTAGCGAAGCCTCGCCGGCCTTCGTTATCATTGCGCTTAATGGAAAGGAGATATCTATTCGCGGCGGTGGCTGCGGCAGCGGTGCTCGCCATTTTCTTTGCCTTAACCCGCCCCGGGTTGCAACCTATCGAGACAGTTAGCGCCCAGGAAGTCATTGAGCATCTTCAGGAGGTCTCCGGCAACCTGGCAGCCGTCGGCGTATGGAGTTACGAGGCTACGATGGAGAGCCGGGGACTACGGCGCACCGGCGTGGAGTTGAAGCCAGAGACTGTGGTATGGCAGAGGCATATCTGGTTTGTAGCCCCTGACAAATTCCGTCAAGAATCTCGGGAGATACAACCCTTGTGGGCTGGAAGCGAGCGACTCTTCGTGAGCGATGGCGTCACGACCTGGCTCTATACACCGACGGAGAACCAGGTAATCATCAACGAGGCCGAAGCGGGCCTTGGTCCTAATCAGCCGCCCACAACTGGACTCGCGGAGACTCTAGGTGAAGGGAAATATTATGATGCTACTCTAGTGGGGACGGATGTGGTGGCTGGGCGAGAGGCTTATCTCCTTGAGTTGCGACCGACCTTCGAAAGGGATGTGAGTTCCTCGGACCCAGACCTCATCGAGGGGCTAGTTAAATGGTGGCTTGACAAAGAGACCTATTTCGAACTCAAAATGGAGCAATATACCGAGGATGGGTTGCTATATGATTCCCGAGTCTATACGAGTATCCAGTATAATGTTTATCTGCCGGATGACCTTTTCACCTTCCAGATACCGGAGGAGGCAACGATCATCGACCATCGGCCGCTATCCGTGCCCGTGGCCTCGCCGGAGGCGCCGACCTTTTGGGCTCAAATTGCCGAAGAGGTGGATTTCCAACTCTTCGCCCCGGGCTACATCCCCGAGGCATTGCCAGAGCCAGAGATCCTAGTGGAAGGCTACCCAGACACACCCAAAACAGTGGAATTGATTTACGGATCACCCCTGGAAGATGTGTCCTTCCTCAGCATTGATGAGCGAGGCATCACCGAGGATCTACGAGCCTACATCCCTCAAGATGCAATGGTGGTGGAAATCGGTGAGATAGAGGGTCGCTTAACGGCGGGCGATGAGCGGAACGTACCAACCCGCCTCTACCTAGTTCGAGAAGGGACCTACATTCTACTCCAAAGCTTCGGCCTCCCCGACGAGGAACTGATCGCCATCGCCATATCGCTGGAGCCCGTGCCTCGTATCTCGCCCCTTCCTACGCCCACGCCGATGGCAGAGATAGCCCCTGACTTCCGCGTTTTCACCCCAACCCATCTTCCCGCTGGTCTTACCCCTGCGGAACCGGAGGTGTGGTTATCTGGTCAGGTATTCTATAGGCAGGTCTATAGCGCTGGGCTGTTGAAGATCACCCAGACCAGGGGCACATCTCAATGGGTGGACAGCCTTCCTTCTCCTGTGCGCACCGCTCCTGAGGTAACCGTTCATGGCCTCCCTGGTCGGCTTCTGTCGGCATCAGGGGTTGGCGGGTGGCTATGGTGGATAGAGGATGGAACCTACATCCAACTCTATAGTGAGAGTCTCCCCCCGGAGGAGTTGGTGAAAATCGCTGAGCCTATGGAGTAACCGATACCCAAACTAAAAGAAAAAGGGCGCTGCCCAAAAGGGAGCGCCCTTTCATATGATGATCGAGGTAAGGTTAGAAGGTCTTCGATCTCCTTTTCTGACAGATCTCCGCTATTTTAGGCAACACCTCCGCCACATCCTCGTGGATGACGACCTCGGCGTAACTGTCAGCCCGGGTGGGCTGGAAGTTGACGATCACCAGTTTTGCCTCTCTCCGCCGGGCCATGAAGGGGAGGTCAGCCGCCGGGGTCACCTCCAACGAGGTACCAGCCACCAGCATCAGGTCGCATTTCTCCGCCTCCTCCCAAGCCGATTTGAGGGCCTCCTCCGGCAACATCTCCCCGAAGAGGATGACATTGGGCTTCATCATCCCGCTGCACTTCTCGCATCTGGGTGCCTGTCGCTCTTGAATGTACCCTTCCCAAAGGAGTCGGGCGGGGATGATGTCGCCGCATCTCAGACAGATGGCCTCCCGCGTATTCCCGTGGAGCTCTATTACCTTCTTGGAGCCCGCTTTCTGGTGCAGGTTATCGATGTTTTGGGTGATCACTGCTTGCAAGCGCCCCATCTCCTCCAGTTCGGCCAGGGCGCGGTGGGCGGGGTTGGGCTGGGCATCTAAGAACATGGTGCCTCGCTCGTGGTACCAAGCGTACCAAGCCTCGGGGTCCCGATAGAAGGCCTGGATGGAGGCTACCTCCTCTGGGTTCACTTGGGTCCAGAGACCAGAGCCAGGGCTGCGAAAGTCGGGGATGCCGGAGGGGGTGCTGTGCCCCGCCCCGGTGAGGGCCACGGCGTACTTGGCCTCAGCCATGAGCCGTGCTGCCCTCTCTATCAACCCCTGGTCCATAATTCAACCCTCTCTTTGGGCTGAACCCCCTGACCCACATCAGTCAGGACAGGCCGCGCTACGTTTGTTGTTCTATGATTTGGCGTTCTTCTGCGGTGATGCCATACAACTCACCGTGTTAGGAGACGTTTATAAAAATTGAATCGAATCAGTGCCGCCTATTACTCGATTGGCATAACGTTCGTGTAAGAGAATTGGGCCAATATATGAGGCTAGCGCCCTTCGTGAAACATTTGAAAGCAACCATGCCCCTAAACTTCCATCTGGAGGATTAGTACGTGATGTCCCAATGCTAACGTTTTGTTTTTTGAAATGTTTCAACAACGCTTGATATCTTTTACCGGATATAAATTCGTGATAGCGACAATTTTTACCAAAAAATATGTCAGTTCCGGTATTAACTGAGCCTGAATATTCAAATTCACTACGGCCTGCCCACGTTCGCAATTTCTTCCTTGGCATGTGTCCTCTTTGTTTATCTTATCACCTTATATAATCCGCGGCCTATTCGTTCAAAATATTCATAGTTGTAGCGCCGCCCTTTAGGGCGACGATTGATTCGTGGGGCTGAAGCCCCACGCTACAGAAGGTCAAACAGGGACTTTTGCTCCCCCTCTATCTTGAGTTTCTCCCCTCCAGCCGCCCGATGAGCGAACCTTATAGGCTCCGGCAGCCGGTACCCCCGACAAGAGGAGAGGATGAACTGAATGGCGGTGGGGAGGTCGATCTTGTGGCCGATGGAGATGTAAACCGGGTGGACCCCTGTTTTGGTGCGGACTACGGCTCCGATTATCTCCTCGCCGTCGTAGAGATGGGCATAAGACCCCGCTTCATTTGGAGACTCGTTGTGGCTGCCCCAGAGGCGGGACTTGGCGCAGCCGATGGAGGGCACGTCGAGGATTACCCCCACGTGGCTGGCGATGCCGAGATGGCGGGGGTGAGCCAGCCCCTGGCCGTCGAAGATGAGTAGATCGGGCTCGCTAGTCAGTTTCTCGTAGGCGGCGAGAATAGCCGGGGCCTCTCGAAAGGCCAGAAGCCCCGGTATGTAGGGCATGGTGACGGGGACCTGGGCCAGACTCTGGTCTAGGGGGCTGAGTTCCGGGTAACTCAAAACGACCACCGCGGCTTTCGCTATCTCCCCCTCCATCCCCACATCCACCCCGGCTACCGTCTTTACATCAATCGGCTCCCAGGTGGTAGATACCTTTTTCCGCAACTCATTTTGTATCCTCTTCCCCTGGGCAGGGGTCACCTCCCAAGGGTGGGGAGAGACGACTTTCATGATAGCCTCGCTTTTACTCTAGCATAGGGGGAAGGCATTTGCAAGGGTTTTGTCCTTAGAGGTTACATTCATCACTTAGCACTTGGCGCATCTATTTGGCTCAGGCGTAGCGTCGCAACGGTCTGCGACGTTTCAGCCGTCCGAGACAGGCTCGGACGCTACTCTACCGGTCGAAGTAGATATTCTTCCCCGTGGCCGAGAGGGGTATCCCCACCACGAAGTCGGCATCGATGAGTCCCATCTCCCGAGCCACTACCCCTGCCCGGTACATAATCCGGTTATCGACATTTAAGAGACTGGCTGTCTTCACCGCTGAGCCGATGGCGATCCCCATATCCAGGAGGCGGTAGGCGCATTGAGGGCCCTTGAATTCCCCTTCTGTGGTGTTGGGTTTGATGCATTTCTCTGAGCCACAGGCGGCGCAGTTGAGGCCCAACACCTGGGCATCCTTGATCCCTATGAGGAGAACAGCCTCCGAACTCCTCACGTTGGCCCCATCCCGGTCGAAATTCTTCTTCCCCGTCCTCTGGCCGAACTCGTACATCTTGGCAGCCAGGGCCTCAAGATCCTCGCCCTCCACGATGGCGGTGACGATGAAGTCTTTGCCCGCCGCTTTGGGGGCCGTCCTGGCGGAGATGGACATCAGTTCTGCTACCAGGGTTAACTGTTTCACGATCCCTCCTTTCTGTTTGACAGCGAGATCTTCTTTTGCTAGGCTAAGCGAAAGTCTCCATTTGTCTTGGAGTTTACTATGGATGCCTCTCAGTTGGCAACTCAGATTGTCATCGGCCTCTCTGTTCTCCTCGTCCTCTGGTACCCTTTTGGGCGGCAGATGAACCGGCGTCGCGGCTTACGGGCTCTTCGATGGCTGAGGGAGGGGATAAGGGCGTACGGGTGTCAAGCATCGGTGAACTGGGTAGGGGCCTCGGCGTTTCAGGTCGGGGTGCAGGGGGCGCTAGGCCCGTTCAAGAGAGTGGGCATGATGGTCCTCCTGGAGTCCAGAGAGATGCTCCTCCTCTGGATAATCAACCGTCTGAGGGGGAAAAGGGATATATTGGTTATCAAAGCGGACCTGCGCCTCAAGCCCAAGACCGATTTAGAAGTGACGCGGCGGGGCTGGAGAGCCGGGAGGGCCCTGAAGGCCCTGGAGAAGGAGGGCTGGACGATCGATAGTTTGAACGGGATGTTCATCGCTCTTAAGAGGGATGCAGAGATCGCTTCCAAGTTGACATCCACGCTTTCGGCTCTTCAACTGGTAAGGCTCTCCTTGAGGAAGAGGTCTCCTCACCTGGTAGCCAATTTCCACCTCATTGGCTTGGGGGGGATGACAGCCGAGAACCTTTTCAATTTTCTAGAGAAGGTGATGGAGATTGTCGGTTAGTGGCACTCCAGGCCACAGATGGTCTCAAACTCTGAACACTCCCCACGGATTCCCTATCGATGGTCGCTTGGTCTCTTGGCCATAGAGGGAACAGCGAAGGCTCTTAGCCGTCTTCCTTTTGGGAAGGCTCTGCAGGCTTTGGTCTTATTTTGGCCTCTTTCCTCTTTCGCAGGGCCGTCCTTGCGCCTACCGCATAGAGGGAGTCAGGCATGACATCTATCACCTCGTTGAACTCTCCAACAGCCTTCCTCTCCTCCCCTGCTCGAAGGTAGGCTAACCCCAAGTTATAACGGCAAGCCGCCTCGTGCTTGGGGCTAAGCGTACCTAACGACTTGGCGCCAAGGACCCCCTCCAAGACCTCGATGGCCTCCTTGAATTTACCTTGGCGTAGGTGTGTGACACCATAGTTGATGAGCACAATCAAGCGAGTGACCGCATCGGGCCGGAGGCGTAAAGCAAGTTGAAAGAGGGACTCCGCCACTTGGTGCTTGCCCCGTGTAGAGAGAAGGTTGGCCCCATCCACCAGCAGCCGAGCGCGCATGGAGATGAGATAGACGAGGATGAGGAAGAAAACGGGGTTGATGATCACCCTCAGCGCCCAGGAAAGAAGAAGGGCCAAGCCTGTGAGGATCAGCACCTCTAAAGCGAACTGATTGGAGAGGCCCTCGTGGCGCAGAAGGGATAACCCCCCGAAGACCAGGACAAAGAAAAGGGATATCAGAGGGAGGATCAGATAGGGGTGAACTCCAAAGATTATGGCCCCCTTTGCGCTTTAGGTGAAAAGCCGTTCGGCGGTGCGCTCTAGCATCTCGATGCCCCTCACCTCAGTCTCGAACTGGGGCACTAGAGCCCGCACCATGCCATCGAAGGAGTCCCAGATCTCCTTCATGTAGTTTTCCTGCATCCTCACTCGATTGAGCACAAACTCCGGCACACCCTTCCCCAGGGCCTCCTTCTCGATGACCATATTCACGATGACCCCTCCCACCGGGATGCCGAAATCCTTGAACCAAGCGATGAAGCGCTTTATCACGGCGATGGGCAGGGCCTCGGGAAGGGTGATGAAGAAGAAGGCTGTTTTCTCCTCATCGGTGAGGAGTTCCTTGGCGTGTCCCATCCTCTCTCGGAAGGAGAGGAGGTATTCCATCAGAGGATCCTTCTTCTCCTTCTTCTTGCTGTAGGATAGGAGTTCGCGCAACGATTTGGCTTCCTCACGACTCTTCACCATCTTGTTGACCCAGAGGGAATAGACCGAGGACATCCCCAGAAGCCGTCGGGCGTTGGCCGTAGGGGCGGTATCGAAGACGTAAGCCTCGTACTCATCCTTGAACATGAGGTCGATCATGTTCTCGAACATGGCCGATTCCTCGAAGGCGGGGTTCATGGTCGCAGATTCCACGAACTCATCGGCCTTGGCCTTGACGTCGGCGAACCTCAGGAACCACTCGATCTTCTCCCTGATCTCTCGTTTCGACCTTGCGATGGTATCCTTGGTATCTATCTCGCAAGCCCAGAGGTTCTCCACGCCTGCCACGGGGGTCTCAGCGCCGAAGACATCCTGATCCAGAAGGCTGGTTAGGCTGTGCACGGGGTTGGTGGAGGCCAGAAGAGTACGCCTACCCTGTTGCGCTAACCATAGCGCCGCTGTCCCGGCCATCACTGTCTTGCCCACTCCCCCCTTGCCCCCGAAGAAAACGTACTTCATATCGGGGTGCTCGGTTAAAAATTGTTGCATATTTTTTTCTATCATCCTTCACTCCACTAAAATTCTCCAAACATCGCCTTGGCCATCTTCTCGATCATCTCCAGGCCGGTTATGTCCCGCTCGAACTCAGGGACGTAGCCCAAAACCTCGTCGCCAAGGGTCTCTTTGATTTCTTCCAGGTGACCTGATTGCATCTCGAGGCGGTGGCGCAGGTATTCGGGGATGTCCTGTCCAGCCAGTTCCCGGGGCAGCACGCGGTTGACGATGTAGCCAGAAATAGGCACGTCGTAACTGGCGAAGAGTTTGGCTGCCTTCATCGTGTCCAAGATGGCCATCTTCTCCGGAATGACCACGAAGAAGAAGGCCGTCCTCTCCTTATCGGTGAGGATGCTGGAGGAGGTGTTGATACGGTGCCTTATATATTGAAGTTCCTTGAGGATCTGATCTTCCTCCGCTTCCTTCTTTCGCTGCACCACCGCCGCTACCTGGGCATACTCCTCCATCTCCTCGCGCAACTTGGTGATCTTCTCGATCCACTGGTCGTATACGCTAGACATGCTTAGATAATAGAGAGCATGGCCCAAAGGCACCAAGTCGTAGATGTAATAATCGTACTCGCCGGCAACGACGATATCCACCACCTGGTCGAAGATAGCGCTCTCCTCCATGGCCGGTTCCGCCGCCGCAGCCTGAATGTAGTTTTCAACCTCCTCCGGGATCTCCTCCAAGCCGTACATGTCGAAGATCTTCTGACGGATCTCCTCCTGATAATCCTTGATGCGTTTATCAGCGTCAATCTCCTGGGCGAAGAGGTTCGGTATAATCTCCACCGGCCCCTTGCCGAAGATGTCCTGCTCGAAGATGTCGGTCAGGGATGCCTGGGGATCCACGGAGAAGACCAAAGTTTTATACCCCTTTTTGGCCAGGTAGTAGGCCGTGGCGGCGGAGAAACTGGTCTTGCCCAGACCACCCTTGCCGCCGAACTCGATGTAGCGGCGCTCCGGGAATTCCTTCAAAGTCCTCGCTAGAGTAATCTTGATCACCCCCTTTTGTAGAAAATTGCCCTCTTAGGCTAAGGCATCGGTTAAATCGCGCTCCCTGAGCATTCGCCGTTTCCAGGTGGAGATCTGGGGCACAACATAGGGCAAAAGCCGCAGCGAGTAGTAGGGTGGGAGAATGGGCACGCCCAAAAGATCCCCCATAGTGATGAGGATGAATAGGTGCTCCATGCTACCCCGGGTCTTGAGAGCGAAGCGGGTCATGTCGTGGCCGGCCATGCCGTACAACAAATCGCGTGCACTTAGACCGAACCTCTTCAGTCTGCTCATCTCTTGCTCTTCTGACATTTGACTGCCTCCTGATGTTATTCAGTCCACCGACCGATCAGCCGATCTCTTGATCACATAGATCGGTTAAATCTTTTTCTCTCAACATGCTGCGTCGCCATGTATCCAGCGAGGGGACGATGTAAGGCACGAGCCGTAGGGAATAGTAAGGGGGCAATATGGGCACGCCCAATAGGTCACCGAAGACGATCAAAATGAATAAGTGTTCCAAACTGCCCCGGGCCTTGTTGAGGTCACGCACCATGTCGTAGATGCTCATCCCGTAGATGACCTCACCAACGGTATGTGCCAATTCACGCAGCCGGTCCAGCCTTGCCACCCTTACACCTGCCCTGATTTCCCGAAAACGCAAAAATGGGGCCACCGTCCGTCAACGAAGATACCTCAGTCTCAAATCAATAATACACTATTTGCTCCCACCAGTCAAGCAGACTAACCAAGAAAGGGAGCCCCTCCTCGGCGAAGGCCTCCGTCAGCACCGGCGCCATGATCTCTACTGAGATAGGCTCCCTTATATCCTCCTTGCAACTGCGACCGCAGAAGCGACGGGAGAGCCTAGATAGGCTCTCCCGTCATTACCACATTGGGCTAACTCGCTTAGGCCTTAGCGGCTTCCTCGGCCCGCGGCTTGCGCAGCGCCCGCCAGCCATCCGCAATCAGGAAGGCCGCCGCCACTATCAGCACCAGGCAGATGATGCCGATGAGGGCGGAGGCGATGGAAGCCTGAACTGTGGCAGCAGCCGGCAGTTTCTTGAAGAGGTTGACATAGGCGGTGTACAGCAGGGCGGCGATAGTAGTGACGATCATGAAGATCGAGGGGTAGAGCGCCCAGGTATGCTTCCTGCCCTCCGACATAGCCCACAGGGAGATGAGCATCAGGGCCAGGCCGGCCATCAATTGGTTAGAAGCGCCGAAGGCGGCCCAAATGGTCAGCCAGGGGATGATCCAGACAAAGAGCACAGTCAGGAGCAGGGCCACAATGCTGCCCACGTGTATATTCTTCATCACGGGTACCGCATCGCCCACCAATTCGGTGCTGGCCACACGCATGAAGCGCACCACCAGTTGCATGATGGTGATGGCCATGATGGTCAGGAAGACGGAGCCATAGGCCACGCCGAAGTCGTGGGGGACGCCGATGTGGTCCAGGAAGTTGGCCAACCCTCCAGCGAAGACCGCCAACGCTGCGCCTGCGCCACCAGCGTCTTGATATCCCTGCCAGCCCTGGAAAGCGACGGTGGCGCACAGGAAGGCGATGACCGCAAAGGCCGCTTCCATGAACATGGCGCCACCACCCACGGGTAGGGCATCGGTCTCCTTCTCCAACTGGCGGGATGTGCCGGAACTAGATACCAGGCTGTGCCAGCCGGAGATAGCGCCGCAGGCGATGGTGACGAAGAGCATGGGCCATAACGGCCCGCTGGCAGTGGTGAACTGGGTGAAGGCTGGGAAGTCGCCAATGCTCGGGCGCCAGACGATCATGCCGATCACACCGCCCACCATCCCCAGCGTGACGATCCAGAAGGAGACGTAGTTGACCGGCTGGGCAAAGGACCAGATGGGCAGCACTGCGCCCAGGTAACAGAAAAGCACCATGAGCAGGGTGCCGATGACTTGGGCCTGCGTGTTGCCCAGGAAGATGGTAGGGGACTCGGGAAGGCCGTAGATGGCCGAGAAGATGTTGGACATGAACGGCTGTGTGCTCAGCCAGATGCCCACGAAGGAGAGCACGACGGTGACGACGGTGGTGAGGATGATGTCTTGCTTCCACTTATAGGTCATCTGGCCAGCCAGGACGCCCATCAGAACTACAGCGATCATGCCGAAGGGCACCTTAGGGTTGATCATCAGTACCTTCCCCACCGCGTTGCCGAAGGCACCCATGATGAGCAGCAGGTAGAAGTAGATGAAGATCAGGAGGATGTTGCGCGCCCGGGGCGAGATGAGTTTGTAACTCAGCGCGCCCATGGTGTCTCCCTCGCGGCGTACGCTCATGATCATAGCCCCGTAGTCCTGCGCCCAGCCGATGAAGAAGACGCCAAGGAGGATCCACAAGAGCGCTGGCAGCCAGCCCCACTGCACGGCGATGATGGGGCCGGTGAGGGGGGCCAAGGCGGCGATGGACTTGAACTGGTAGCCAAAAAGAACGTTGCGACTAGCCGGCATGAAATCGACCCCATCCATATACATCTTGGCTGGGGTCGTCTTCTTCGGGTCCGGCTGGACGATGTTTCGATCAATATTCTTGGCATACCAGCCATAGCCGATAGCGATTGCCAAGGCAGCGATTATGATAACCGCTAGAGTAAACATTTTTTACACTCCCTTGTGAGAAACTATAACTTGACCACCGTCAGTCGAAAACACTTCATCATACTCTCGTCGCTTTTCATCACCCCCTTTCCTGCGCCCTCTCCATGAGGGCTTAAGAGCGTTCTGGGTACTAGAGACGTGCTTGCAATCAGCGAGAACCCTTAATTCCATTATACACCTAATCGCTGGGCAAGTCAATGCCACAAGCCGATTTTTGGCGGTTATTTAAGGCTCCCCACAGGGATAAAACACACAAGGGGGGGTGAGCGATGCGCTTTTTGGCGAGAAGAGTAGGAGACGAAAAACGATGTGACGTTCTTATGGAACACGAGCCCTGGGGACTCGTCTTCCCTGGTCTTTTCATAGTTGCTCGAATGTTGCGTCGGCGGGCATGCCGGGTTTCAATTCGTGCTCTGGGTTGGGGAGCCGAACCTTGACGGCGAAGACGGTAGTCACCCGCTCCTCTTTGGTCTGCACGTTGCGAGGGGTGAACTCCGCTTCCGAGGAGATATAGACCACCTCCCCTTGGTACCCCTTGCCGGGGAAGGAGTCGACCTCTACGGTAACCTTTTGTCCCAAGCGGATCTCTCCCAGCCGGTTCTCCGGGATGAAGACGGTGAGTTCAACTTGATCCAGGTCAGCCAGGGTGAGGAGGACAGCTCCGGGGGAGGCGGTCTCCCCTATTTGAACGGAGCGGCTGGTGACCAGGCCGCTTAGGGGCGCTTTGAGGGTCATCTTCTCCAGTTGTACCTCCAAGAGCCCCAAGGCCGCTTCCGCCTGCTCCAGTTGGGCTTGGGCGGCGGCTATCTCCTCCGGGGTGGCCCCCGCCTTGAGGGATTCTAGGGCTGCCTGAGCCACCTCTGCCCCGGCGGCTGCCACCTCGTATTGGGCCTGGGCAGCATGTAGTTGGGCCCGGAGGGAGATGGGGTTTTCCTTCAGGGCCAATAAGTTCTCTAGGTTCTTTTGGGATCCGGCCAGTTGTTCCTGGGCTGCGGCTAGGGCTGCCTCAGCGGCCGATACCTGATAGCCATAGGCTTCATAGAGGGCTTGCCCCTCAGCGGAGCCATCCCGCTTGTAATTATCTCGCATTATCTGGGCTGTGGCCAGTTGGGCCTGAGCCTGGGAGAGTTGGTGCTCGGCCAGTGCCAGTTGGGTCTCGGCCTCGGCGATCTGCAGATTCAACTCTTGGGGGTCCTCTAGGGCTGCCTGAGCATCTTCCCAGGCTCTCCTTGCTCCCTCCTGGGCAGCGATAGCCTTATCCAGCGCTGCTTGAGCCGCCTGGATCTCCTCCTCGCGGGCTCCGGCTTTCACCTGGGCCAAGTTGGCTTGGGCCAAGGCTACCGCGGCCTGGGCGCGCCCCATCTCAGCCTCAAGAAGGGCCGTGTCCAACCGCACCAAGGTAGCCCCTTCCTCGATCTCGTCGCCTTCATCGGCTAAGATGTCGACGATGCGCCCCCCTACCTCAGCGGTGATCGATACCTCCCGGGCCTCGATCACCCCGGAGGCGGTGAGGGAGGGGGATGGGGAGCCGAGGGTGACTAAGCCGCCAGAGCAGCCCATGGCCAGCGCCAGTAGAGTTGTGACCAGCCGTCCTATCTTTCCGATTCGCGGCTCTTCTGGCAAGGGCACAAGAGCGGCTTTCTTCATGATCAGATCTCCTCTTCGCTTACCCTTTATCCCACCTCTATCCGCGCATCGGCGGGCATCCCTGGCTTGAGCCGATGATCCGGGTTGGGGATCTCTATCTTCACCCCGAACACTAGCGTGGCCCTCTGTTCCCTTGTTTGGACATTCTGGGGGGTGAACTCCGCTTGGGAGGCGATGAAGACCACCCGGCCAGCGAAACTTTGGCCGGGGTAGGAATCGACCTCCATCTGGGCCTCTTGCCCCACTTTGATACGGCCGATCTGGGGCTCAGGAACATAGACCATCAGGGTAACGGTATCCAAATCGGCCAACCTGAGGAGGGGGGAACCTGGGGCAGCGATCTCCCCCTCGTTTGCTATCCGTTCCAAGATGAGGCCAGCCCGGGGTGCTTTAAGGCTCATCTTCTCCCATTGTACCTCCAAGACCTTCAAGTTCGCCTCTGCCTCTTGCACTTGGGCGCGGGCCATATTCACCTGATATTCTGTGGGGCCGGCGCGGAGGGCATCCAGTTGGGCTTGGGCCGCGGCCACGTCGGCTTGAGCCATCTCATATTGGGAGAGGGCCGCATCTACCTCCGCCTGGGCAGCCAAGGGGTTATCCCTCATCTCCATCAGGATCTCTAACTTTCGCTCTGCCCCGTCCCGAGCCGCTAGGGCCTGGTAAAGGGCCGACCAAGCGATCCAGCTCTCTTGACTCGATAGGTTCCACTCTCTGAGGGTTTGGTTGATGATGGCCGGGCCAACCTCGATATGTTTTTTTATCGTCGTTAAGTCGGGTAGGGTGATGGTGATATCGAACCCTTCCTGCAGTTGATTGGAGGTGCGGGCCAAGAGGTCCTCTTTGGTGCGGGTGGCTTCTAAGTTAGCCCTGGCTTGGGCGACCCCCTCTTCGGCTATGGCCAAGGCAGATCTGGCGGCCTCGATCTGCAAGGAGAGTTCCTGGGGCTTGTCACGGAGGGTTTGGGCGTCCAGCCAGGCTTGATATGCTCCCTCGCGGGCCGCTATCGCTTGCTCCAGCAGAGCCTCGGCCTGGCGGACATCCTCCTTCTTGGCTCCGGCCTCTATCTTAGCCAGGTTGGCCTGGGCCAGGCGGAGAGCGGCTTGGGCCTCCTTTATCTGGGCGGCGAGGAGATCGGTGTCCAGTTCTATGAGTAGATCACCTTCTTCCACCTGGTCTCCCTCATCGACCAGGAGGTTTGTGACCCTCCCTCCAACCTCAGCGGTGATCGATATCTTTTGGGCCTCGATGATCCCTGAGGAGGCGATGACCTCTCCCGGCGGCCTTCCCATCTCCAGGCCCAGATCGGCCAAGAGTTGGGAGCCAGCCTCGGGGTGAGAGGTGAAGTACCACCAACCGCCTCCTACTCCCGCCAGGAGCAGGAGTAGGATAACGATCCAGGCTTTACCTTTCATGATAGATCTCCTCGCAAGTTAGATTGCTCCTTGATACTGGAGATGAAGACATCTTCCAGGGAGGGGGCGATGAGGTCCATACTTCGAAGGCCAGCCCCCTTTTGACGCAGGGTTTCCTCGATTAAGGGTTTATACTCTTCCACAACCTGGGCCACCAGATGGATTAGGGAGCCGTAGAGGGCCACCTCCTCGAAGAGGGATAGTTCCCGCAAGGCGGCCAACGCCACGTCCGCCCGCTGGCACTCTATCTCCAGAACTTCCCCTTTCATATGCTTCTCTTTGATGCTCTGGGGGGTCCCCTGGGCGATGATCCGGCCATGGTGGATGAGGCCCAGGTTGTGGCAATGTTCCGCCTCATCCATATAGTGAGTGGTGACGAAGATGGTGGTTCCCTCCTCGGCTAGGTGGTAGAGGAAGTTCCAGAAGGCCTGGCGAGAGATGGGGTCCACCCCTGCTGTGGGCTCGTCCAAGAAGAGCATCTCCGGCTCATGGAGGATGGCGGTGCCCAGAGCCAGTCTCTGTTTCCAGCCCCCCGCCAGGTTCTTTGCCAGTTCCCTCTCGTGTCCTTTCAACCCCGCCATATCTATCACGAACTCTTTCCTCTGGGCCAGTTCTTTCCCCCTAACCCCATAGGTTCGACCGTAGAACTCGAGGTTCTCGGAGACGGTCAGATCTTGGTAGAGGGTGAACCTCTGGGACATGTAGCCGATCCTTCTCCTGATCTCTTCCGACTGGGTGATGATGTCATAACCCAGGACCGTCGCTTCTCCCTCCGTGGGTTGTAGGAGGCCTAGAAGCATGCGGATGGTGGTGGTCTTGCCCGCGCCGTTGGGGCCCAGGAAGCCGAAGATCTCGCCCCTCTCGATGGTGAAGTTGATGTGATCCACAGCCGTGAAATCGCCGAACCTCTTGGTCAGTTCTACCACTTGGACCGCGTAATCGTTTAGCCTAAGGGTTTCGCCAGTCACTTATCGACCTCTCATATTTCGCCCTCTATTATCCTGCCGCAGTTCTTACAAGGAGGCATTCTCTTATCGGCCTGGTTGGGCTACTTCAGCATGCTAAGGAGCGAAGATGACGGTGCATCATGGCACTGCTTGACCTTCTTGTTCCCTTCGAATCAAGGAGACGAAAGCCTCCTCCAGGCGGGGCCTGATCTGGCGCAACCCTTCCACGCTAACCCCGTGAGAGGCCAGCAGGGTCTCCAGTTGGCGCATCCCCTTTTCCCCGTCCTCAACGAAGACGTGAAGGAGGCCCCCGTAGACTCGGACATCCAACGCCCCTTCCCACCCCTCGATGATCTCCCACGCTTTGGACAAAGGCTGGGGGCGGAGTTCGATCACCTCTCCCCTCGCTAGCCTCTTTACCTTCTCTGGCTGGTCACAGACTATCATCTTGCCCTCGAACATCAGCCCCACCCGAGAGCAGCGCTCGGCCTCATCCATATAGGGCGTGCTCACCAAGAGGGTCACCCCCTCTAGGTGAAGGTTGGAGAGGATATCCCAGAACTCTCGTCGAGAGATGGGGTCCACCCCCGTAGTCGGCTCGTCTAAGAAAAGGATCTCGGGTTTGTGGACTAGAGTGCAGGCCAAAGCCAATTTCTTCTGCATCCCTCCCGAGAGGTGATCCGCTCGTCTTCCTTGGAACTCCTCCAGGCGGGAGAAGCGGAGGAGTGTTCTCATCCTCTCTTCCCTTTCTGCCCCGCGTACCTCGAAGATGTCGGCGAAGAAATGGAGGTTCTCCATCACTGAAAGGTCCCCGTAGAGGCTGAACCTCTGGGGCATGTAGCCGATCACTTTCTTTATCTCCTCCGCTTCCCTCGCCGTGTCGTAGCCGGCCACGGTGGCCTTACCCTCGGTGGGGTTCATGATGGCTGCCAAGAGTCGAAAGGTGGTCGTCTTCCCTGCCCCATCGGGCCCCACTAGGCCGAAAATCTCCCCCTCCTCCACGGAGAGGTTGAGCCCATCCACCGCCATTACCTTCCTGAACCTCTTAGTCAGGTTCTCGGTTTCGATGATCACATCACCCATCTAGATGAGCCCCTTGTATTGGAAGTCTTCCATGACCTTCATCCATTCTTCTTGTCAAGTGCAGGAAGATAACGAGCGCTCGCTAGTAGCCTCAGACTCATTGATCTTGACGAGAACCAAAACGCCTGGGTCTCCTATGAAAACTGCCAACTCATCGCCACTCCTCAAGCCCATCGTCCGGCGCGCTGCGGCGGGAACTACAATTTGGCCGCGTTTTGACACTTTGGTGGAGCCCAGGAACTCCAATCGCCCCTTATCTCTATCTTTCTCCTCCATCATCACCTCCACGTGACTCGTGGGCCAGCCTCGAAGGCGTTTGTTCTTCTCGAAGGGGCAGGCCGATGAGTAGTGAGTTGCTGGAGACTGGTTGAACTATCCCTTGAGTTCGACGAACTCAGTAGCAACTATTAGCTTGGCGCTCAGCCGGTCTTGCAGTTCTGCGGGGTCAGCCTCCCAAGGCGACATGTCGAAGTGGACGGGGATAATGTACCTAGCGTTGAGGGCGGCCGCCAATTCGACCAGCCTGCGCTGATAATACTCCTGTCGCAAGGGAACACGGCGGTAGGGAAGACAAAGGATATCCGCTTTGCATTCTAGCGGGAACTCGAATGCATCACCGATGTGGAGCAGTGAAAGATCGTTATGCACGAGAAAGGACAGCGGCTTGCCTCCCGGCAGTCTTCTTCTCCTTCCCCACACCCGAGCCCAGAGGTCAGAGAGTTTCCCAACGTGGCTATAGCCTTCCAGGACCTGAACATTGTCCACCATGTCCCCGGGGGCCACTTCAACCAACCGGTCGGGTGATACCCCTTCGCGCCTGGCTATCTCACATACCTCCTGGGAAGCCAGCACCTTGCCAGTCGGGATCAGCGCCACCTTCCCTATGTGGTCGTCGTGGCCGTGAGTTACCAATACGTAGTCCACACCCGCCAAGGGGTCGCGAAGGAAGTCCGGGTCTATCACGATATGCTTGTCACCCAATATCTCGATGCAGGAATGACCCAACCAGCGAACACGCATCTGATGCGCATCTCCCTTCACTGACAGCCAAATTGATTGAACGCCCACTAAATACTATTATGCCCTGCCCCTGCCCTCAGATCAGGAGCGGCAGGCTCCATCTCACTCTAGGCTCTTGTGGAAATTCAAGGCGCTGAGCACGAAGGTGACGATGCTGAATATGGCCATAGGGGCGATCTGCTTCCAGAGATAAACTACCCCTACGCCCTTGAGGATGATGCCCCGCAAGATAATTATGAAGTAGGTGAGGGGTATCAAATATCCAGCATAGTAGACGGGGAGGGGCATATTTTCCCTGGGCACAATGAAGCCCGATAGGATGAAAGCGGGCAACATGACGAAACTGGCCAAGTGCATGGCCTGCATCTGGGTCTGAGAGAGGGTGGAGATGAGTATTCCTAAACCTAGAGAGCCTAATAGGAAGAGGAGGGAGGTGGATAGGAGCAATATCACATCGCCACTGACCGGAACTTTGAACCAGAAGGTGCCCACGAGTAGGGTTATGCCCACGTTGATGAAGGCCACCAATACGAAGGGCACGATCTTACCCAACATCAGTTCCCAGGGTTTGATGGGAGTGACGATTAACTGCTCCAGGGTTCCTCGTTCCCGCTCGCGGACGATAGCGAAGGCAGTGAGAATGAGGGTCTGCACCTGTAGGATGGCTCCGATGAGGCCTGGGATCATGAAGTTCATCATCCTCATGTCAGGGTTGTAGAGCAGGCGGGCTCTCAAATCTATGGGCACCTGTAGCGATCCCCCTCTAACCAACTGGCCCAATTGCCTGCTGATTATATCCACTGAGGCAGCCTGTCCGATGGTCTGGGCGACGAAGAGAGCCGTCTGGGCTATAGTGGGGTCGGAGCCATCTATGATGACCTCGACGGAGGCCCCCTTGCCAGCCCCTAACTTGGCGCCGAAATCTGGGGGGATCACCAGCCCCACCCTCACTTCGCCGCTATCGATGAGCCGCACGATCTCCTCTGTGCTATTGACATAGAAGGCGTACTTGAAATAGTGCGTATGCCAGAACCTATCTATGAACTCGCGGCTCTCACTATCCTTGGCCATATCGTAGACCGCGGTGGGGATATCCTCAATCTCTACCGCTACGGCGTAGCCCAATAGCAAAAGCAAGGTGATGGGCATAATGAACACCACGCTTAGCGTCCGCGGATCCCGGATGATGTGAATAAACTCTTTGCGCATTATCGTCCAGGCTCTATCCATATATCTGTTTCCTCTTCTCTCTACCGGGGCTAATTCTGTTCCTAGGTCGGCTCCTCGCCGGAGCGCAGGCGCAGACCGTTTAAGAAGAAATCCGCTAATTGGGAGGCCAACTCCTCGGGGGGTAAACGATGCCCTTTCCTATCCAGCCCCAGAAGGATGAAGCCCAGAAAAGAGCCCATCATAGCGTGGACAGGGATGAAAGCATCCAGTTTCCGAAATACCCCTTCCTCCGCTCTCGTCTCCAGGAGATCTTCGAGTTGAGAGGAGATTTTGGATAGAATCTGCTCGAAGAAGGGATGGCGAAGCTCCTCATCTAACATCATCTCTCGCAGGATGACTCGCACGAGGTTCATGTTCTTATCGATGAGGGTGAAGCGGTCTTTGAGTAGGGTAGTTAGAAACTCCTTATCGCTTTTCGATGAGGGGCGTGTCATGGCCAGTTGCAAAGATTCTTCGACAAAGGCTGAGACTAGGGATAGCAATAGTTCCCTCTTGCTCCGAAAGTAGTTGTATATGGTTCCCTCTGCCACATTTGCCTCGCCGGCGATCTCTCTGATAGTGGCTTTATGGAACCCTTTTTCGGCGAAGACCTTGGCCGAAGCGGTTAACATCTGTGCTCTTCTCTCCTTTATCAGTTTTTCCTTTCCCAGTCTCTTTCTCATATCTCGCCCTCGATAATGAGTGAACGCTCACTCATTATATCCCCTTTCCCACCTTTGTCAAGGCTTCAGTCGAGCCTCTTCCTGAAGACCCAGAGGGTGAGGCTCATAACCACCACCCCTATGATGGCTATGGCCACAACCTCGGTGATGAAGGCCCCCAGCCCGACACCCTTCAGGAGGATGCCCCTAAAGATGATGAGGAAATGTTTGATGGCCCAGGAGGGCACCCTCTAGGCACGAAAACCTTTCCATCTAAACTAAAAGCCGCCAGACAACTTGACCCCCCCCAGAGTGCCTCGTTGGTGGGCTGGAGACCTGAGGAACGCGCTGCGGCTTTGATGGTGTTATCGGCGGATTCTTCTTTTTCACCCTCCTCGGGGATGCAGGGCTCTCATCCCTTCTATGAAACTCTCCACCACATAGACGAAGCGGGGCCAGTTGAAGGTCAAGGCGACGACGCACCAGGTCACGGTAGTGAACCCCCAGATAGGGACCTGGCGGAAGGCTCGGTAGAGAGTGAGGGCCAATATGGGGGCCATGAACGACATGGCTACCTGTTGGGAGCGGAAGCGGTGGAGGAGGATGATACCTAAGGAGAGATAGATAATAGAGAACCAGGGGAGGATGAAACCGCTAAGGGTGAGATAGAGGAAGAGGGCCAAAACGAGAAGAGCGTCGATGGGAAAGTCTTTATCGTCCCACCAGGTGCTCTTTCCGGAGGTGTCTCGTCGGGCCATGGGTCCATCTAAAATGTCGCTGGTCCAGGCCAAGAGTTGGACCATCATCACCGTGCCCAAAGCCTCTCGTCCTACCAAGAGCCCTAGAAGAAGGATGAAGATGGCCAGAAGGAGCCTGGTAGCGGTCAGGATATCAGCCACGGTTTTCGCCCGAGTCATCTTCTTCCTTCCAACGCACTAGATCTTCGACCCGTCTATATTATAGCATATTTCGCTCAACTTTTTGGTATTATAGACCTTTGCTTTCCTATATTGAAGGGCTCCACCCCGGAGGGGACGTGGATCTCAATGAAGCGCAGGAAGTTGGCGTTGGGGAAGAGGCTATCGCGGCGGGCGATGATGCGCCAAGTTGGGTTCCTTTCCCCTGTGGCTGGACGATGCGTTGGGGTACGGGAGACAGGGTTCGATGGAAAGATGGTGGAGGTTGGGCGAGTAGAGAAGCCGGTCCCCTTCTCCTCATGCCAAGGGCGATATTAGCCACCTGGTGCAGAGGCATTTTGGGGATCTTGCTCTGGATTTGCCTCTCTGTTTCTATCGGGTCTCCTCGATTACCAACGTTTGAGCTATCAGATCGAAGGCGCGCTGCTTTTTGGCCATGAAGGGGATGAAGAGGGCATCGATAGCGATGAAGTCGAAGTAGAAGGGAAGGCGCCGTAGGAAGGCCTCCTTGAAGCCGATGGAGGTGCCGTTCTCCCGAATCACGCGCAAGCCGAGCAATTTCTTGCCCAGGGTACGGCCATATCGTCCCTCCAAGATGGGGAAGTATAGCAGAAAGGTACCCACGACGGTCAAGGCCAAGGCGAGGATAAAGAAGATCAGAATGGCGCCAATCACGTAGTCGAGGCCTTCGGGGCGCTGAGGGACGGCATTGTTCAGGACTAGTCCTATCACGAACGAGGGGAGGATAACGAGCAGGCAGAAAGCCAGGTCGATGATGAAGGCGAAAAGCCGCTTCCAAAAGCCGGCGTACTTAAGCCTTACTCCTCGCATGAACTCCTCCGCGACCTCTTGGGGCTTACCCATTTTGGCCAGGACAGTTGGCAGGTCATCCTTCTCCAGGGCTTCTCTCAGATGAGCCCTCAGATCATCTTCAAGCCTTTGTCTATCTTCGCCCGAGGCTGAGATGTGGCGCAATACTTTTTGGATGTAGATTTCGACCTCTTCGTTCATTTCCCCTCCAAAAGTTTGTTCACGCCTGCTGTGAAGACCTGCCATTCCTCAATCAATTCCTGCAACCTCTTGGTGCCCTGAGGAGTTATCTTATAGTATTTGCGAGGCACACCCCTCTCTGGCGGCTCCCAGTAGGGCTCAATGAGGTTGGCGTCTTCTAGACGGTATAGAACCGGGTAGAGGGTGCCTTCCTTTACCTGAAATGACTCACCAACCCGCTCTTCTAGGGCGGCTACGAGCTGGTATCCGTACATATCTCGTTCCGCCAGTAGCTTTAATACAGCCATCTCTAAGGTGCCTCGTTTGAGTTGTCGACGAACCATATCGCTCATAAACTTCTCCTTGGCCGAATACCTTGTGTGACCAAATATATTATACCACATAATTAACCTTTGTCAAGTACTACCCATGAGTATCTCTGCACTGCGATCCTCCCCGTTTTCACAAAGGAAAAGCCCTCGTTCTTAGAGACGAGGGCCTTTTGCAGCCGCTTCTTAGATTGATGATTATTCGCCTTGACTCGCTCGCCACTCCTCGGAGTCGGGGATAAAAAGGGGCTGGCCGAACTCCTCCATCCCAAACTGGCCGATCATCTCCTGGGTCTCCAAGGAAGTGAGCCACTCCACGAACTAAATGGGCCGTGGCAAGACCTCAGACGCGCCTTGCAGAGTATAATGACCTCAAAACACATGCACCGCCGACGCCTTGAAGGCGATGTGAACCCACATCCCTTCTCTCAGATCCATCTCCCCCAGGGACCTCCTGGTGATCATACAGATGAATTCGGGGGGGAGACGAACAGTGACGTAGACGACCGTCCCCCTGTCGGAGATGCCCACGATCCGGCCCCGAAAGGTGTTGCGGGCGCTGCTGAGAAACGGCTCCCTGGAGAGGATGATCTCCTCCGGCCTGATAGAGATGTGTACGGAGCCCTCGAGTTCGGTCACGGCCGCTATCTCCATCCCATCGATGGAGACGAGCTTGTAGCCATTCTCAGCAAGGTGCGCCTCACCCCGGAAGACGTTCCTCACCCCCACGAAGCGGGCCACGAACTCGTTGGCCGGGCGACGGAAAATCTCCTCTGGCGTTCCCACCTGCACGATCCGACCCGCGCGCCTCGAATCGCCCAAGCGATCCTCCCTGAGGACGGCTATCCTGTCGCCCAGCGCCACCGCCTCCTCGAAGTCGTGGGTGACGTGGATGGTGGTGGTGCCCAGCTCCCGGTGGATTCGTCCCATCTCCTGCTCTAAAGCCTCGCGGGTTTCGGGATCGAGGGCGCTCAGGGGCTCATCGAGGAGGAGGAGCTTTGGCTCGACGACCAGAGCTCGGGCCAAAGTCACCCGCTGGGCCTCGCCGCCGCTCAGCGTTCTCGGCGTGCGGTGGAGCAGGTGCTTGATACCTAGTAACTGGCTGATGGCAGCCACGCGCTCCTCGATGGTGCTTCGGCTCATCCTCCGTAGCCTGAGCCCGAAGGCGATATTCCCGGCCACGTTGAGATGGGGGAAAAGGGCATAGTCTTGATAGACGAAGCCGATGCCGCGTCGCTCAGGCGGAGCACGGGTTATGTCCTCGCCGGCCAGGAGGATGCGTCCCCTGCAAGGCCGATGCAAGCCGGCGATGGTCTCCAGGAGGACGGTCTTTCCGGCGCCGGTGGGGCCTAGGACGACGAAGTACTCGCCGTCGGCGATGTCCAAGTTGATGTCCTTAAGGTGAAACTCCTCGAGATCAACCCACAAGCCTCTAATCTGCACCCGTCCGCGGCCTTTCATGCCTCCTTCTCCCCCCGCCCGGTTACCAACCGCAGTGCAACGAAGGTAGCCAAGCAAATCAATATCATCAATGTGGCTATCGGCCGGGAGTAATCCAACCCGTAGGACTCGAAGCGCTCGTAGAGAAGTACTGGGGCGACCATGGGGTGGTAGGCCAGGATGATCACAGCCCCGAACTCACTGAGCCCGCGCGCCCACATCAAAATCATGCCCGAGAGGATGCTCCGCCAGGCCAGCGGGAAGGAGACGCTCCAGAAAGCCCGCCACGGTGAAGCGCCCAGCGTGCGCGCCACATTCTCTAAGCGGGGGTTCACCGCCTCGAACCCCTCCCGCGCTCCATTGACCAGAAACGAGAGGCTGACGAAGAGCATGGCGATGACGATGCCCGGCGCGGCGGAGACGAATTTGAGACCCAGCAGGCCGAAAGCCTGACCCAACAAGGTGCGGCGTCCAAAGGCCATCAGCAGGGCGATGCCTGCCGCCGAGTGGGGGACAACGATGGGAACGTCAATGATCCCCTCGATCAGCCGTTTGCCGGGGAAGTCCACCCGCGCCAGGAGGTAGGCTAGGGGAACGCCGCAGACGAAGGCGATGACCGTGGCGATGAGGGAGGCGTGGAAGGTCAAACCGATGGAGCCGCGCACCTCCTCGTCCAGAAGTGTTCGCCAGAGCACGACGGGACCGGAAGCCGTGACCGTCCGCAGCAAGGGCCAGGCGACGAATAGGATCAGCAGCGATCCGAGAACAACAAACAATACTCGCATTCTATCAGCGAACAAGGCTCGCATTTCTGTCGTCTCCCAACCCTCCCGCAGATTGTCGAAACCTGCGGGAGGGTCATATTCAGACCGTCTATTCAACCAATGACTGCAGCTCAGAGGGAAGAGCATCCTTATCGCCGGCGACGGGAGGCACGATAGGCGGCTGACCTTGTTGCTCCATGATCGCCTGCCCCTCCGGCCCGATGAGGAACTTCACAAACTCGAGGGCCAGGTCAGGACGGGGGGCGTTCTTGGGGACGGTCACGCCATAGACGCAGGGCTTGGCTGTTTTGGTGATGGTGGTTCCCGGCTCCTTGCCGCTGACCTCTACCTTCGCCTGCTTGTAGAAATCTGCATGCTCGACGCAACAGAGGTTTATCTCGTCCGGGAGTTCAACGAACTTCAGGCCGTGCTGCACGGCCACCGAGCGATACTCGAAGGCGTAGTCCATGTCGCCCGATTGCAAAAGGGCGATGAGCTCCACCGACTTCGGGCGCACGTTCTCCGGCGGGCAATGCTCGTCGAGCGTCTGGTAGAGGCCAGGCACGTTATAGTGCTTTTCGGCCAACTGCCAGACCAGCAACGAGCGGTAGCCGCAGGGGTCGGCGTTGGGGTCGGAGTGGCCGTAGACCATACCCTCGCGGGTGAGGACCTCGTACCAGTTGTCGGCGTTGATCTCCTCGGCGTATTTCGAGCCATCGGTGTAGGCGATGACCATGGTGTTGCGGGCGAACTGGATGTTCCAATCGGCGAAGTCGGGGATCAGCAGCTCGTCAATGACCGTGTAGTCAGCCGACATCATGAGGTCGGCCTCGCGGCCCAGATCGCTTATCTTGCGGGCAGCACTGCGGCTTCCCGAGGCCTCGGTTTCGAGGGTCACCCCGGGATGCTTGGCTTGGAGAGCCTCCGCCAGGGCATCAATGGGCACGGTGAGACTGCCGGCGTGGAAGATGATCAGTTTGCCCTCCAGAGTGGGCTCAGAAGTGGCGGTTGGCGGCACCGGCGTCGCTGTGGGTGGTATGGGGGTAGCGGTTGGCGGCGCGGGCGTGGCGGTGGGGGCCGGCTTACAGCCAGCCACCAGGGCCAACACCACCATCAAGGTCAGAGATGTCCAGAATATTCGCTTTTTCATTTTGTTTTCTTCCTTTTCCCCGAGGGTTTTAGAATCGGCGTCTGCATTGAGCTAATCTCACATCCTCATCACCTCTTCCCGTCGCCGTGCCGGAAAGGAGCAAATGGGAGTGATCTGAGGAAAGACCCACATCCGCCCAGGTCTCCTTTCCAAGCATGGAAGGTGTAACCGTTTCCAGCCACGCCCTATCGCCCAGAGGGATGCCCAGGATGGTGCTGATGAGGAGGAGGCGCACCGCTTGTTGCAAGCCCGCTACTATCTCTTCCATGGAAGCCTCTCTCTTGTGGGATGCTCCTCTGGGGTGTATCGCTGGAGTAAGTAGTGGATAGCCACCCCGGCTAGGAACCCCACGGCCCTGTTGATTAAGACTGAGAAGAACACCGTGACCCGCATAGCCGTTAAGACAATTTTATCACAACGCCCTCAAAAAAACAAGATCAAACCAGGGTTATTTCTGAAAGGCATCCTGGAACCTGCGGTCAACCATCTCTTTAAGGCCGGCCCTGAATTTTCGATATTGGCGAATATACTCT
>DFBK01000025.1:48131-90813 GCA_002366595.1 Anaerolineales bacterium UBA3082 | reverse complement strand
TGCCTCGCGCAAGATCATCCCAATCACCTGCCGCCGCCGCCAGCCCAGCGCCCGCAGCACGCCGATCTCCAGCGTGCGCTCCAGGACGCTCATCAGCATGGTGTTCAGCATCCCCACCCCGCCGATGAGCACCGCCAGGAAGGATACCTGCCCTATCATCTCCTCCATTGACTGAAGGTCGGGGATGTTCTCGGCAAACTCGGAACTGAGCGAGACGTCAATCTCGGGGAAGTCGGCGTCCAGGATGGTGCGCAACTCCTCCACCCGCGACGGATCGGCCACCTTGATGCCGTACATGCTCACCTGGTGGGGCCGTCCGGCCAGCCGTTGAGCGTCCCGCAGGGTGACGACCGCCGCGCTGTCCTCCCAGCCCGTTCCCGTCTCGTAGATGCCCACCACGCGAAAGGTGCTGTCCAGCAGGCGCAGCGTATCGCCCACTTCCAGCCCCAGCGTCTCGGCCAACTGCCGGCCGGCGAGGACCTGGCGTTGAGCCGCGAGCGGCTGCCCCTCCACGATCTTGAAGTGGCCGATGGCGAACTCGCGGGGGTGGTAGCCCATGATGATGAGAATCGGTGTCTTTTCCGTGCTGGCATAGGCAAAACCGACGCCGGCGACCGCCGCCACGTCGGGCAGCGCGGACAGGCGCGCCCCCACCCGCTCGTCAATGGTGCTGTAGCCCATGTCGGAGACGTCGGCTTCGAGGGCCATCAGGTCGGCCTCGCGGCCGATGGCCAGGGAGCCAAAGGTGTCCATGAACCCCAGAGAGACGCCCCCCAGGGCGACGATGGCGGCGATACCCACGCCGATCCCCAGCGCCGTCAGCACTGTACGGGTGCGCCGCCGCAAGAGATTCTGCACCGTCATCCCCAGCCACCTCATCCGCTTATCCGATCCCTTATCCGCTGCTCCTGCCCCCCCCTCGTACTGCAAAGCCTCCAGCGGCAGGAGACGGCTGGCCCACCAGGCCGGATATGCGCCCCCGATCAACCCCATTACCAGCACTGTGACGCCAGCGCGGGCAAAGAGTTCAAGGGAGAACTGCACCCCCAGGATGCCTATGAAGCCGAGGGAACCGCGCAGCAAAAGGACCACCGCCACCCCCAGGCCGATGCCCACCAGCCCGCCCAGCAGGGAGAGGACCAGCGACTCGCTCAGGATGAGGCGCAGCACCCGGCTCCGCCGCCAGCCCAGCGCCCGCAGCAGGCCGATCTCCCGCGTGCGCTCAAAGACTGACATAAAGAGCGTGTTGGTCATCCCCACCCCGCCGATGACCACCGCCAGCGCCGAGATGGCCCAGGCGAGCCCTTCCCAGATCTCGATGAGTTGCTGGCGGTCGGCAAACTCGGAGGTAGTGGACAGGGTCAGGTCGGGGAAATGGCGCTCGACCCGCAGCCGCAACCGGGCCTCCTCGTCGGGGCTGCGCAGCCGGATGTAGAACAGGGAAGCGCGGCGCGGCTGCAACAGGAGCGACTGGGCCTCTTTTAGGGGGATGACCGCCCCGCCCTCCTCAAAGGCGTCGCCCGTCTCGTAGATGCCGACGATGCGGAAAGCGCCGCCGGTGATGTGCAACGCGTCGCCCACCTCCTTGTCAAAGCTTTCCGAGGCGGCGCGGCCTAACAGGCACGGCTTCCCCCGCACGCCCCGCGCCTCGCCCAACCCCCGCCCCTCCACGACTTTGAAATGCTCGATGGCAAACCCCTGGGGGTCATAGCCAAAGATATAAAAGTAGGAGGCGTCTTCGGCCTTGACGTTGCCCATCAGCATCCCGCTCACGTCGGCGACCTCGGGCCAGGCGAGCACCTCCTCAGCGACCGCCTCCTCCACGCCGCCCATGGTGATGTCCATCATGTCGGCCTGGCTGAGCACCAGGTCGGCCTGGCTGCCACGGGCCATGGCGCTGTAGCCGGCGCGCGCCCCCTCGGCCATGGCCCCCAGGGCGACGATGGCCGCCACGCCGATAGCGATGCCTACCAGGGTCAGCAATGTGCGTCCTTTGCGCCGGAAGAGGTTCTTGAAGATCATCGGTCAGTCTTCTCTCGGTAAATTCATAGATTCGCCAATGGGCCAGCGCCCCAATCTACCAAGTTACCAGTGTACCAATCTCACCACACGCCAGTCCAGTGGTATTTCGGCACTGCCCTCCGGGATAGTGGGCGTGTCCGGGCCGAGGTGCGGATACATCTGTTGGCTATGCCTCGCGACTGCGGCGGAAAGGCAACGACAGTGCAGGTAGCTTCCAGCCCCTCTCCCCACCGACGCGGATGTCGCGCCGCTGGAAGCGCCACCAGGCCAGCAGCGAAAATCCCAGCGCCACGGCCAACAGCCCGACCAGCCAGCCCCAGTTCAACCCGGAAATGGCCTTGCCGCCCTGGTAGTAGTGCAGCGGGGTAAACTCGACGAACGCTTTCAGGTCCTCGTTGATGTTGGCCAGCCCGATGAGGAGGTAGTTGGCGACCAGCAACCCGCCAGCAAGCATCCCGGCGATGCGCGCCGAGGGCAGCACCAGGCTCAACAGCAGCGCCAGCGTGCCAAACAGGAACAGTTGGGCAAAGAGGGGCAGGAAGGGGCGCAGAAACTCGATCCAGGTCAGGTCCATACCGGTGCCCGCGGCGGGCAGGACCCAACTCAGCCAGCCCACGAGCAGGATCACTATCGTGGCGGCCACAAAACCCAGCAATCGCCCCCAGAAGAGGGCTGTGCGGCTGACGGGATAGGCCAGCACCAGGTCCAGGATGCCCTTCTCCTCGTCGCCCGCCAGCAGACTGGCACCCACGCCGACGGCAAAGATGCCGACGATGATCGCCATATAGTTAAAGTAGTAGATGTCAATATAGCCCTGTGGTGTGGTGATGGCCATCATGTCACCAAAGAAGGCCATCAAGTCCTGAGGATATTGGGCGATCATCTCTTCAAAGCCCTCGATGCTGGCGATGGAATCAAAAATGGACACCATCATCAGGCCGTACAAGGCCAGGCCAATGCTCCAGCCGATCATCTGGCCGCGCAGGCGGCGTAGGGTGTGTTTGAATTCGGTAAACATGCTAGTTTTCCTCCTCGTAATAGGCCAGGAAAATCTCCTCCAGGGATGGGCGCTCGATCTCAAAGTCGCTCACCGGGAAAGCGGCCAGCGCCTTGATGAGGCCGTCCATCTCTCCTTCCACTTGCAGCAGCACGCTCGTGCCATCGTCCTGCGATAGCACCGTCACGCCAGGCACGTTCGCCAGGGGGCTGACATCCACCGGCTGTCTGAAGCGGACATGAGCACGGCGTAGAGCGCGGTTAATCAGCGTGGCGGGCTCAGCCACCTCCACCACCACGCCTTTGCGGATGATGGCCACGCGCTCTGCCACTGCCTGCACCTCGCTCATGATGTGGGAGCAGAAGAAAACGGTGGCGCCATCCGCCTGCGCCTCGGCGATCAGACGCAGCACTTCGTGCTGCATCAGCGGATCCAGGCCGAGCGTGGGCTCATCCAACAGGAGCAGTTCCGGGCGGTGCATCAGGGCCTGCACAACAGCGACTTTCTGTTTGTTGCCATGCGAGAGGTTCTTGATAGGGGGCTTGAGATCGATATCGAGGCGCTCGGCGAGTTGGCGCGCGAACCCCCAATCCACCTTGTTTCCCCGCAAGGCATTGAAGTAGCGTAGCGTACCTTCAACCGTCACATGTTGGGGTCCAGTGCCAGTTCACCCGGCAAGTAGCCGGTGCGGGCGCGCACGGGCACTGGGTCGGCCTGGGGGTCAATCCCCAGCACGCGCGCAGTTCCACCGTTGGGGTGGATCAGGTCCAGCAAGCAACGGATGGTCGTCGTCTTGCCCGCACCATTGGGGCCGAGAAAGCCGAAGATTTCGCCACGCCGCACTTCCAGGTCAAGGCCGCGCAACGCCTGCAGGTTGCCGTAGAACTTGATCAACCCTTGGGTAGTTATAGCGATTTTCTCAGACATAGGCACCTCCTTTAAGGAATGATGAACTCCGTTAGTCGCTTATGTGGCTCTCCATAGCGCGGGCGAACAGTTCCCAGTCCTCCTCGTGGATGACCTCCCGCGCCCTGTCCCCCAGCAGGGCCAGGACCTGAGGGAGATACAAATCTGTCCGCAGGTGGTGTTCGGCGAGAAAGACCAGGAGGGGAGTGCTGGTCCAGGAGGCCCGCGCCCTAGTCGCGGTCAGCCATTCGCCGATCAGCACCTCCTCTCCGTCAATCACCAGGATCAACCCCAACCCGCCCGCCTGGCTGAGGGCCTCCTCGGACATGGGAGCGACGACCACCTGAGCGCCCGGCAGGTCGAGGTCGCCCGTGGTGTAGATCACCACCCGCACCCCTCGCCCGATGGCCTGCTCCAACAGAGGCCGCAAGTCCGGGAACGTGGCCGGCAAGAGGGCCAGATAGATGCGGACCTCCGCTTGGCCGATCATCTCCTCCGCCTTGGCCAAGATGTTCTCTCGGCCCTCGATGTTCCAGACGTATTCGAGGTCGGGGGCTGAGTCGAGGGCAGCCAGGTCGTCCTTGAGTGAGGCGATGAGTTCCTCGTGGTCGCGGTGGAGCTGATCGAGGAACTCCACCGCTGGAACCGGCGCATACTTGGTGGTACCCCCTTCACGCAGCGTCATCGCCGCGCCACGAGCGGTGAGCTTGCCCAGAACCTCGTAGATCATGGAGCGGGGAACGCCACAAAGTTTGGAGAGTTGGTACCCCGTGATGGGGCTCTCCTTGAGCAGGGCTAGGTAGGCCTTGGCCTCGTATTCCGAGAAACCGATTTTGACCAGTTTGTCAATAGGATCACCGTTCATTTTCTACCTTGGCCTTTAGGCGTTAGTATTATAACTGAGAAGTTAGTTCTATAACTACGCTTTACTATACTCTGACTTGCCCGGTTTGTCAAGTGCCAGAACCTTAGAAAGGTTGTATTGAAACCCGTGGTCAAGTTGACAAGTTAGCGCTTGCGTGATAGGATATGAGTGGCAAGACAGGCTATGAAGAAAAACCTAAGGGGCGACGCGCTTTAAGGCAACGAGAATGAGCAAGCAAGGGAACACGGGCTACTTTCGACGACAATCCTGGGACGGCCAACTGTCTCTGGAGCACCTCACGGAGCGAGTGCCGGAGGACTCCCGGTACTACATTTTGGTCTCAGGACAGGTTGTCGCGGCTCATGGCACACTCCAGGCTGCTATTGCCGACTACCAGCGGCGCTTGGCAGATATCCCGCCTCCACCGCCGGAGCAGAATTCAGAGATGATCCCCCAAGACCTTGTTCGGCAGGAGAGAGAGCAAAAGCACCTGGATAAGTGGGTTGAGTTCTGGGCGGACAAGGACGGACGGGGTCGGCGGGTGCGAGGGCCGGGCAAGTATCGCTAGTCTGCCTTCGTAAGGAGGTGAAAATCTAGGCGTGAAGGATTATGAGACCCGTGGTTATCTTTCAGCCATAGAGGGTGCGAAATACCTAGGGATCACTGTGTCCACGCTTCATAACTATGTGCGCCAGGGGAAAGTCCGTACTACGGTTTCGGCGAGTGGACAACAACGCTTTGACTTAGCAGACCTGCGGGAGTTGGCGGAGGCCCAGCCGCAGGGAGAGAAGCGCGACAGACCCAAAGTCCCTGTGGAGAACGTGCTTGATATTAACGGGACAGTGCAACGAATCCTTGTAAAGGACGCAGCATCAATGGGAGATATCGCCGACGACTCCGTGCATCTCATGATTACATCGCCACCTTACTTCAACGCAAAACTTTACTCGCGCGAACCGGTTGAGGGAGACCTTGGGAACATACATGATATCAATGATTGGTTCGAGAACATCTCGATGGTATGGGCTGAAGTCTACCGTGTTCTGCAGCCGGGCAGAAAGGCTTTCATCAACATTATGAACTTGCCGGTAAGGACGGAGCAGGGATTCCGCAGCTTGAACCTTGTTGGGAGAACCATAGATGTGATGGAGGGCATCGGTTTCATTTTTAAGCGAGACATCGTCTGGCACAAGACAAATGCCGTTCGAGCCCACTTCGGCAGCTACCCCTACCCAGGGGGCATCCTAATCAACAATATGCACGAGTTCATAGTAGAATTTGATAAGCCGGCCCGAAAGGGATATAGGAAATACACTCATGTGACCAAGGAGCAACGCGAACAATCTAAATTGGACAAGGAGTTCTGGTTGTCCATCAAGAATAGCGACGTCTGGGTGATGCACCCTGAAAAGAGCGGCGATGGCCGCAGTCATGTTGCTCCGTTCCCCATCGAATTACCTTTACGACTGATCAAAGCCTTCACCTATGTAGGGGAGACAATTCTTGATCCGTTTGTCGGGTCAGGGACTACCTTGCTAGCCGCGGCTAGACTGGCCAGGAACGGCATTGGATATGAGATTGTACCGTCAATTGCCCGGACAGCCTTGACCCGCGTGAGTAACATTCAGCTGGATCTAGGTGTGTGAGGAAGGCCGTGAAGAAGGACGCCAAAACGACGTATGCCCAATCCAGTGATATTAAGTCGCGGACGTACATCGAGTATCGCCATGATATGAAGAAGAAGGCGATCGCTGAACTGGAGTCCGCGGACTGGATACGCGACACGGTGCAGCGAGAGTTCCCGGGCAGAAAGGTACGGGTCAACAAATCTGGCGGAGACAAGTTTATCTGGTTCCTGAGGAAGGGTGGCGTAACCAGGGACCCTGACTACGAGGCGCAAATCGACGGCGCGAGACTTCTGTTAGAGTTTCAGTATGCCAACCGAGAAGATCTGCCCTACTACGACTTCAAACTGTCGAAGGTAGGTAGGAAGGTTGGTGGGCAAAGGGTCCCTCACAAAGACAGGGCCATTATCTACATAATGAAGCCCCTCCTATCCTATGCCTTCCTAACGCCGAGTTGGATAGCCGACCACGGACAAGTCAGCGAAGTTCCAGCCTGGAGAAGTCAAGCCTACCGTGTACCTCGGGGGACCTTCCTTCCACAGCTCCAGAAGGACCCGGCTCTGGCCGACTTGATCTCAGCCATAAACGCAAAGAACGCCATATTGCAGTTCCAGCACGAGCTTGTTGATCTGACAAAAGACCAGCTATCGTACTTGTTGCAAGCCGTCATTGACGACAAAAAACTCGTAACCATTGCTCCCAACGACCTGGATGGCTTCTTCAAGGTTTGCTTCATCCTAGAGAACATCGATAGGACTCCCCTTAACGTCAACCTGTGGCTGGTCTATCTTGGGACCTACCTCGACGCACCCCTTCACACGGAAACCGCCTTCAAGGTATCTTACTGTCTAGACTTTCTATATTCCCGCGCCACGCTTCAGGCTCAGGAGATCCCAGGTTGTATTCGGACGATAAAGGCACTGACATCGCTGGTGCAGTCCTTCGCGCAAGCAGACGGCTCCTTTGAGTCCTCGCCAACACTGAGTCCACTCCAGGAAACGCGCTTCGCCCTGTTCTCACTCAACGTCCTCGAAGACATCACTCAAGACATAATTCACTACTACGGTGTAGTGGACTTGGACCCAATCACGAAGATCTATCAGACTGTGCCTTTCTTGGAGCAAACTACTCGCCTCATCGTTTCTAGTCGCAATACCTAGCGAATCCTCGGCGGGCTGCGGGCCCGGATAGCCACATTCCTGCAGCAAGTTGGGTAGATGAAACATCTTCGTCCCTTTATGACTCAAGATATTACCCCCTGCCTTGAGCTCCATTTGGAAATGCAATGACCCACTACTACATCTGGACCATCGGCTGCCAAATGAACGATGCCGACTCCCGGCGCGCCGCTGAGGAGTTGCAGAGGCTGGGCTACCTCCCCACCCCCAGGGCGGAGGAGGCCGATGTCGTTCTCTTGAACACCTGCGTCGTCCGCCAGAAGGCCGAGGATAAGGTCTACGGCCGCCTGAGCAGCCTAAAGCCCCTAAAAGAACGCCGCCCAGAGATCACTCTCGCTGTAATGGGCTGTCTGGTGGCCCCGGAGACCCGCCGAGACTTAGGGAGGCGCTTCCCCTATGTGGACCTCTGGCTCCCTCCCTCGGAGGTGAAGGGGCTGGTTGAGTTCTTGGGGAAAAGAGGAGAGCCCGTCCCCTTCACCTACCCCGTCTCCGCCTACGTCCCCGTGGTGACCGGTTGCGACCAGTATTGCACCTACTGTATCGTCCGTCTCCGCCGGGGTAGAGAGAGAAGCAGGCCCATGAAGGAAGTCCTGGAAGAGGTGCGCTGTTTAGTAGAGCGGGGCGTGCAAGAGGTGACGCTGGTGGGACAGATCGTTGACTCCTACGGCCACGACCTCCCCGGCCAGCCGACCCTGGCCGATCTCCTGGGCGAGGTACATGAGGTCGAGGGGCTCTGGCGTATCCGTTTCCTCACCTCCCACCCCAACTTTATGACCGATGGGCTCGTCGAGGCCGTAGCCTCCCTACCCAAAGTGTGTGAGCATATCGAGTTGCCGGTTCAGGCGGGGGATGACCGGATTTTGAAGCGGATGGGGAGAAGATATACCGTTTCTCAATACCGGAGCCTTCTAGCCAAGATCCGAGGACGGATCCCTGGCGTCTCCCTAGCCACCGATGTCATCGTGGGCTTCCCGGGGGAGACGGAAGAGGAGTTCAAGGGTACCTATAGGATCCTGGAGGAAGAGAGGTTCGATGTAGTCCACGTGGCGGCCTACTCGCCTCGGCCAGCCACCCCCGCCGCTCGCCTCCCCGATGACCTACCCCCTGAGGAGAAGGAGAGGCGTCGCCGAGCCCTGGAGAAACTACAAGCCAACATCGCGGAAGAGATAAACCAGGCGCTCTTGGGGGAGACCTTAGAGATACTGGTAGAGGAAAGGCGAAAGGGGAAATGGAAAGGCCGCACCCGGACCAACAAACTGGTCTTCTTCCCGGACGATAACGACTGGAGAGGCAAACTAGCCCCGGTTCAGATCACCTGGGCTGGCCCTTGGTCGATGCAAGGCCACCTCAACGCTCCAACCCCTCCCGGAGGTTGAAACCCCACCTTCGTATCGCTCCCCCAGGATCGAGGGAGACGATCCATAACTCCAAGTCGCTGGCGGCCATCACGGCTCCTAACATCATCTCCTCATCTACCTTCTTGGGGTAACGCCTGCCTCCATCCGTCTCACACTGGTGGGATAGGAGAAAGAGCGCCTTCTCCAAATCGGGGAAGTCATATCGTCTCCGAATCATCTCTTCCTGACGCCGAGCATTCTAATGCCTCCCCTCAAGGTCGTCAACGAAAAATTTGACACCCCTCTAAAGAGATGGTACCCTCTCTGAAGGAGGCAGGATGTCTTCAAGGCGCTCTCTTCTTTTTATCGCCTTGCTCGCCCTTCTCTTGGTGGGCATGACGTTGGCTTTGGCCATTTCAAGATGGGGAGAAGAAGCCCCCGTGGAACCGACGGCCCCTCCGCCTTCGCCCACGGTTGTGGCCCAACACACACCTCCGGCCTCTCCCCCGCCATCCCCTGAGCCCACCGCTACACCAACGCCCCTGCCCACACCTACCCTAGAAGGAACGACCACTCTGGAGCCGACACCGACCCCCTGGAGGCTAGAACTTGTGGAACAGCCGCCCATGACCCTCCGGGATTGGCCCCGGCCCACTGACGACAACGGACTAGGCATACATTTCCTGGGCAAGCCTCATTATTCCGAGGAGGAGTTAGATTACCAGATAGCGCGCATGGTCTCTATGCACATGAAATGGGCCTTGGTGATATATGGGGACGAGATCCAACTGAGGAAGGCCGCGATAAAGTTTCGAGATGCGGGGATCACCGTAGTCTGGCGGAGAATGGCCCGCCCCTACGCGCGCATATTCGACCTAGATCGGGATGTGCGGATCTTACAAGAGGTGGGGATGCCTCCCTACATGCAACTCTACAACGAACCCGATATATCCGCGGAATGGGGTGAGCGGGAGATCGATGAGGAGCGTTTTCTGGAAAACCTCCTTCGCGCCGCCGCCCAGGTCTACAACGCGGGTGGGTATGTGGGGCTCCAGATGTTGGACGAGAGATGGCTAGTTGACGCCCTGAGGGAGATGAAAGCCCGCGGCGGGGAGGCGATCTTCGGTCGCATGTTCTTCGTCCCCCACCCCTACGGCTTGAACCACCCCCCTGACTACACGGACGATTACAACTCCGTTTTAGGGTTTCTCTCCTCCGCCCCGATCTTTGAACAAGAGATAGGGTTCGTCCCACCTATGATTGCCGGTGAAGGAGGGTGGAAATATGGGGCCACCGATGACTCCAGATTTTCCAGGGTGGACGACCAACTCCACGCCCAGTACCATAAGGAACTTTTCGAGTGGTTTAGGACGGGCAAACTCTCCAATGGAGAGGACCTCCCCGACTATCTCTTCGCCTTCTGCCCCTGGCTCCTTTCGGACAAGATGGAGGATAGCGCCTGGTTCGATAGTTTCGCCGACGACCGCGTCCTCACCATTGAGGCAGTAAAGTCTATCCCTCCCTTCCAGCGCAAGTTCAGTTGGGAATAAAGCAAAGCCCCGCTCGGATGAGCAGGGCCTTCTCTAGACCGATTGTGCAGAAAGCCTTTTCGAGCGGCCACAACTAATCCCTGTCCCCGGATTGTTCCTTACAGGATCCCTGTGGGAGAATTCGAGGACAGCAGGGGGTTGTATGAGCCAGGCCCTATACTCATCCCTCCTTGCTACAGGTGATGGGTTTTGCCCATTCATTTTATTGGTTGCCTTATGACGGTTTTCATTTTCTCCGGTGCCGATCTGCGAGGATCGCTCAAATATATCTCGTGGTGTTTGCCTCTCAATTCATACCCCTTTTCTTCGATGAATCTATGAAGTTTCTCAATCGTTGGGCCTTCAGCAGAATATGGGCCAATGTGCATGATCTGGGCTGATAACCCCTCGTGAAAACCTTCAAATCTCACTTTTGAAAGAGGTGGCAACGTTTTCTTTTTCGCAACTTGGCCTAGAGCCTGATCCACCAGTTCTCTTGTTACACACTCCGGTTGCATAATCATACTTGTCCATTTCCATATGTCTTTGTTTTCCATGCTGAATTGAGTCATATCCTCAGTCCACCAAAGACCTTCGAGGGGCATGACGACGTAATCTATTGCTGTCTTTCCTTTCTTGATCATGAACTTAAGAGCATAAGACACGCTATACAACGTTTCTATCGCATCTTGATATTCCTGCGCTGTATTGGGATCTCCAGCCCCATCTATCATCAGAAATTTCATTTCGGGAACATCAACAATCACAACTTCTTTTGGAGAGGGCTTGTATAGGTGTTTGAGTTCTTTTTTGAAATCTACTTTTGTCATATATCCCACTCCTTTCAACTGTAGCTTTGAGCAAAACCTTTCACTTGGCGGATCATATCCGCATCACTTCACATTTATTAGCACAAATTTGGCACCCGGGCAACTTCGTGTATGACAAAGGAGGCTCTTCACCGGAGAGAACCTACTGAAGCACCTCTCTGAAGGCTTCCAAGGCCACCTTGATATCCTCCTCACTTATGCCGTAATGGGTCACCGCTCGCAGACGGTTCCCCTCGATAGCCAATAGCCGCACACCTCGATCCTCCAGATCCATCACCAATTCCCCAGGGGTTATATGTTCCGCCACTAAGGAGAAGATGACGATATTGGTCTCTACCCGCGCTAGGTCTATCTCTATCCCCCTCATCTCCGCCAACCCTTTGGCTAGGATGCGGGCGTTGTAGTGATCCTCGGCCAAGCGATCCACCATCTCTGTCAAGGCCACGATCCCGGCCGCGGCTAAGATACCCACCTGGCGCATCCCTCCTCCCACCATCTTGCGCACCTTCCGGGCCCTCTGGATGAAAGCCTCGCTCCCAGCCACCAAGGAGCCCACGGGGGCGGCCAGCCCCTTGGAGAGACAAAACATGACCGAGTCAGCGTGTCTGGTGAGTTCCTTGACCCCCACCCCCAGACTGATGGCGGCGTTGAAGATGCGAGCGCCATCCAGGTGCAGAGAGAGGTGGCTACGTCTGGCTATGGCGGCCACCGATTCCATATAGTCAGGGGGGAGGGCAGCCCCACCGCAGCGGTTATGGCTGTTCTCCAGGCAGATCAAACGGGTGGGAGGAAAATGTATGTTTGGTGGTCGGATGGCCGCTTCTATCTCTTGGAGATCTAAGGTTCCGTCCTCTTCGTTGGTCAAAGGTCGGAGTTGTATCCCCCCCAACCCTGCCGCTCCGCCCACCTCATAGAGGAAGGTATGGCATCGATCTCCCAATATCACCTCGTCGCCCCGCTGGCAATGGGTCAAGAGGGAGACCAGGTTCCCCATAGTACCCGAGGCCACGAAGAGGGCCGCCTCCTTCCCCACCATCTCCGCCCCTAACTCCTCCAAACGGTTCACCGTGGGGTCCTCTCCGAAGACATCATCCCCCACCTCGGCCCGGTACATCGCCTCCCGCATGGAAGGAGTGGGCTGGGTCACGGTGTCACTGCGCAGATCGATGACCCGCATCTTGCCTCCCTTCCCATCTAGTGAGAACCTCTTAGGCCCTCCAAAACCCTCTTTAACTCCTCCGGTAATGGGGCCTCAAACTCCAGATATCGGCCGCCCGGCGCTCGGAAGCCCAAGATATGAGAGTGGAGAAATTGCCTCCCTAACCCTAACCGCTTTTTGCGGAAGCCGTAGACCGGATCACCCACCACCGGATGGCCTAAGAAAGCCAGATGGACTCGCACCTGATGCGTTCGTCCGGTGCGGGGCATCGCCTCCACCAGGGTATAGCCATCAAGGTGACTGCGAACCCGGTACTCGGTCACTGCCTCCCGCCCTCCATGTAAGACCGCCATCCGCTTCCGCCGTCGAGGATCCCGCCCGATGGGAGCCTCGATAACCCCCTGTGCAGGCTTCAAGTGCCCCTCCACCAAGGCCAGATAGACCTTCTTCACCTCTCCCCGCTTGAACTGTTTTTGCAGGTTCCGCCGCACAGGCTCGTTTTTAGCCACCACCATCAGCCCCGAGGTATCCTTGTCCAACCGATGAACGATGCCCGGGCGAGAGCCCGGGAGTTGCGAGAGAGAGGGGTAGCGGGCCAAAAGGGCGTTGACTAGAGTGCCCTTCTTGTGTCCATAGGAGGGGTGGACCACCATGCCCGCTGGCTTATTCACCACCGCCAGGTCTTGGTCCTCATAGACTATATCCAGGGGTAATTCCTGAGCCAGAGGGCCACGTTCCTCAGGGGGTGGCAACTGGACTCGGATGCGCTCCCCAGAGGAGAGGAGATAACTGGCCTTAGCCACCTCCCCCTCCACGGTCACCCGGCCCTGGCGGATGAGGCGCTGAACCTGGGAACGGGAGAGGTCTAAGGGACCGGTCAGGTACCTATCTAGTCTCTCCCCCCCTTCCGCTACTAGAAACTCCCTGACTTCAGTCGTATGAGAAAGCGGGGCCCCTTCATTGTGCCCCGCCTCGGCTCTCACCATCTTCCCTTCCCGCAGGGATACTTGACGTACAGGTCTCCTTGCCGCTGCGCCAGAAATAGAAGGCCAAGATAGATACCCCTACCACTACGGCGCTATCCGCCAGGTTGAAGATGGGCCAGATTTTGAAATCTATGAAGTCGATGACGTGGCCGTAATGCAAGCGGTCGACCAAGTTGCCTGCCGCCCCTCCCAACTGCATACCCAAAGCGAGGCGAAGCCAAGGCTCATCCGTGGGGATATGCCTCTCGTAGAGAAGTATGGCTATCACCACGATGATAGCCACCACAGCGAATAGGGTTCCCAGATCGGGAAGGAGCCCAAAAGCGCCCCCGGTATTAGTCACCAGGGTAAGGCTCACCAGCCGCTTCAGGGAGGTTATGGGGTTCCAAGTCTCTCCGTAAGCGAGGTCCCGTAGGACCAGATATTTGCTCCCCTGATCCGCCACGAAAATCAGAAGGGCCACCCCCAGGAGAAGGGCCCACCTATAACTCCCTGCCAGCCTCCCTTCGCTCATCGCCTCCTCTCGCGACGCTGCATGCAGTTGATGCAGAGGCTGGCAGAGGGTATAGCCTTCAACCGCGCGGGGTCTATCTCCTTGCCGCAATCTAAGCAGTTCCCGTAGGTTCCTCGCTCGAACCGCTCTAGAGCCCCTTCCACCTGTTCCAACTGGCGCTCTAAGGTCTGACGAAGCGCCAGGTTCTTAGCCTGCTCGAAGACCTCTGAGGCATCATCGGCCATATGGTTGCCATAGCCAGGATGATCCTGCCCACCGATGGTCAACTGGGAGATCTCTTCCTGGAGACGCGTCCTCTCCTCTTCTAGTCTCTTCTTCAATAGATCTTGTTTCACCACCATCCTGGCCCTCCTTCCGCTCCCTTGCGGAGGTACTTTGACAACCTAAAAAGGGCTCCTGCCCAACTCTTTATTATATTCTACTCCATAAGGGGAAAAGTAGCAAGTTCTGGCAAACCAGCCTCTTGTGAAATCCTGACAGCGAAGAGTTTCGAACTCGTTGGGAAAGAGTATGAACCAGGAATCGGCCGCCTGAAGGCTCAAATCCAAAGATTGAAAGGAATCGAGGCTTTCCCATCCCTCAGGATCCCTACGGGACAGGGATCCTGTAAGGACAACCGGAGCCGCCTAAAGGTCTATCGGCTTAAGGCACGGGTGAAGAACAAATGTAGCGGCGCCCTTTAGGGCGACGGTTGATCTGTCAATTCGTCGGGCTGAAGCCCGACGCTATGTATAGCAGGAATGGAGGCTTTAGCCGGAGCCGCCTAAGGGCATCGAAACTCTGTGTTAAGTAAGCACACCTGTCCCCGCACTTGGCACTTTGACGTTTATCTGCTAGGATTGAAGTCAAGGTGGAAGGGGGCTGACCAATAGGAACCCATCAGCAGCCGTCCTGGGTACAGCGGCTCAGGGAGTGGTGGGGAAGGAGAGGAGCATGAAGGTCTCTGGGTGGGCTCTGACTGAAGATGCCCTGGATTTTCTTAAAGAGTTTGAAGGAGAAAGCGAGAGAGCTGCTGCTGTTCTTGGAGCAGCTTATCTTGATGAATGCTTAAAGCAACTCATTGCTAGTTTCCTGGTCGAGGATTCCAAGGCTGTTAAGAATCTACGGGGAGACTCAAGGCTTCTTGGGAGCTTTTTCGCAAAAATAGAGGCGTCCTATTGCATGGGGCTCATAAGCTAGGAGGAATATCACAACCTTAAAATTATCAACCAGATTCGCAATAAGTTCGCACATCGATTGCACGGGTACTCATTCTCGGAGAGCTCGGTTAAGGACAAGTGTAGTGAATTGCAGACCCCAAAGGATGCCCCTCCATTGGGGGTTGATGCGCGGAGCCAGTTCACGGTTGCTGTAGCCTATCTAGTGGTCGCATTGAAGTGGAGAAGAACCCTGCTTCTACAGAAGAAGCAGCGTCGCGTTGTACCACTTCCTCTCTTGGGGTCACTTTGAACGTGTGCGGGTGGCGAGGTCTGCTTTTCCTTCGGATGCTGAGCATCCTCAGGATGCGAACGCACGCAGGCCTCTTTTTGTTTCCAAACTTGAATAGGGCTTGTAGAACGGGAGACCCTTCGGAACCCCCAGCGCGAGTAGCAGAGAAGAACCATTCCGCCTCCGCCTTTGACCATTTACCCCCCGGTTAGTATAATTCTCGGCGAAGAAGGCTAGGGAAGGGCATGGTGAAGACTATAGTAGTGCTGCCCACCTATAACGAGGCGGAGAACCTGCCCCAGATGGTAGGCGAGATCTTCTCCCTGAGTATCGAGGGGCTAGAGCTCATCGTCGTGGACGACAATTCGCCGGATGGGACGGGGCGGATTGCGGAGGAACTGGCCTCCCGCCACCCGGGTAGGCTGCGGGTCATCCATCAACCGGGGAAACTGGGGCTGGGTTCTGCCTGCCTCTGGGGCTTTGAAGAGGCTTTAGCCCGGGGCGCCGACTATGTGGTGGAGATGGACGCCGACTTCTCCCACTCTCCTTCCTATCTTCCCCTTTTCTTGGAGAAGATGAAGGGTTGCGACCTCGTGATTGGCTCCCGATATACAGAAGGGGGAAAGGTGGACGAGCGGTGGAGTATCTGGCGGCGGCTCCTCAGTCGAGGAGGCAACCTCTATGCCCGCTTGGTGACCGGCTTGTCGGTGCGAGATACCACCTCCGGCTTCAGATGTTACCGGCGAGAGGTGCTTGAAGACCTGCCCCCCATCGGCTCCGAGGGCTACGCTTTCCAGATCGAGATGGCCTACCTCTGCCAGAAAAAGGGGTACCGCCTCTGCGAACTCCCCATCTACTTCGAAGATCGAGCCCTCGGCCGCTCTAAGATGAGCCTGGCTATCATCTTGGAGGCGTTCTGGCGGGTCTGGCAGATGAGATGGCGATATAGAGGAGTCCGCTTCCCTTGAGAAGAGGATGGATCTACGAGTTGCTGATAGCCTTGGGGCTACTCGTCTTGCCCCTTCTTTTCTTCTGGCCGGTCATCTTCGGCGGGAAGACGCTTATCCCCTTCGATAACCTATACGCCTTCGAGCCTTGGAAATCCTACGCTACCCAACGGGGCGTCGGCGTCCCTCACAATCTGCTCCTAGGCGACCTCCTCTTAGAGAACTACGCCTGGAAAGAGTTCATCCTGGAAGCCCTCCGCTCGAGGCAGGTCCCCTTTTGGAACCCCTACCTCTTCGCCGGGGTCCCCTTCTTGGCCGCGGGCCAACATTCGGCGCTCTATCCTCTAAGCATCATCTACTACCTCTTCCCCTTGCCCCAGGCTTATGGGTATTTTACCCTCCTTCACCTCTTCTTGGCTGGGCTCTTCGTTTATATCTATGGGCGAGTCTTGGGCCTGAATCGATGGAGTGGCCTCTTAGCGGGGGTAACCTACGCCTTCAGCCTTTTCATGGTGGTGAGGGTGGTCTGGCCCCAAACCATCGCTACCGTCACCTGGTTGCCTTTGATCTTAGCCTTGGTGGAACTGGCCTTCCGGGCTCAAGAGAGCGAGCCACCCAAACCTCCGCTCCCCTACCTATTAGGGGGGGCGCTAGTCCTGGGAGTGAACCTCCTGGCCGGCCACGCCGAGTTCTCCTACCTGGTGCTCCTAACCACTGGCTTTTACACCCTCTGCCGCCTGGCCAGCCTCTGGTGGAGAGTCCGAGACCTGAGGCGCACCCTCTATCTGGGCTTGGGAGTTTTGGCCATGGTCATCCTGAGCCTGGGTCTGGGAGGGATACAACTCCTCCCTCTCTATGAACTGGTGACTCGCAGTTTTCGCCAGGACTCGGCTGGCTATCAAGAGATCATCGCCTGGGCCTACCCCAAACGCCAGATCATAACCTTCTTTGTCCCCAACTTCTTTGGGAACCCGGCCCATCACAGTTACCTCGATCTCCTAAGCCGAAAGATCGTCCCCGTCACCCAGAACTTCGCGGGGAAGCCCATAAGCACTATCTTCTGGGGGATCAAGAACTATGTGGAGGCTGGAAGTTATGTGGGGATACTCCCTCTTCTTCTGGCGGTGGTCGCGTTTTTCGGACGGCGGACTCGTTATTTCTGGATTTTCGCCTCCCTCGCTCTCCTCTCCCTCCTTTTCGCCTTCGGCACCCCTCTCTACGCTCTGCTTTTTTATATCTTGCCTGGTTATGGGCAACTCCACACCCCCTTCCGCTGGGTCTTCCCCTACACCCTTAGCCTAGCCCTCTTAGCCGGCCTGGGAGCCGACTTCCTGGCCAAGAGGGACGGCAAAAGCCCTCGCCTCATCGGCTGGCTGGCCCTATCGCTGGGCTGCATAGGGCTACTCTTGACGGCCCTCGTATTCTTCCGGTCAGGCCCCTTCATCCCCCTGGCAGGCCGTCTCCTTGCCGCTTCCCAGAAGGCTCAGGAGGCTTTCGCCGACGGAACTGTCCTCCTCTCCTACCAGTGGCCAAACCTGGTGCATCTGGCTCTCTTCTCAGCGGGGGGTGGGTTAACCATCGTCCTAGCCTACTTCACGCTCAGCCGAAAGGCCTGGCAACCTCTGGCCCTCTTCGTTCTACTTTGCGACCTCTTCATCATAGGTAGGGGGTTCAACCCGGCTGTCGATCCCGAACTCATCGACTTCACCCCTCCCTCAGTCGCCTTCCTACAAAGCGACCCCGACCTTTTCCGCTTCACCACTTTCAACGCGCCGGGGGAGAAGACTTTCAACGCCAACGCGGGGATGCTCTATCGCCTCTCCGACATCCGAGGGTACGACTCTATCATCCCCCAGCAATATGCCCAATTCATGGGCCTCATCGAGGAACAAGGGGAACTCCTCTACAACCGGATCGCTCCCCTCTATGAGTATAGTTCTCTTGACTCCCCTCTTTTGGACCTCCTGAACGTCAAATATGTGGTCACCACTCAACACATACCCCACCCTGGCTATACCCTGGTCTACGATGATGAGGTGCGCATCTATCGAAACGACGATTATCTGCCCCGGGCTTTCGTGGTGCCGGAAGCCAAGATAATCGAGGATGAGGGAGCACGGCTACAAGCGCTTCAGGCTTTTGACCCCCGGGAGTATGTCATATTAGAGGAGGAACCGCCCCCTCCAGAGGGAGGTCTAAGCCAGTCTGGGATAGGCTCCCCCAAAGTCGCCATCACCGAATACACGATCAATCAGGTAATAATAGGGTTAGATATGCCCCAGCCGGGATGGCTACTTCTAACCGATTCCTATTTTCCCGGCTGGAAAGCGTATGACAGGATGGGGGAAAGTGAAGAGGAGTTACAGATCTACCGGGCCGATGGCAACTTTCGGGCCGTATTCCTTGAGCCGGGAGAGCACACCGTCCGCTTCAAGTATAGTCCCCTCTCTTTCAAGTTGGGGCTCTATGTTACTTTCCTGGCTGGGGTGATAACCCTCGTCGGTTTCGGCTACTCCCTTTGGGGACACATATACCGGGAAGAACCCAAAACCACTATCCAACGGGTGCTGAAAAACGCCTTGACCCCCATGGGCACCTCCTTTCTCAACAAAGGGATCGATATCGCCTTCGCTATGGTCATGCTCCGTATCCTGGGCCCGGAGGGGCAAGGGAAATACGGCTTCGCCATCTTCATAGTGGGCTACTTCGAGATCGTCACCAACTTCGGCCTGGATACCCTCCTCACCAGGGAGGTAGCCAAGGACCCCTCTCAGGGGAACCGTTACCTGAGCAATACGGCGATCTTGCGCCTGCTCATCCTCTTGGGAGTGCTGCCGGTGCTCTTCATCTTTCTGGCCGTTTGGCGAGGCCTCTTCGCCCTCTCTGGGGATACGATAGCCGCTATCCTTCTCTTGACCCTCAGCCTGATCCCCAGCAGCATCTCTGCGGCTTTAAGTTCCCTCTTCCGGGCCCACGAGAAGATGGAGTACCCCGCGGCCATCACCATGGTGAGTACCATCTTAAAGGTCACCCTGGGGCTCCTGGCTCTACTCTTGGGGTTCGGCTTCGTGGGGCTGGCGGGGGTCTCGGTGATAGTTAATCTGGCCACCCTGTTCATCCTCCTCTACCTGGTAGTTAAGATCTTCTTCCGGCCTCAGTTGGAGTTCAACCCCCCCTTCAGCAAGGAGATGCTGGGGCTCTCTTACCCCCTGATGATCAATCACCTTTTGGCCACCCTCTTCTTTCGGGTCGATGTGACCCTCCTCCAGCCGATGAGAGGGGATACCGTCGTGGGCTGGTACACCGCCGCCTACAAGTTCATCGAAGGGGTCAACATCATCCCCTCCACCTTCACCATCGCCATCTTTCCCATCATCTCCCGTTTCGCCCAGGACGCTCGAGAGTCGCTCATCAAGGCTTACACCCTGGCCATCAAGGCTTTGCTCATCGTGAGCCTTCCTCTGGCCCTGCTGGTCAGTTTCTATGCCCGAGGGCTGATCCTCATCTTTGGAGGCTCTGAATACCTGCCCCACTCCGCCATAGCCTTGAGCCTTCTCATCTGGTATGCGCCCGTGGGGTTCATCAATAGCGTGACCCAATACCTGCTTATCGCCATCAATCAGCAACGGTTCTTGACCCGAGCCTTTCTCATCGGCGTGGCCTTCAACATAACAGCCAACCTGATCTTCATCCCCTCCTACGGTTATCAGGCCGCCGCGGTGATCACCATCCTCTCCGAGATAGCGCTCTTTCTCCCCTTCTACTACGGCGTCCGCAAGCACCTCACGAGCATCCCCTGGCTTAGCCTCGTCTGGCGGCCGGCTCTGAGCACCCTTCTTATGGGCGCCTTCCTTTGGTGGTTTAGGGAGCTGAACTTCCTCCTCCTCGTCCCCTCCTCCCTGCTCCTATATCTGGCTACCCTGGTGGCTCTGGGCACTTTCGAACGGGAGGAGATAGCCGTAATAAGGGAACTCATCCCCCTGAGGAAGCGACCTCCTGAAGAGGTGACCTCCTGAAGAGGTGACCACACCCCGCTAAACCCTCCTATGTGACAAGCCGCTCTCCCTGTGATAGAATCTTTATGTCACCATCCACAGGAGAGGAGATAGCCTTGCCTGAAGAGGCGTATATCGAAGAGATAGCCCAATACGAGGGGCAAGAGGTAACCCTCAAGGGTTGGCTCTACCACAAGACCGACAAGGGCCGGCTCCAGTTTCTCCTGGTGCGAGACGGAACGGGGGTCATCCAATGCGTGGTCTTGGAGAAGGATGTACCTGGTCAGGTCTTCGAAGCCGCAAAGAGCCTGACCCAGGAGTCGTCGCTTATAGTCACGGGCACCGCTCGGGCCGATGAGCGAGCGCCCGGGGGATATGAACTAACGGTGAAAGAGATCGAGGTAGTGCAGTTGGCCCAGGAGTACCCCATCACCCCCAAGGAGCATGGGGTGACCTTCCTCATGGACCACCGCCATCTCTGGCTTCGCTCCTCCCGGCAACACGCCATCCTTCGGGTGCGAGCGGAGGTGATCCGCGCCGTGCGCGACTACTTCGATGAAAACGGCTTCCTCCTCGTCGATACCCCCATCCTCACCCCTGCTGCCTGCGAGGGCACGAGCACTCTCTTTGAGACCGACTATTTCGGGGATACAGCCTATCTGGCCCAGAGCGGCCAACTCTATAGCGAGGCTAGCATCATGGCCTTCGGCAAGGTCTACTGCTTCGGCCCCACCTTCCGGGCGGAGAAGTCGAAGACCAGGAGACATCTCTTGGAGTTCTGGATGGTGGAGCCGGAGATGGCCTATGCCGACCTAGATGAAGGCATGCGGGTGGCCGAGGAGTTCGTCTCCTATATCGTAGAGAGGGCGCTCACGCGCCGGAAACCGGAACTTAAAACCCTGAAAAGGGATACGGCCTCGTTGGAGAAGGTGAAGCCTCCCTTCCCTCGCATCAGTTACGATAAGGCGGTGGAGATCCTCCACCAAGAAGGGCTGGAGTTCGAATGGGGAGACGACTTCGGCTCGCCCCACGAAACCGCCCTGGCCAAGCATTTCGAGAAGCCCCTTTTCGTCCACCGCTTCCCCACCCTGTGCAAGGCCTTCTATATGGAACCAGACCCCGACCGTCCCGAACTCTCCCTCTCCGTGGATTGCTTGGCCCCGGAGGGGTATGGGGAGATCATCGGCGGGGGGCAGCGAACAGCCAGCCTTGAAATCCTAGAGAAGCGCATCGAGGAGCACAACCTCCCTCGCGAGGCCTTCGAGTGGTATCTGGACCTGCGGCGTTACGGCTCCGTCCCCCACTCCGGCTTCGGGCTGGGGATAGAGCGGACCGTGGCCTGGATCTGCGGCCTCGAGCATATCCGGGAGACGATACCCTTTCCCAGGATGCTGCATAGGCTGTATCCGTAAGCCTGAAAGCGTCCGTGGGTTTCTCTTAATCCCCCATGCCTGCTCTTGACATTGTAGAACCTTTGTGCTATACTGGGGGGTGTAATTTTAAGATTGCCCAGCCCTTGTAAACGAATTTGACCTGCTTTGTTATGTGGGCTAAAATGATAAGGGTTGTTATCATGCGAGGAGGATGTTATGACACAGACTCTTACCGCTATCCAGAGGTCGTTGCTTGACGGGAGAATAATCGTCAACGGCGACCTTCATCCTGAATTTGACATCCCTCGCGGCCAAAGACTCCTCATCATAAGCCAAGACCAGTCCTTCCTAACTCACGGCTTTCATAAATACCCAGCCAAATTCTTCCCTGAACTACCTCGCTGGTTGATCCGAAAGTATACTGACAGGGGTCCAGTCCTCGACCCTATGGCGGGCAGTGGTACTGTCAATATAGAATGTCTATTGCAAGGTATTCCGTCCATAGCGATTGACATTGATCCATTCGCTCAACTACTCACTCGGGTAAAGACCACCCCTTTGGATGAAGAATTACTAGAGTGCACATGGGAATGGATACAGGCCGAACTGAACGACCGCTACCCAGAAAGCCATATCATGATTCCCGATTTTCCCGGTCGCGATGATATTTGGTTCAGGCAGGACATAACAAGAGAGCTTGGAATCATCAAAGGTGCCATTGAGCGCGTCCCGCTGGCGTTTGATCTGGAGCCAAGACAAAGCCAGAAATACAAAGATTTCTACTACATCTGCATGTCCTCCATCATTCGGGCCGTTTCTAATGCCGACGATCACTGCACTAGAACTGTTGTTCGCAAACGCCTTAATAAGAGGATCGAAAAGGGTGATGCATTCCGAAGATTTATCGAGGTCTCGCGGACCAACATCCAAAACATGATTCAGTTCTCGAGGGTATGCCCAAGTAATGTGCAAGTGGAAATTCTCGAGGATAGTGACGCAAGGAATACAGGCCTCCCCAGCTGCTCCGTAGAGTTGGCTGTAACCTCTCCTCCATACATCAACGCAGTAGACTATACCCGCACACATCAACTAGAGATGTACTGGCTAGGCATAATTGATCCTGACGATGGTCCTTTGGCCGAAATGAAACGTCAACATATCGGCACCGAAAGCGTTCTTAAGAAAGACTATGAGGATCTAAAGACGTTCGGCCTTCCCTCCCTAGATGCCGTACTCGAAAGTATTTACCGCGTCGACCCCCGACGATCGTTCATCATTTATAAATATTTTGTAGATATGAAGGAGAATTTTCGCGAAATATTCAGGCTGCTTGTTCCCGGCGGCCGGTATTGTGTTGTTGTTGGCAACAATGTCATCAGAGGTCATCGAATCAAAACGCATGAGTTCTTCACAGAGATCGCAAGCGACATCGGATTTGAAGTAGAGAATTACTTTGTCTCTGAAATCATCCGGCACTTCATCAAGGTGCCACGCAAGGAGCGTATTAATGATGACTGGGTAATCATTTTCAGAAAACCAACAGGAGATTGACCAGATGGCACCATCAGTTGCAGATTTGAATATTACCGAGACTGAGGAGGGTAAGTTCGCAAGCAACTTAGGCACCGCGCACGAGTTTCTGGTTACTGCAATTTTAATGAGGCTCGGATTCGACGTGTCCGTATCCAGCGTGAAAGGAGGACCCTACGATCTATTGATTACAGTTTATGAAAAAGGACCTAATTCAACCCAGTATATTATCCGCGGTGCAGTAAAAACAGCCAGTAAGACCGGTGATGTCAGATTTACCGCTGGCCAAAGGGCTGGGGTGAATAGGATATACGTGCCTGGCGTCAAGAAGTACAAGTATAGCCTGGAACACAATGATCTAGTTATAGGCGTAGACCGCTTCACCTTGGATCTATATTTGATTCCCACCCGCTTCCTTGAGAAGTTCGGAGACACACGTCGCGTGACTCGCTTACAACCACTTAGGAACAATTGGGACATCCTGTTGAACTGGAACGAAGAATTCTTAGGGGACTTGGAGAAACAACTAGGATAACATAGGGCAGGTTTCCACCTATCCTGAGCCCTGCCGAAGGATACCTGCCCTATCCTTTACGCGGCCCGGCTGAAGCCTCGATTCTATCCCCCCTTTTCCACCCTTCGCGCCGTTCGTGCTCCCCCTTGACTGCCCGTCTCCCTCGTGCTACCCTCTAATTATGAGAATCCATCGCCGCCGCTACTGGCGTATCGTCTGGTTCTTTGCCCGCACTATCCTCTCCCTCCTCCTCTGGGAGGCCTTCTTGCCTCGCCTGCCGGGAGGGAGGCTGGTGCGGCTCGGCGCGCCTGGCCGACGCCGCCGTCTGGCTGCCCGCTTCCAGGCTATGGCCGTGGAGATGGGCGGCGTGCTCATCAAATTGGGGCAGTTCCTCAGCTCCCGTGCCGACGTCCTCCCCCCAGAGGTCACCGAGGAGTTGAGCGGCCTCCAAGACGAGGTCCCCCCCGACCCCTTCCCTCCCATCCGGCAGATGATCGAGGAGGAACTGGGCGCACCTTTGTCGGAACTCTTCGAGGAGTTTCAAGAGGGGACAGAGATCGGGGCCTCGTTAGGACAGGTCTATCAGGCCCGTCTTCCCGGCGGGGAGCCGGTCATGGTCAAGGTGCAACGGCCCCAGATCGAGATGTTGGTGGCCACAGACCTAGCCGCCCTTCGCTGGGCGGTGGGATGGTTGAAGCGGTATCGCCCCCTAGCCAGCCGTGCCGACCTCGATGCCCTCCTCGATGAGTTCAGCCGCACCCTCTACGAAGAACTGGATTATATAGCCGAGGGACATAACGCCGAGCGGTTCGCCGAGAATTTCGCCGGGAACCACAGGGTGCGCATCCCCCTCCCCCGCTGGTCTCATACCACCAAGCGGGTGCTCACCCTAGAGCGTGTAGGGGGAATCAAAATCACCAACTACGCAGCCCTGACCGAAGCGGGAATCGACCGAAAGGCCGTGGCCCAGTGCGTATTTGAGACCTACCTCCAGCAGGTCTTCTTAGACGGCTTCTTCCACGCCGACCCCCACCCCGGAAACATCTTTGTCTGCCCTTTAGGCGACCCGCCCCCCAAGGGGGACCTCTCACGGGAGTTCCAACTGGTTTTCGTCGATTTCGGGATGGTGGGCCACCTCATCCCCCAGGTGATGGACCAACTGAGGGAGTCGGTCATCGGCCTAGCGGCTAGAGATGTGCTCCGCATAATCGAAAGTTGGGATAGGCTGGGGTTCTTCCTGCCGGGGACCGACCTGCGCCCCATCGAGGCCGCGGCGGAGAAGGTGTTCGCCCGCTTCTACGGCCTCAGCATGGGGGAGTTGGCGAGGATCGACCATCGGGAATTCGCCGATCTAGCCGTCGAATTCCGCGACCTCATCTTCCAGATGCCCCTTCAGTTGCCCCAGGATTTCATCTTCATGGGCAGGATGCTGGGCATCCTCTCCGGCCTGGCCACAGGGCTGGATACCGACTTCAACGTCTTCGAGGGGGTGGAGCCCTTCGCCAGGGAACTCTTGGCCGCCGAGAAGGAAAAATGGGCCGGGCATCTCCTCAACGAACTCCAGAGTATGGGGGCTCTTTTGTGGAGACTGCCCCGACTCACAGAGGAGACGATGCTCACCCTCAGCCGTGGCGACCTGGAGGTGCACATAGCCGAGTCGGGGGAACTGGAAAGGGTGGTAGACCGCCTAGAGCGGGGGATGGATCGGCTCCTGAGGGGCATCGTGCTGGCAAGTCTCGTCTTGACCGCAGCCCTTCTCCTTACTGGAGGCCAGGAGAAACTGGCTTGGGCCCTCCTGGCGCTGGCGGGCTTAGTAGGCATCAGCCTTCTTCTTTCCCCTCGGCTCTAGAGGCCAGAGGGTAAGATAACTCCCCTCTTCAACCTCAACCCCTTAGCCTGCATCAGAGATTCACCTTTCCCGTCCCTTCCCTCGGGATCCCTGTGGGACGGGATCCCTTTGGGACAGGGATACTTGACATACGCCCACTCTAAATCTGAAAAGGGGCTTCCGTCAATCTTGTCTTGTCATTTATCCCCGGCGATGCTAAAATCAAATTATAGAGGTTTGCCCAGGTCGAAAAGAGGAAAAGATGCCTAGACCAGAAGACGATCTAGAGGAAGAGAAAGCGGCCGACTACCGGTATCTTCAACTAGCGGGGACCCACCTAGAGATGGGACAACAACTGGCCCATGGGATTAGCCCCCTCCCCCCACCGCCGGAAGGGGAAGCAGAGCCTTTGACTCTTTCCCAGATCGCCTTCGCCGAGGAGTGTTGGGATGTGATCTCCAGTTTCCATCCCACCCTACTAGATGAATATGAGGGGTGGGCTGAGGCCCTCGATCTGGAGATGGACACCCTTCTGGGGATGCTCATCGTGGGCCTAGGGGAAATCAACCTTAGATGCTCCTCTTTCGCCCTTCGCCGCCAGGGGCGGACGATAGTAGGACGTAACTACGACTTCTTCTATCGGGCCAGGCTGAGGTATCTCATAGCCGCCCAGCCTGAGGCCTACTACGCGACTCTAGGGATGAACGATGGACTCCTCTCCGGGCGTCACGATGGGGTGAATCAACACGGGCTCTTCGTGGCCCTCCACGGGGTGTCCGCTAAAGCGCCGGAGAGGGTCGAGCCGGGGGTGGTCTTCCATCTCATCCCCCGCATCTTACTCGAGACCTGCGCCACCGCTGAGGAAGCGGTGATGATGGCCCAGGAGATGCCCCATCTTTCGAGTTTCAACTACACCATCGTCGACCCCCGTGATATGTTCGTAGTGGAGGCCTACCCCGAAAGAGTCCGTGTGCGGAAGGCCGAAAACGATTATATCGCTTGTACCAACCACTTCTTGCACCACGATCTGAGCCACCTCATAGAATCACCTATTCTGGAGAACTCCAAGCGCCGCCTCCAGAAGATGTTGAGCGCGTTGTCGAAGAGAGACAGCGACCCTTGGGCTCTGGCCCAGGAGATCCTCACCGACCACCAGACCCCCATCTGTGGCCACATGGATGGGCTAGCCACCCTCTGGTCGGCCATCGGCGACTTGACTAACCGGAAGGTGGCCTACAGCCTGGGTGCCCCTTGCCGGAACGAGTATAAAGAGTACCCCTGGCCGGTGGGTAAAGAGGAAGAAGCGTTTTTGGGCTCCTAAAATGAAGATCTATTTCGCTGGTTCCATTGTGGGAGGGCGAGAGAACGCCCAGATCTACGCCCAGATAGTAGAATATCTCTTGGCCAAGGGGCACGAGGTCCCCTCGGCTCATGTGGCCCGACCCGATGTCCTCCACTGGGAGAAGAAGAACCCACCCTCTTTAGTCTATGAGCGGGATATAGGCTGGGTTCGAGAATCCGAGGTCATGATCGCTGAGGTATCCACGCCCTCTATGGGAGTGGGGTATGAGATAGCCACGGCCCTTCATCTAGGTAAGCCGGTCCTTTGTCTCTACCGCCAAGATTCAACGGTCTCTAAGATGATCCTGGGGAACACGGAGCCTAATATCGGGGTCAAGGCTTACAACACTCCAGAAGAGTTGTTATCCCTGATAGATGGGTTCCTCTCAGGGCTATCCAATCAAGATCTTGTAAACTCTCGATGAACGCCCTGTTGCAGAAAGGAGGGAGTATGCGGAGCATCTACACTCAAGCGGTACATGCTGGTGAGGAGCCAGATCCGGCTACTGGCGCTTTCCCTACCCCTATCTTCCAAGCGGCAGCCTACCGTTTTTCCAGCGCTGAGGAGGCCGCTCAGATCGTAGCCGGCGAGAAAGAAGGGTACGTCTACACCCGATGGAGCAACCCCACGGTGGCTGCCTTAGAGAGGAAGATAGCAGCCCTAGAGGGAGGGGAAGCGGCCTTGGCCTCCGCTTCGGGTATGGCGGCCATCTCTTCCATCCTTCTCACTCTGGCTAGCCCTGGAGATCATATCATCGCTAGCGATTCCCTGTACGGTGGCACCTATAGGCTCCTCTCCCAAGACCTACCCGCCCTGGGGATCGAGGTCACCGTGGTCGACGCCACGGAGCCGGTCAATATCGAGAGGGCTATGAGCGAAAGGACGGTGGCTTTATTTCTAGAGACGCCCGGCAACCCCACCTTGCGCCTGGCCGATATCGCCCTAGCCGCGGAGATAGGCCACCGCCAGGGGGTGCCGACCTTAGTGGACAATACCTTCGCCACCCCCTACTGCCAACGACCTCTGGCCTTGGGAGCCGATTTTGTCATCCATAGTGCCACTAAGTACCTGGGAGGGCATGGCGACGCCACCGCGGGCCTAGTCATGGGCTCTGAGGAGACCATCGAGAGGGCCCGGGGGACGATCCGGCGTGACTTCGGTGGCATCCTCAACCCCTTCGATGCTTGGCTAGTGCTGCGAGGGGTGCGAACCCTACCTTTGCGCATGGAGCGTCACTGCACTAATGCTCTCAAGGTGGCACGCTTCTTGGAAGGCCATCCCAAGGTGGTGCGAGTATTCTACCCCGGCCTCCCCAGCCATCCTCAATACCAGTTAGCGAAAAAGCAGATGACCGATTTTGGAGGCATGGTCGCTTTCGAGGTGGCAGGAGGGCTGGGAGCGGGGCGACAACTCATGGACAGTGTACGCCTCTGTACCTTAGCCGCAAATCTAGGCGATGTGCGCACCCTCATCACCCATCCCGCCTCTATGACTCACACCCAACTCACCCCGGAGGAAAGGTTGGCTCAAGGTATCACCGAGGGGCTGATCCGCCTCTCGGTGGGGATCGAGGAGCCGGAGGATATCATCGAAGATTTGAAGAGGGCTCTAGACACCATCCAACCCTAGGGGGAAGCCGCCAATAGATTATGATGAAAAAGGTCTATCTCGATTACGGCGCTGCGACCCCCACCCACCCCCAGGTGATGGAAGCGATGCTCCCCTACCTGGGGGAGTTCTTCGGCAACCCTCAAAGCATCCATGATTGGGGGCAGGAAGCGAGAGAGGCTATCGAGGAGGCGAGGGGCAAGGTGGCAAGCCTGATTGGCGCCCAGCCCGAGGAGATCATCTTCACCTCCTCAGGCACTGAGGCTAATAACCTGGCCCTCAAAGGGGTGGCTTGGGCCCAGGAGCGAAGAGGCAAGCATATCGTTACCTCCCAGATCGAACACCACTCCGTGCTCCATTCCCTAAAGAGCCTAGAGCGACAAGGCTTCACCTACACCTCTTTGCCTGTGGATAGGTATGGCCTGGTCGACCCCGCTTTGGTAGAAGAGGCGATCACCGAGGAGACGATTCTGGTCTCCATTATGCACGCCAATAACGAGGTGGGAACCATTGAGCCCCTCGGCGAGATAGCCGAAATCGCGAAAAGGCATGACCTCTCCTTTCATACGGACGCGGTGCAAACAGTGGGAACCATCCCCATCGATGTGGAAAGGTTGGGGGTCGACCTTTTGAGCCTGGCAGGGCAAAGGTTCTACGGCCCCAAGGGGGTAGGAGCCCTCTATGTTCGAAGGGGAACGCAGATCATCCCCTTCATCGATGGAGGTATCCAAGAGGGAGGTCGACGCGCGGGCACGGAGAATGTGGCCGACATCGTAGGGTTAGGGGTAGCCGCGGAATTGGCCAAAGGGGAGATGGCCAACCGCGCGAACCATCTAACCCCCCTGCGAGATAGACTGATGGAAGGACTATTGGAGATCGATGGGGTCTACCTCACCGGCCATCCCACACAGCGGCTGCCCGGCCATGTGAGCGTAGTAGTGGAGTACGTGGAGGGAGAGGCGATGCTTCTATCTTTGAACCTGAAAGGGGTAGCCGCCTCCAGCGGCTCCGCCTGCACCTCCGGAGCATTGAAAGCCTCCCATGTCCTAGAGGCTATGGGGATCGACTCCAGCCTGGCCCAGGGTTCCTTGCTCCTCACTCTAGGGATGGGAAACACCATGGAGGATGTGAACTACTTTCTAGAGGTCCTTCCGCCGATAGTGAAAAGGTTGAGGAAACTCTCGCCCCTCTATCACCAGTAAGCCCCATGTATGTTTTAATAATGACCAAGAGGTATGTTGTGTTGGCAGACGAGGACTTGGCAGAGGCCCATCGGAAGACTTCGCCGGTGGATAAGATGGACTTGTGAGAAGGAGAGCTGCTGTAATCTTTCAACTTGTAGCAGGTGTCTTTGGTATCTACGGAGCGGGGCGTCTCATAATGGGCCACTGGGGGCGAGGCTTTGCCGAACTCGCTCTTGGCATAGCCATCATACTCGTGTTGTGGCCTATGCTCTATGTGCCCTTTGTTGGACACAATGCCCTGTTCCAGGCCGTGCCGCAAATCCTAATCGCTATTTTGCTTGCCGAGTCGCTATCGAAAGATTTGCGGCGCGAAGATTCTTGAGCAGGGAAGGTTGCCCAAGACCTCCCTGCCTCGCCCAGACGAGGAAGAAAGAGAGATTTACCCCTATGGAAGCAGATGCCACTCTCGATAGCTTCGGACTTCTTTGCCCCATGCCCATTATAAAGACGGCCCAGAAGATGAAGGAACTCAAAGTAGGAGAGGTGTTGGAGGTCTTGGCCACCGACCCAGGTATCCGTGAGGATATGCCCGCCTGGTGTCGAGCCACGGGGAACGAATATCTGGGCTTGGAGGAGAGAGAGGGAGAGTATCGAGTCTACATACGCAAGCTGCAAGGGTAGCGTTGACAACTACGCTCATTCACGGTATCTTTGTGTCCGCTCCTAGAGAAGCATCTCTAAGTAAAAGGAGATCTTTTCAACATGTCCTTATTGCGTAACCGATCCCTCTTGAGCCTCTCTTTGGCCCATCTGACCCTCGATCTATACCCCAGCCTGCTGCCGATAATGCTCCCCTTTTTAGTGGCTTCCCTTCATCTCACCTACACTCAAGCGGGGTTGGTAGCCACAGCCTCCTTAGCGGGCTCATCTCTCACCCAGCCTCTCTTCGGCTACCTGGCCGATCGATTCACCCCCCGAATACTGGGCCCCTTGGGCGTCATCTGGAGCGCGGCCTTCATAGTTTCAGCCGCTTACGCTTGGAGCTATCCTATCCTCCTGAGTTGTATCCTTTTAGCCGCTTTAGGGTCCGCCGCCTTCCACCCCCAAGGGGCCGCCCAGGCCTCGGTGATAAGCGGAGAACCGAGGGCGACCAGCCTGGCCCTCTTCTCCTTCGGGGGGAGTATCGGGTACGCTCTGGGGCCCTTGATGGGCGGCGCCGTCTTTAGCAACCTAGGGTTGAGAGGCGCATTCCTGCTCCTCCTCCCGGCGCTGGTAGTCCTTCCACTCCTCCTAGTCAGACCTCCCGCGGAAAGAGAAGAGAGAAAGGCCCCTTTGGACACGAGGGATCCGATAGAATGGAGACCCACTCCCGGGCTAGCGGTGGTCTCTGTAGCCATGATAGTTCTCCTCCGCCCTTGGGCTTCTATGAGCCTTTCCACCTACTTACCCCTCCTCTATCAAAGCCGGGGGTACACTCTTTCCTTGGCCAGTCAGGTACTCTTCCTGTTACTCATATCCAGCGCCTTTGGAGGGGTTCTGAGCGCCTTCCTCGCCGATCGCTTTGGCCCCCGAAGGGTTCTCGCTTTCTCCTTGATTCTTTCTAGCCCCATGATTTACCTTTTCTTGTCCGCCCCGGGAGCGTGGCCCCACCTCCTAGTTATCCCTCTGGGGATCTTCCTAGCGGGTGTGACCCCGGTCGTCACCTTCACGGCCCAAAACCTCCTTTCGGGTAGCGCGGCCATGGCTTCGGGTTTCGCCTTGGGAGGACAGTTCACGGCTGGAGGCCTCGGCGCAGCCGTCACCGGCTTCCTGGCCGACCGGTTCGGCCTTCTCAGAAGCCTCGAACTCTTAGTCCTCCTCCCTCTAGTAGCCGCGCTCTTCTGCCTCGGCCTTCCAAGGAGAGAGGATGGATGAGATAGGGATCGGTGCAGGGCTTCCCCTAGTGGAGGTGACGAGGGGAGAGGAGGTCGAATCCCTTCATCGTGGAGTGGTCGTGGTCGCGGATGCTAGCGGACGAGTGGTGAAAGGCATCGGCAACAGCGAGTTCGTCACCTTTCTCCGCTCGGCAGCCAAGCCGTTGCAACTTATCCCCCTCCTTGAAAGCGACGCGTCGGCGCGGTTCGGCTTCACCGACCGGGAGTTGGCGGTCATGGCCGGCTCCCACAACGGCGAGGATATCCACCTCCAAGCGGTATCTGGTATCCTGGCCAAGATCGGGCTAAGCGCAAAAGCGTTGCACTGTGGCATCCACTACCCCTTCGACAGCGTAACTTCTCAACGGTTGCGAGAGGCAAGGGAGGAGCCCTCGGTCTTGCACAATAACTGCTCTGGCAAGCACGCGGGCATGTTAGCCTTAGCCTTGCATAAAGGCCATTCTATCGAAGATTATGAGAGGCCTGGACACCCTGTACAAGAGGCTATCCTGCAGACCATAGCCGACTTCGCGGGGGTGAAGCCCCAGACGGTTATCACAGCCCTTGATGGCTGTGGCGTTCCCACCTTTGCCCTTCCCATGCGGAGGGCTGCTCTAGCCTACGCCCGGCTGGTGGATCCTCGTGACTTTTCCCCTTCAAGACAAGAGGCGTGTCGCCGAGTGGTGCAAGCGATGCGTTCCCACCCAGAGATGGTAGGAGGCTCAACCGGCAGGCTGGAGACGGAACTGATGCGCCTCAAGTCTAACACGCTGGTGGCCAAGGCCGGCGCAGAAGGCTACTTCGCCCTGGGCATCTCCCGAGAAGAGGGAGGTTGGGGAATAGCCATAAAGATGGAGGATGGCTCCCCCCGCGGTAGAAACCCAGTGGTCATGGAGACCTTATACCAACTAGGGTTTTTGAACCAAGAGGATCTAGAGAGGCTCAGCATCTACTATCGGCCTATGGTGAAGAACCGACACGGCCAGGTGGTGGGAGAGATCAGAGCCAGATTTAGACTTCAACCCCAAGAGTGAAACTATGTATCCCCTGAGCACGTGGCTCCAAGGCGAAGAGAAGGCTCCTCAACGATTCTCGATGCTTGGCATCGTGGCGTTGGCTTTCGCCTTTCGCCTCTACCGGCTGGATTACCAGCCGATCTGGTGGGATGAGGGGCGAAACATCGCCGCCTCTCTCCAGCCCCTCTGGGCCATCACCTCCGCTCCAGGGATGGATATCCACCCGCCCCTCTACTTCTACCTCCTTCACTTTTGGCTCTCTCTTGCGGGTCAGACGGAGTTGGCGACTCGTTTTCTCTCCCTGGTCTTCTCCCTCCTAACCGTGGCTCTCCTTTTCCAGACAGGCAAGCAGCTCTTCGACCCTTTCCTAGGTCTCATAGGGGGCTTCTTAGCTGCTCTCTCGCCCCTCATGATCCACGAAGCCCAAGAGGCAAGGATGTACACCTTGACCCTCTTCCTCTCCACCCTCTCCTTCTATCTACTTTGGCGAGCCTGGGTGGAGGGGAGGAGTCACCTCTGGGTGGGATATACCTTCTCCACTACGCTGGCGTTGTACACTCACTACACTTTTGCCTTTATCCTCATATCCCAAGACCTTCTAGGCGGGTTGCTCCTCGTCAGGCAAAGGGACCACCTTAGATCCCTCAGGAGATGGGTGGCGAGCCAAGTGGGCATTCTTATTCTCTATCTTCCCCAACTCAGAACAGCCATCGGCCAGGCGATCTCCTACGAGAACCCCAACCTGGTGCCTCCAACCCTGGCCTCCTTTATCTCTCAGACTTGGCAGGCCTTCAATCTAGACCTCACCATCGAGCCTGAGAAGGCTCTGCCTCTGGGGGTCATGATAGGGGTCATCATCATAGCGGGCTTGGTTGCAAGAGCGCTCCCTTCGAAGGAGAAAAACGGAGGCTTTCTCCCCCTCTTGACCACTGCTCTCTGGCTTCTCGTGCCCTTGATCCTCTACTACTTCCTCCTGCAGGAGAGAGCGATGTTCCATCCCCGCTACGCTATGTTGGTTACCCCGGCCTACTTTCTCCTCCTGGCCTACTCAATCTGGCAACTTTGGAGACGCGCCCGGGTTCTGGGAGTCTTATCCTACAGCCTAGTCGTATCCTCCCTTCTCGTAGGAATCTACTCTTACTATTTCAACCCTCTCTTCTTCCGTGATGATACTAGAGGGGTGGCCGATTTCGTCCACGAGAGAGCCAGCCCAAAGGATGTCGTTATCCTAGACATGCCTTACCCTTTCGCCTATTACTATGATGGCCCCGCCCCAGCCCATTACCTCTTCGCTGATATCCACACGGTCCCAGAGACCCTTACCCGTCTGACCCAAGGACGAGATCGTCTATACCTCGTGCAGTGGTACAAATCGGACAGCGATCCCCGAGGGGTGATCCCCTTCCTCTTAGAGAAATACTCTCTTTTTCTAGGTGAAGAACCGTTTCGAGGCTACCGAGTAGCCTGGTACCAACTCCCTCCTGTCCCTTCCTTCTCCCTGGCTCCTGAGATCGAGGCCGCTCAGGTCGAATTCGAGGAACGATTGGCCCTCACCGGTTTCGCCTTTGGAGGGAGAGAGGAAGGGACAGGTGAGGAGGAGGAGACAGCCCGAAAGAGAGTCGCTGCCGGGCAGAAAGCCTGGGTTGTGCTGAGATGGCAACTGGAGCAGAAGGTAGCAGAAGATTACAAGGCAACCATCTATCTCGAGGATGCATCAGGCCATCTGGTAGGGCAGGATGACCGCTTGCTCATCAACAACACCCACCTTCGCACCTCCAATTGGGAGGTGGGCGAGGTGGCGATGAACGTATATCTCATCCCTGTTGCGGCCGGAACCCCGCCTGGAGAGTACATGCTAAAGGCTGCTGTCTATCAACCTTCCACCATGGAAAGGCTACCTCTCCTGGGGTCGAATGGAAAGCCAGAGGGGACCTCCCTCCCTCTAGGCTCTCTCACTGTGGTGAAACCCGCTAACCCCCCCTCCTCTCTTCAAATCCAACACCCTTTGTCTATTGAATTTGAGGAGATAGCGCTCTTGGGGTATGACTTGGCCCAAGATTCGGTTTGCCAGGGGGAGACCTTGGCCTTGGCCCTATGGTGGCAAGCGTTGAGAGATGTGGAAGGCGACTATCTGATCCATCTCCAGGTCGAAGACACAACGGGAGAGATATGGGGAGAGGTCCAAAGCCGACCTGTGAACGGATCCTACCCCACCACCGAGTGGAAAAGGGGAGAGATCCTACGAGATTGGTATGACCTGCGGATCGCGCCAGGGACACCGCCCGGTGAGAAGAGAATCGCCCTCCGTCTCCTGGACAGAAAGACGAAAGAACCGCGGGGAGAACTGCCCCTGGCTTCCCTTAAAGTCGAGGGGCGCCCTCGGATCTTTACCCCGCCGCCTATAGAGACCCCCCAAGAGGCATACCTGGGGGAGGGAGTGAAGTTCTTGGGGTATGATCTTGACACCAAGAGTATGCGGCCCGGCGAAACGATATATCTGACCCTCTACTGGCAAGCCTTAGCCGAGATGGAAAAGAGTTACACCGTTTTCACCCATCTCCTGGACGAAGGGGATCACATCTTGGGCCAGAAAGATGGCATACCTGGCAGAGGTACCCTTCCCACCACCGGCTGGCTGCCTGGAGAGATCATCGCCGACGAGTACGCCATCCCCGTAGACCCCCAGGCTCCAGAGGGAGAGTATATCTTGGAGGTGGGGATGTACCTGGCGGAGACCGGCCGAAGGCTTCCTGTGCGCTATGCTGCCGGAGCGCAGGGGAACAGGATAATCTTGGCCACCGTTCAGATAGTGAGCCCATAATGGATTCAAGTCTCCTTCTGAAAGAAATCGCGGGTTTTGGAGCCTCGCTAGTGGGCTTCGCTGACATAAGAGAGTTCGCCCCTTGGCCCCGGGCTATCTCCATCGCTCTGCCTCTAGACCCAGTCACCCTGAAAGGGGTGAGGGCTGAGGCCTTCCCGGCCACCCTTATGGCCAAGGACCTGGAGTATGAGAGCAACTTAAGGGCAGCCTTCCAGCATAAGATGGCAGCCACCCGGGCCGGACTGGGGTTCATAGGTAAGAGCGGGCTCCTGATCACCCTTGATTTCGGCCCCCGCATCCGGCTGGTCACTATCTTCACCGATTTGTCCTTTCCCACCGGCCAGCCTATCCTTGAAGGGCGATGTGGAGGTTGCCGTCTCTGCATGCAGGCTTGCCCTGCCGGAGCGATAAGGGGCCGAGAGTGGCAAGCAGGTATGGCCCGGGAGGAACTCCTTGATGCTCACGCCTGTCAAAGGGAGGCCCAGCGACTGCTCAAAGAACGAGTAGGGGCAGATGAGGCCGTATGCGGAGTCTACATCGCTGTTTGCCCCCAGGGTGAGAAGGAAAGATCACTGAAGAACACCCCTAAAATGTAACCCTCCCAACCCTGTCATCGAATTCTCGTTCGATTTCATCATTATTCGCTTCAATGAGCGCAACCACCATCTCTATGGTCCAGTCGACGAGCGCGCATACCTTTTCGTTCCATTCTTCTTCTGTTTAGGCCAAGCCAAAAATGACGGCTGGAGGTCCTCCAAGCCTTGTTGCAACACCTGCAAGATCATACTTACTAAGCCCTATACCACTCATTCTGCTACCTCCTTTGGGCTAGTATCAACCATATGCGCTTCTATTCATTATATCTTTGTTGCCGAAGAAGTAAATCCCCTTCCATCCCGGCTCGGAAGGGGTCTTGCTTTATGAACGATGGCATGCAGCAGGCTAGTCAGTTCGTGACTCTTGCATAGAACTTGCGTTGTGATACAATCCTCAAGGTGACTTGTCGGACTTGCCTAGAGCTTTCCTCCTATTTGAACGTAAGTCTGTAGAGAGGCAGATAACGGATGAACAAGATACTTTTAGATGGTACCTGGCAACTCCTGCCCGTGGAAGGGTTCAAAGAAGACTACTCTAAAGAAGGGTGGCTTTCGATGGAGGTTCCCAGCCACTGGCAGGAGCACCCGGAACTCGAATCGTATGCCGGCAAGGTGGTGTACAAAAAAGAGTTTCCCTTCAAGAAACGAAGGCGGAAGAGGTACCGCTTGCGCCTCAACGGCACCTTCTACTGGTCCAACGTCTATCTCAACGGTCATCTCTTGGGGAAGAACGAAGGCTACTTCTTCCCTCAGGAGTACGAGGTGACCCGCCTTCTGCACAAGGAGAACACCCTACTAGTGGAGGTGGAGTGCCCGAACGAGGAGAAAAAGACCGAGAAGCGGATGATCACCGGCGTCTTCTCCCATTGGGACTGCCTGGACCCGGCGAGCAACCCGGGAGGCATATGGCTCCCGGTTGAAATCCTGGAGTCGGGGGCGGTTTATCTCAAGGGAGAGCGCTTTCAGATGATAGAGGTTTCCCGCAAGTCCGCTCTCGTCTCCGCTAGCCTCCTCCTTGATGCCGCCCAACCGCTCTCCGCCAAAATTCGGATAACCTTCACCCCCCATAACTTCCCCGGCCAGCCTCGAGCCTGGGAGAAGGAATTAGAGTTGGCTGAAGGCGAAAACGAGTGGGCGACGACCTTAGAGATAGCCAACCCTCGACTCTGGTGGACTCATGACCTGGGCCACCCCAACCTCTACCGAGTGAGGATAGAGGTGATCACCGGCCGAAGAACCCGGTCGGATGAAGTAGAGTTTAACTTTGGGCTCCGTACCTTCGAGATGCGAGAGTGGATAGCCTATCTCAATGGAAAACGGCTTTTCTTGAAGGGGAACAACTACCCACCCGGAGACATCCGGATGGCCCGCATGACCTACGAGGTCTACCAGAGGGACCTGCAACTGGCTAAAGATGCCCATATGAATATGTTGAGGGTCCACGCCCATGTGGAGCACCCAGCCTTCTATGAAGCGGCCGACGAGGCAGGGATCCTCTTGTGGCAAGATTTCCCCCTCCAATGGCATTACCGCAAGGAGGTCCTCCCCCAGGCGTTACGCCAAGTGGAAAAGATGATCGGCCTCCTCTTCAACCACCCCTCCATCGTCATCTGGTGCATGCATAACGAGCCCCTTTGGATCGCCGAGACTACGGAGGCCCTAGCCGGCCGCCGAAGATTCTTGCGCTGGAACTTCCTGCGCATGCTCTGGTCACTTTTTGTCTATTCTTGGAACCGAGAGGTGCTGGATAGCCGTCTCAAGCAGCAGGCAAAGAGACTGGACCCCACCCGCTTCGTGGTGCGCTCTTCGGGCGAGTGGGCCCTTGGTCTATGGAGATGTGGTACCGATGGCCACCACTACCATGGCTGGTATCCCGCTTCCGGACCCCGGCGTGCTTTCGACAACCTCCATCGTCGCTCCTCCAAGAATATCCGCTTCGTCACTGAGTTCGGAGCCCAGTCCTTTCCCAACTATGAGAGCAGCATCAAATTCATGGACTCTGACCTGGAGAGGATAGATTGGCGCCACCTAGAAGAACGACATAGCCTACAATGGGGCAATATGCAACATTGGATAGATGCGCAGGGTTATAAAGACCTCTCCCAACTCATCGAGGCTAGCCAAGATTACCAAAGCCAGGTCAACCGTTTTTTCATCGACAGGCTCCGTTTCCACAAGTACCGCCCCACGGGCGGCGTACTCGCCTTTCTTTTTTTGGACCCTAACCCGGCCATCCAATGGTCGGTCATCGACTACTGGCGGGTTCCCAAAAGATCTTACTACGCTCTAAAGCACGCCTTCCACCCCCAGTATGTCTTTACTCTGTTAGAGAAGGACGTCTTTAAGGTCGGGGAGAAAATCGTCACTCCCATCTATATCGTCAATGATGGCCAAAACAACTATGATAAGGTAGAGGTTATCGCCGAGGTCTTCAACGCCCAAAACGTTCGGACCCTCCACGCAGCCTTCCCATCCCGTCTTGGGGCTGATAGCGAGGCTAAGTTGGTGCAAAACCTGACCTTACGTTTCCCCTCGCCTGGAGAGAGGAGATTAGTTCTCACCCTGCGCTATGGTGAGGAGGAGTTTCAAAACGAGTACCGGCTTCCCATCGAGGGGTGAAAGTTGCCTCGTCGATTGCCGCAAGACACCATAGAGAACCTCAAGCGGAAGGAGTGGTTCCCCGACCCCAGCGTAGTTGACCGAGCGCGAGCAGTTATCCTACCCTTCTGCCCCCAGTACATCGCCACGAGGCGGAGGGCCATAACTTTGGGCCACCTCATCATCTTCACCCAACCCCAATATTATGACCCCTGCTCTATTCAGGGCCTCGCTCTCCTGGCCCATGAACTGAAACATGTGGAGCAGTATGAGACATGGGGTATGTTGCGCTTTCTGTGGCGGTACCTTAAGGAGTGGCTCAAGGTGGGCTACGACTTAGATAGGCACCCTTACGAGAAAGAAGCCTACGCTTTCCAAGAACGGGTGAAGAAGCGGCTGAAAGAGGAGTGGACAGGAAAGAATAGAGGGTCATACCTCCAAAGCGAGCCCCAGTGAGGGATAAGGGCCACCAACTCTTGGTAAGCCCTTCTCCCCAACCGCTTCTCCAACTCTCATCTCCCTCATGGGGACCGCCCGTACCCCTTCTCCACTATCGCCTGCCCCGCCGGACTGAGACAGAAATCGATGAAGGCTTGAACCTCCTGGTGGGGTCGTTTTCCAGTTACCAGAAGAAAGGGGCGTACTAAGGGGTATTCTCCAGAAGAAACCGTAGCCGGGCTGGGCTCCACCCCATCGATGCGGAGAGCCCTCACACTTGAGGGTAGGTCAGCCATAGAGGCATAGCCTACCGCCCTGGGCATCTGGGCGATATATTCGCTCGCCGCCCCATTTGTGGGCATCACCAATGCCGTGGAGGTCACTCGCTTACCTTCCATGATGAAAGCCTCGAAAACCCTCCTCGTCCCTGACCCCTCCTCCCGACTCACCACTTGGATATCTTCTCGGGGTGAGTCGTGGGGATGAACCCCTTCCTGGCCTCCCACCTTTTCCCAAGACAAGATCTCCCCGGCGAAGATCGACCGCAACTCCTCCAAGGTGAGAGCGCTGGTAGGGTTCTCTCCGGTGACCAAGATGGCTATGCCATCCCTGGCTATCGATGTGGTCAGAAGCCCCCCCATCTCCTCAGGTCCCATCTCCCCCGAGACCAAGGCGATATCGATGGCTCCATCGTGCAGAGCGTCCAACCCCACCTGGGAGTTGCGACTCTCGAGAGCGAAGGTCACGTACTCGTACCGCGAACTATAAGCCTCAGTCAAGGTTTCCATCAGAGGTTGCATGGAGGTGGAGCCAGCAAGTCGGAGATGCACCGGGGGGTGGGGCTCTATAGTGGCTATAGTGGGGACGCAACCAGTCAAAAAGGAACCAAAGACGGCCAGTAAGATGAGATGGCGCCTGAGCGAAGCCGAAGGACCTGTCCTGCCTGCCCCCTGGCCCAAGTCGTACCAGGACGGGCTGGCGCGCCCTGTCCCCTGGCCCACTTCCGCCAGGACTGGGCCAAACCCGACAGGGTCTTCCCTATCCCTACGGGATCCTGTAAGGACAGATCCCGAGGGAAGGGATGGCAGGCCAGGGAGCGCAGTCGAAGGGAGCGGAGCCGAGGGAAACATCCTATCCTCGAAGGGCTAAAAGGAGCGTGAGCGTGCCCAGGAGCCAGCAGTAGAGAGAGAAAGGGTAAAGGGAGTGTCGCTTAAGGAAACCCAAAAAGAAACGGATAGCCAGATAGCCGCTGACAGCGGCGGCCAGGAAACCCAAAAGAAGCGTGGATGCTACCTCCCTTGCACCTGGCAGTCTAGCCAGGTCCCAAAGTTGGAGAAGGTTAGCCCCCAAAATGGCCGGGGTGGCCAAAAGGAAAGAAAAACGGGCCGCTTCCTCACGCTCAAGGCCTCGCCAAAGCCCTGCACTGATGGTGGCCCCGGAGCGGGATACCCCCGGGGCGATGGCTACCCCTTGTGCCAAGCCCACAAGGAGAGCATCGAGCCAGGTCAGACTTTCCATCCGGCTTTCGCTCTTCCGCACCCCCTCGCCCAGAAATAAGAGCAGGCCTGTCACCAGAAGAAAGATAGACACCCAAACCGGCGCCGCGAAGAGCCGTTCGAAGAAACCCTCCAAGGTGAGCCCCATGACCGCTGCGGGAAGCGTGCCTAAAATGATAAGCCAGGCGACCCGGGCTTGGGGGGCACCCAAACTCCGCTCCCTAAGGCTACCTGCCCAGGCCAAGGCTAGATCCCAAAGGTCATGCCCAAAGTAAGCCAGGACGGCAACCAGGGTCCCCAGGTGAAGAAAAGTGTCAAAGGCCAAACCGGGATCCTCCCAACCGAGGAACCAAGGGACGAGCACCAAGTGGCCTGAACTGCTGATGGGCAAAAACTCCGTGGCCCCCTGGACGAGGCCTAAGAGCAGGGCTTGAAGCACGCTATCCCCCCCGCAGCCTGGCCAACCATCTCTCCCTGTTCCTCATGCGGGCCTCATAGTCCACTACCTCATAGGAGGCTAGAAACTCCTCCTTAAGAGCCACGAAATCCCCCAAAAGTATCGCCTCCCGTATCTCCCTCATTAAGTTAAACATGAAATGTAGGTTATGAACGGTAGCCAAGCGAACCCCCAGGATCTCCTTAGCCATCACCAGATGCCTCAGATAAGCCCGGGAGAAGTTCTGGCAAGCGTAGCACTCGCACCCCTCCTCAATGGGTGCCGGATCATCGGCGTACCGGGAGTTGCGGATATTAAGCCTCCCCCGGCGGGTGAAGAAGGAGCCGTTGCGAGCGATGCGGGTGGGCAGGGCACAATCGAAGATATCGATCCCCAGGGCCGTGCACTCAAATAAGTCTTCCGGAGAACCAACCCCTAGAAGGTGCCTGGGCTTATCCTCCGGCAGAAGGGGCACCGTCACCTCCAGCATCTGATGCATCATCTCCTTCGGCTCCCCCACGCTCAACCCCCCGATAGCATAACCAGGAAAATCTAAGTCGGCGAAGAAGCAAGCGCTCTCCTCCCTTAGCCTAGCATACGTTCCGCCCTGCAGGATACCGAAGAGGGCCTGGTCGGAGCGGGTATGGGCCTTGAGACACCGCTCCGCCCAGCGATGGGTCCGCCTCAAGTCGGCCTCGCACTGCTCCCGGCTGCTGGGATAAGGGGTGCAGATGTCTAGACAAAGGATGAGATCGGCCCCCAACTGCTCTTGGACGTCTATCACCCTTTCTGGCGTGAGATGTCGCTCCGAGCCGTCGAGATGGGAACGGAAAGTTACCCCGTCGTCATCCATCCTCCGGAGGTGCTCCAGGCTGAAGACTTGGAAGCCACCGCTATCGGTCATAATCGGCCCTTCCCAGCCCATGAAGGGGTGTATCCCCCCCAGGCTGGCAACTACCTCTGGGCCAGGGCGCAGGTAGAGATGATAGGTATTGGCTAAGATAAGGGTAGCCCCCAGTTCTAAAAGTTCCCGCGGCGAGACGGACTTCACCGTCGCCTGGGTGCCCACGGGGGCGAAGACGGGAGTGGGGATCTCCCCATGAGGGGTACGTATCACCCCTGCCCGAGCCCAACTTTCGGGACAACGACCTACCACCTGGAAAGCGAAAGCCTTGCTCTCTTCCACAGATAGGGATTCTACCACAGAGGTGAACCGTTGACAAAAAGCGCCAACTGGTCTAAGATGGGGAAAGCGATTTTGAAGACGCGGAGATATGTCCGCGCGTACAGGAGGTCATCTGCAAGTAGCGCAACTATCCGCCGAACAGGCGGCACAGGGGTTGCCGCCCAAGGATCGACCGGCTGTTTCCCCGCTGGTTTTGCTGAAGGCGACGAAACGGGAGATGGTGCGCTTGGTCCTTTCGCTCTGGCAACGGGGACAAGGCAAGAGATCATCGGCCTGGCTGAAACTGCGCAAAGCCTCAAATCTCATCTGGCAATCATCACAAACATACTCGTAAAGGGGCATCGATGCCTCCCATGTTTCTTTTATTAGTATACATCTCATATCACTCGTTGTCAAATAGCCTATCCGGAGAGTGTTGAAAAAGTGGGATAGATCCTTTGGCAATCGACAATTTCTCCCATAGACTGTTAGAATTTGAACGATTG
>DFBK01000025.1:33004-48105 GCA_002366595.1 Anaerolineales bacterium UBA3082 | reverse complement strand
AGGAGGTGTTTTTCAACAGCCTCCTATCCAGGAGGGGACCTTGAAAGAGTTAGCCCATCGAGCCCTAAACCTAGCCCAATTGAAGGGAGCGGCTTACGGCGATATACGAATCATCCACTTGGTAACGGAGAGGATAGATGTCAAAAACGGCGTGGTAGAGGGCCTCGCTTTGCATAGAGACCAAGGTTTTGGCATGCGGCTCCTGGTCGATGGCGCCTGGGGATTCGCCTCCAGTTCTCTCCTCACCCTGGAGGAGGTAGAGAGGGTCATCGCCCAAGCGGTGGAGATAGCGAAGGCCAGCGCCTTGGTGAAGCGAGAAGGCGTGGAGTTGGGCCCTCCGGAGGTCCATAAAGACACCTACCGCACCCCGGTCAAGATCGATCCCTTCTCCATCCCCTTGGAAGAAAAGATAGCGCTGCTCTTGGCCGCCGATGGCGAGATGAGAAAGGTGAAAGGGATCGCCGTGGCCGAGAGCGGCATGACCTTCATCAAAGAGGCGCAAATATTCGCCAGCACCGAGGGGAGTTACATAGAGCAAGAGATAATAGAGAGCGGTGCTGGCCTGGAAGCGATGGCTACCAGCGAGGATGAGGTACAAACCCGCTCCTATCCCAACTCTTTCGGCCGTCATCAGGCGACGGCGGGCTACGAATTCATCGAGAGCATGGGGTTGGTGGAGAACGCTCAAAGGACGGCCGAGGAGGCGGTAGCCCTACTCACCGCCAAACAATGCCCCAGCGGGATAACCACCCTCATCCTGGGGGGGAGCCAACTGGCCCTCCAGGTCCATGAGTCCTGTGGCCACCCCATCGAGTTGGATAGGGTGATGGGTATGGAGGCGAGTTACGCGGGGACCAGTTTCCTCACCTTGGAGAAGTTAGGCCATTTCCAGTATGGCTCTGAGATAGTGAACATCACCGCGGACGCCACCCTCCCTGGAGGGCTGGGAACTTTCGGCTACGATGATGAAGGGGTACCGGCTCAGCGTACGCCCATCGTGAAGGGAGGCCTCTTCGTCGGTTACCTCACTTCTCGGGAGACGGCGACTAAGATCGGCCAGAGGAGCAACGGCGCTATGCGAGCCGATGGCTGGAACCGCATCCCCCTCATCCGTATGACCAACATCAACCTAGAGCCCGGAGAGTGGACCCTCGAAGACCTCATCGCCGACACCGAAGAGGGGATCTTCATGGACACCAACAAATCGTGGAGCATCGACGACAAACGGCTCAACTTCCAGTTCGGGACGGAGATCGCTTACGAGATAAAGAAGGGCAAATTGGGCGCTCTTCTGAAGAACGCCACTTATACCGGCATCACGCCGGAGTTCTGGGGCTCCTGCGATGCCATCTGCAAGAGGGATCACTGGCAGATATGGGGCACCCCCAACTGCGGCAAGGGGCAGCCCAGCCAAAGCGCTCATGTGGGGCATGGAGCCTCTCCCGCTCGCTTCAGGAACGTTCGTGTGGGGGTGATGAGATAGGCGTGCTCCCCGCCCGGACACGAAGAGCCCTTTCAACCCTCCTGGAGAGGCTACAGCACTCAGCCATCGAATGGAGGCTCGGGGGGAGCGTGGCGTTGGCTCTGCAAGGGCTAGAGATCTCGCCCCGCGATGTAGATCTCCTCCTCCCCAGCGGTGACGCGGCTCACCTCATGGCTGAAACCCTGGGGGAGTTCGTGGAGAGTCCGCCCCACTGGCGAGCCAGTGAGCCCTTCGGCAGTTACTACGGCCATTGCCGCATCGAGGGGGTGGAGATCGACCTCGTCGGCGAGTTAGTGATAGAGACTCCCCAGGGGAGTGTGGAACTGGGGGCGGATTCCCTGCTCTGGCGGCGAGGGTATTCCCTCCCCTTCCAGAAGTGGACGGTGCCCTCCATCCCCCTAGAGATCCAACTAGTGACCTACTACCTCATGCCTAAGAGAGAAGAGCGCGTCAACCAGATAGCCTCGTTGTTGAAGGGTCGAGTGGATCTGGAGTTGCTCGACGAATTCCTTGCCGAGCAGGCGATAACTCCTCCCGCGACAGCGGGGATTCGGAGCCTCTTGCGAAAGGAGAAGTGATGCTTGGCGAAGCGAGGATAAAGGAGATTGCGGAACGGGCACTGGCTCTCTCCACCGCCGACCAGACGGAGGTGGTGATACTGGGGGAGGAAAATCGGTTGACCCGCTTCGCCAACTCTTATATCCATCAAAACGTGGCCGAAAAGAACACTCAGATTCGAGTGCGGGCGGTAGTGGGCAAAAAGATAGGCGTGGCCACCACCAACGACCTGAGCGACGAAGCGCTGAATCAAGCGGTGGAATCTGCCATCGGGACGGCCAAACTCCAAAGGGAGAACCCTGACTTTCTCTCCCTGCCCTCCCCCCAGCCCATTCCCCAGGTGGAAGGCTTTGTAGAAGCCACGGCTGGTTGCACCCCTGAGGAGCGAGCCCAGGCGGCGAGCATCATCTGCCGTCGGGCTACCGAGGAGGGGTTGAATGCCTCGGGAGCCTTCACCACCGCCGCCCAGGAGATAGCCGTGGCCAACTCCCTAGGGGTCTTCGCTTACTACCCTACCACCCTCGCCGATCTGGAGACCGTGCTCATGGCCGATTCCGGCTCTGGCTACGCCCATGCTACCTCAGTCGATGTGAGCCAGATAGATGCTCAGGCCCTAGGCCAAGAGGCGATAGAGAAAACCCTTCGCAGCCGAGACCCTATAGAGATCGAGCCTGGAGACTACACGGTGATCCTGGAGGAGCACGCCGTGGAGGAGATGCTCTTCTACCTCACCTACCTGGGTTGCGGGGCACTGGCCGTTCAAGAGAAGCGGAGTTTCATGACCGATCGGTTTGGAGAGAAGATCTCGGGAAGAAACATCTCCCTCTGGGATGACGGACTTGATCCCCAAGGGCTGCCCCTGCCCTTCGATTATGAGGGCGTCCCCAAGAAAAAAGTGGATTTCATAAGAGGGGGCCTAGCCACCTCCGTGGTCTACGACACCTATACCGCAGGGCGAGAAGAGAAAGAGTCCACCGGCCACGCCCTTCCCGCTCCTAACCCCTACGGTCCCTTGCCCGCGAACCGCTTTATGGCCGCTGGCCAGGCCACCAGGGAAGAGATGCTCGCCTCTACAGAGCGAGGCATCTGGGTCACCCGCTTCCACTACATGAACCCCGTCCACCACCTCAAAACCATCATCACCGGGATGACCAGGGATGGCACTTTCCTCATTGAGAGAGGGGAGATCACCCGCCCCATCAAGAATCTGCGTTTCACCCAGAGCATCCTGGAGGCTCTATCCTCCGTGGAGATGGTAGGGAAGGAGCGGAAACTCCTTCTCAGTAGCCACCTGGGGTGTGGCTGCGTGCCCGCTCTCAAGATAGATAATTTCACTTTCACCGGAGTGACGGAGTTCTAAAGAGCCGGCCCCTCCAATATAGCCCGCAATTTCGGTGGGATCTCCCTGGGCTTCCCCCTCTCATCTGTGAAGACCTGTATTGTAGAGCCGGTGGCCAACAGTTGGCCACTCTCCTTATTGTACACCTCGTATTCGAAGACGAAACTCCGATTGCGAACCTCGCCTACAGATGTCCTCACCATCAGTTCTTCATCAAAATGAGCGGGTGTGTAGTATCGGCAAGTCGCCTCAGCGATGACAAACCCCAGGCCATCCCGCTCCAGGGTGGCATAGTCGTAGCCGATGGCTCGCAAGTAACTCATGCGAGCCACCTCGAACCAGACGAAATAGTGGGCGTAGTAGACCACCCCTTGGGCGTCAGTCTCCGCGTACCGAACTCGTACCTCCGTTTCTACAACCCTCTTTCCCTCATCCATCCTTCTCTAACTCTTTCAGCCTCTCATCCCCTATGCCGAAATGGTGGGCTATCTCATGCATCACCGTCTTCCGCACGAGGTTACGGATCTCTTCATTCGTGCGGCAGAGGGCCTCCATAGGCCGCTGGAAGATGGTTATCTTATCTGGCAGAACGAGATGATACCCCCTATCCCGCTTGGTGAGGGGCACCCCCTCGTAGAGGCCGAAGAGGGTCTGGTGGGGACCTATTCCCGCTCTTTCTCTCTGATCCTTCGTCGGATGGGCAGCCACTACCAGGTCAACATTGTCCAACCTTTTCTGGAACTCCTCTGGGAGTCCCTCTAGGGCCTCAGCCACCAGCCTTTCGAACTCTTCCTCTCTCATCTTACCCTCCCAGGCTGCGGGAGCGGCCGATCATGATCCCCGGCTGGCAACTTCGGCAGAAGTTAGTGAGCCGACCCCGAGCCTTCACCTCGGAGATGGGGGTGCCACAACGAGGACAGGGGGAATCCCCTTTCCCGTGCACGGCGAGAAAATCGCGGAACTTGAGGTGGATCTGATCGCCCATCCGCTCCCGGATGGTAGTAATGCTCTCCTCGAGCACCGCACCCATAGCCTCATAAAGTCTCCTTATCTCCTCTCCAGTGAGGCCTGGCCTTCTTTTGAAAGGGTATACCCTGGCCCTAAAGAGGATCTCGTCCGCGTAGGCGTTCCCTATGCCGGCTACGAAAGCCTGATTGACCAGAACCCCTTTTATCTCCCCCCGATGCCGTTTCAGCCGCTCTTTGAAGGTCTCAAAGGTCACCTCTAAGGCTTCAGGCCCTTGCATAGCGAAGCCGGGCACCAAAGATAGATCAGGGGTGAGGTATATCTTCCCCATCTGCTTCTGGTCCACATACCGAAGGTCGAAACCATCTTGCAGGTGCCATATCACGAAAGTCTTAGCCAGACGCCTTTCGGTGGAAAGACAGAAGTAGAGCCGCCCGCTCAGCATGGGGTTTAGCACCAGGTAGAGGGCGTCAAGGGAAAAGATAAGAAACTTGCCTCGACGCCTTACCTCAGTGAAAGCCTGCCCCTCAAGAGAAGTGAAGTCGAGATCGGTGAGGTTACGCACTACGATGGGCCGCAAGACCTCCACCTTCTCTATCTTACGACCGACGAGATGCTCAACCAAGAACTCCTTAACCACCTCTAGCTCGGGCAACTCGGGCATTAGATCCCCTCAAGATCTAACCTCTCTGTACTGGCTTGCGCCTTGGTGGAGATGACAGCCTGGAACATGGAACCCCACACTCTCACACTCCTTTACTCACCCCGTCACCAGATGGTGAACCCTACAGTCCTCTATTACAAGATCGCGTCTCGCTCCAGATCATAACCATAATAGCGGCACCAGCACGTAAGCAAAGGCGTTATTGAGCACATGCACAACATAGGGTGGGTAGATACTGCGCCGCCACACGAAGAGTATAACTACCAGTGGCGTCCACAACAGGATGAAGAGAGCACCCGCCATACCAAAACCTGGAACGTGAACGATGGCGAAAATCCCGGTAGCCAGCAGCCCAGCCAGCCAAGCTCGTCCTAACTTTGCCCATAATAAGCCCAGCAGAAAGCCGCGATAGAGGATCTCCTCCCCCAACGGCCCTATCAGGGCACAAATAGAGATGGCAATCAGTAGGTCAGCCGGGCTTTCTAGATGATATCTTATCCCTTGAATAGCCGGCAGTCCCAGCCAGCCTGCAACTGCCTGCGACATGGGGAAGACAACGAACATGCCAACCAGCGCCGTCAAGACAGCCCAGCCCATATCTTGAAGGTGGAAGTTAGTGAAACCTAAGTCACGCCAAGTAGCACCTTTCCGGCGCAAGTAAGCCCATCCCACCCCATCCACCAGCCAAACACAAGCCACGTAGACGATGAATCCACCCAGGGGATAGGCTCGAATAGAAGCAGACAGCGGCCTGTCGATCAGAGCTGACACCTCAAATAGCAATCTCGTAAGCAACACGGGCAAGAATGTAACGAGCGATGTCAGCATGGAAAGTTGGGATAGCAAAAAGTCAGATTGTGATCTGGTCGGCACGTCTGTCAAAGCACCTTCCTTACCCATGCGGGGATAACCCTCACCCGGCCCGCTTTGCTTCTAACTCGGGGAGTTCAGGTATTGCTTTATGTCAACTCTTGCCTCATTCGAACAGCGTTGAGCACATCACTGCGCCGGAGCAGGCCCACCAATCTCCCTTCTTCTAAGACCGGCAACTGCCTAACATTATGCTCGCTCAGGGCCCTGATAGCCTGGGCGCAATCGTCTCTTGGAGAAACGATGACCAGTTGGGCTCGAGGGGTCATCGTCTCTTTCACCGTGGTGGTGGGCCACCTCTCCCGAGGCACCGCCTTAACATCGTGGAGGCAGATGATGCCCAAGAGTTCCTCCTCCTCGACCACCGGGTAGGCGTGATCCCTCAACCTTAGGATATACTCATCCACCAGCCTACTGAGGAGGATGCCGCTCTCCACGGGCTGAAAATCCCTGCTCATGAGATCTCCCACCTTCATCTCCCGCAAAATATCCCGCACAACCAGTTGACGGTAACCGGTGCGGGCCGCATCGTGGAGGAACCAACCGATGAAGACCAGCCACAACCCGTTGCCCAAATCTCCCCGAAAAAGGCTCCAAACCCCCACGAAGATGAGCAAGAACGCCACCCCTTGACCGACGCTGGAAGCAAGACGAGTAGCCCCCCTCAGATCCCCGGTGAGCCACCATACTCCAGCGCGTAAGATCCGTCCTCCATCTAGAGGGAAGCCGGGGATGAGGTTGAAGAGAGCCACCATGCCGTTGATGACGAAAAGGTAACGAGCCAAAGCGGCCAGGGGCGGAGACATGAAAAGGCGGCCGACCACCCAAATGAAGCCAAAGAGGGCCGAGAAGGTGAGGCTGGCCAGGGGGCCAGCGAAGGCCAGAAGTACCTCCATCAAAGGACTTTTTACCTCCTCTGTGATGCGGGCCACGCCCCCAAAGATGAAAAGGGTTATGCTCTCTACCTCTATCCCTTGCCAGAGGGCCACCAGAGAATGGGCCAACTCATGTCCCAAGACGGAGGCGAAGAAGAGGAGACTGGTAGCCAGGCCCACACCCCAGTAGAGAAAGGGAGACCACCCTCGATATTGCTGAGGAAAATAGGAGACCGCCAGGCTCCAGGTCACCAAAGCGAAGATGATCACCCAACTGCCATCGATCTGTATCGATATGCGACCTATCTTTGCGATCCGCCAGGAGATGCCCATCTAACTCACCTCCGCGCGAAGTATCTCCCTAACCTCCTTAGGGATCGTTCTCACATGGCCCGCCTTATCGGTACAGATGTGCTTAGTATGGCCCACGGCCAGAACCTCCCCCGTACTATCTTTGACCACCTCATAGGCGAAGGTTATCTTCCGACTCCGGAGTTCCTCGAGCCAAGTTTTGACCGTCACCAAGTCGCCGTACCGGGCCGGGGCCAGGAAGCGAGCATCCAATTCAGAGACGGGGAGATAATATCCCTGAGCCTCCAATTCGGCGTACTCCCACCCCCTCTGCCTCATGTAATCTCCTCGCCCCACCTCGAACCAGACTATATAGTGCGAGTGATAGACGATGCCCATAGCATCTGTCTCCGCATACCGTACCGGGAAGGTGGTCTCGGTGCAACTCTGACTGATCATATCTCCCCTTTCCGCACAAGATTCCCTTCACCCGGGAGATCGCAGTTCATCGGCGACGCCCTCAAAAGTTCGCACACCTTTTCCACTATCTCCTCTAACTCCGCCAGTCGCCCTCTCCCCTCCACTCCCGTGGCCAGGACGCCCACTCCCGGCTCTACAAAGGTGTAGCCCACCCCTTCCAGTTTCTTGATATTCTCCCCTACGATAGGGTTCTCATACATATTAACATTCATGGCTGGAGCGATCACCACTGACGCCTTGGCGGCCATCACCGTAAGGGAGACCATATCGTCAGCGATCCCCGAGGCTATCTTGCCGATGATATTGGCCGTGGCTGGGGCGATCAAGACCAGATCCACTTTTTGAGCCAGGATCACATGCTCGATCTGCCACTCCGTGGCCGGCTCGAACATATCCACCAGGACCGAGTTCCCAGAGAGGGCCTTAAAGGTCAGCGGCGTGACAAACTCCGTGCCTGCCTTGGTCATAGCCACAATAACGTCGGCCCCCAGACTCTTCAGTTTCCTCAGGATGGCCGGCGCTTTATAGGCAGCGATGCTGCCTGTGACCCCCAAAAGAATAGTCTTACCTTCCAGGTCCTTGGCCATTTTGGAGCCTCCTTAATCTCTTATGCCGATGACCTCTATCAACCTTCTCGCTATCTCTTCCTTGCCCTCCGCCCGAGCGACGACCTCGCCTTCTGGGTTCACCAAGTAGCCCACATGGTTCCCCCGCTCGATCTGCAAAAGGTCGTTGGCCACTACCAGGTCGGCTTTGTTGGCTAAGAGCGACCGGTGGGCGCTATCGATCAGTTCCTCCTCCCTACTCCCCACCTCCAGTTTGAACCCCACAAGAAAAGCCTGGGGATTTAAATCTCGGATCATCTTTATCACCTTGGGGGTCTTAACCAACCTTATCTGCCACTCTTCCCGCCCCGAACCCACCTTCTCCTCCCTGGGGGCCTCGGGCACATAATCCAAGACAGCCATAGAATGGATGATGGCCTGATAGTTGGTCTCCTCTAACTCCTCCCTTACCCTCTCCATCAGGTCTGGAACCGTCTCCACCTCCATCAGGTGCAAGGAAGCGGATTCCACGACTCGAGGGAGTACGCTCCCCTGGCCATAGATATAGGTCACCTCCGCCCCTCCTCTAAGGGCCTCCTCCGCTATCAGGGCCCCCAGCCGGCCGGTAGATTTGTTGGTGATATACCTTACCGCATCAATAGGGGCTCTTGTGGGCCCGGAGGTGACCAAAATTCTTTTCCCCGAAAGTTTACCTTCTTTCACCATAAAGAATACCTCTCATACTCGCTATTACAGGGGTGCCCGGCGGCGAGGAGGATCTCCCTTCTTCCCGGCTGGCAGATGAGGGACCAGATGGTGCCGAAGACACCGTCGAACCCTCCCCTCCTTTCCACCGAGGGATGGTCCCCCCGGCATATAGGAGCCTCATGGTCCCGCAGGATGGCCTTGATAGCCTCCAAATCGACCCCGCTTGGCCTCTCTCCCATCATTTGGTGGACTCTTTTGTAACGGGTGAGGGATCGTCTCTGGCGGAGCCTATCTTGCTCCGTCAGTTCATCCTCGGGAAACCCCCTTCCGGGCAAGTGATTGGTAGCCACCAAGAAGCCGCCTTCTGGCTCCCTGATAGAGACTCCATCGGGCGTGGCCTCAGCCACGATAGCCTGGTGCTCATCGGCGATGAGGTAGTTAAAAGCCCGCAGATGGGGAACCGAGGTGATAAACTGGCGCGCCTCCTGCAGGTGGCTACAAGTTTCCATCAGGATATCGATGACCAGGTGCCACTGTAGCCCCGGCTTTTTCACCTCTATCTCTGGCAAGACCGAAAGAAGCACCGCAACCCCTCTCTCATTGAGGGCCTCGGGACTCCCGGCCCAATGGTGGGTCACCGAGATGTGGGAGTAGATTCCTTGCGGTCGGATCACCCTCACCTCCCGCCATTCACCTGCCGAGTAGAACCAATCGTAGTTGCTTCCCAGAAGGAGAAAGCCTTCTTTTGTATAAGAGGGCATGATGGCTAAGTTGGTGCAGCCGATCTGGGGCGGCCCGCCTCTGGTATAGAAATAGGTCTTAAAATCCTGGGCCGAAAGCCCACTCTCCTCGATGAGCCCCTCTACCTTCTCCAGGATGGGGGGATAGATCTCTTTGGCTATAGCCTCACATTGGGCAGCAAACTCATATCCCTGGCTGTCGCTCTCCGGTATGTCGAGAGTAGCCAAGCCACGTCCCAACCAATAACCGATCTCATAATGGGTTCCTTCGAGAGTCCTCAGAAGCAAATCTCGCACTCCAGACCATATTTGGCGGCTGCTCGCTGTGCCCGCTCTCCCAAGAGAGAAGAGTAGGCCCTCCTGTCAACGGCCAAGAGACGATAAGCCTCTAAAAGGTCAGGGTAGTGGATGGAGATGGCCCGCTTCACCCTTCCCCACATGGCCCCCTTCAGGTTGAGGCTATCCACAAGAACTCGCTTCACCCCCGCCTCCTTCAACTCCTTGAAGAGGGCCTCGATCTCTTTCTCTCCATCGGAGATATAAGGGAGAGCAGGACCGAAGAAGGCCCAGGTCTTTAGGCCCGCTTCCGAGAGCCGTGCCAAGGCCTCGATCCGAGCCCGTGCCGGCGAGGCTTGGGGCTCGAATACCCGCCGCGTAGCCTCGTCGAGGCCGGTGATGGTGAAGGCCACTTCCAGATGCTCAATCGCCCTCAAAAGATCCAGGTCTCGCAGCACCAAGGTCGACTTGGTCAGTATGCTGACCGGGAACTGGGGATATCCCTGCAATATTTCGAGGCAGGCTCGCGACAATCCATACTCCCTCTCCAACGGCTGGTAGGGGTCCGTCACCGAAGAGAGGAGAACCTCCCCCGGTTTAGCCCGCTTCAGTTCCCGCGCCAAGACCTGAGGGGCGTTCACCTTAACATCAACGAAGGTGCCCCACTCCTCCTTATGTCCGGTGAACCTCTTCATGAAGACCGAGTAGCAGTAGACGCAACCATGTTGGCAGCCCACATAAGGGTTGAGGGCGTAGGTCACCGCGGAGATGCCGGACTTGGAGAGGACGGAGCGAGCCTCTATCTCTCGCCGGAGAAATCCAGCCGTCTCAGCCTCCCTCTTCCCTCTCCCGATACCACCTGTAGGTGATCGCCGCCCCGATGACCACCAAGATGAGCGGCCACCACCTTAGGATGGAGGAGAGAGACTCCATGGTAAGCCCCAGGACCTCGTACTCCGCCATCCAGAAGAGGAGGCCTAACCCGGTCAGGATGCCCCCGGGATATAGAGGCCAGGGGTGTTGTCGTTGGGGCATGGTGAATGTGGGCCAGATGGCCAGAAACCCCAACCCCAAACCGATAAGGATGAGAGGCCAATTCTTGTCCTCTTGAAGGTGGATGAACATCGCCGCCAACCCCGTTCCAAGACCAAGGAGGATGAAGCCAGGGATGTATAACCCAAGGTTACGAGTGATGGCAGCGCTGATGACGAAGATGACCCCCACCAAGGCGAAGATGGCCCCCGGCCCCCAGGGGCGTTCCACGAATTGTAAGGCTAGAAATGCCACCCCCAGAATGATGAGGATCAAGCCCGGCACCAGGCTTGGCCTCTTCTCGCCCCCTTCCTTTTTCTCCTCACCCATCTTCGCCTCCTTCCCTCGGATGGTGAACCATAGATTATTATGGGCTCCTGGAGCCCAGGTCGAATATATCATAATCGCCCTTCTAGGACAAGCCTTGACAAGGGAGGCCCAGCCTATAGAATTAGGCAGGTCTTTATGATAGAGATAGAGAAGGTTGGAGAGGTGGTCAAGATAAGGATGGCTAACCGCCTCTTCGGCCGCCCCCTTTACTACACCGCCGCCTACTGGTTAGATGGGCTCCTCATCGATACCGGATGCTCTCGTACCTCCGGGGAACTCCTATCGGTTATCGAGGGGTTGGGGCTGGAGAGGATCGTCAACACCCACAGCCATGAGGACCACATCGGCGGAAACGCCACCTTGCAAGAGAAATTCGGGGTGGAGATATTGGCCCATCCCCTGGCCCTGCCCATCCTGGCCGACCCCAAGAGGTTGCACCTCCAACCCTATCGTCGCCTCATCTGGGGGAGCCCAGCCCCTTCCCAAGGGAGCCCCATCGGTGAGGTGGTAACCACCGGCCGCTACTCCTTCCAAGTCATCCCCACCCCTGGCCACAGTGAGGATCACATCTCCCTCTACGAGCCCCGTCAAGGCTGGCTTTTCACCGGCGATGCCTACATCGGCGGGCTAGATAAGGCTTTGCAGGCCGATAGCGACATCTACGCTATCATCACTTCGCTGAAGAGGCTAAACGCCTTGTCAGCCAAGCGCCTGTTCCAGGGTTCAGGGACCGTGCGGGATGACCCTCAAGAGGCCATCGAGAAGAAGGTAGAATATCTGGAGGAGTTGGGGGAGAAGGTGCAGCAACTTCACGGCCAGGGCTTGAGACCAAAGGAGATAAAGGATCGCCTCCTGGGACGGGAACCGCCCATAGCCTACTGGACCCTGGGCCATTTCTCAGGGCTCAACCTGGTACGCTCGTATCTCAAGATAGAGGAAGATGAATAGTTTGGCGGGGCAGGTTGGAAACTGCTGGTTACTGTTGGCAGTTAGCGCTTACAGTTGACGAGTCGGTATGGAAGCATCTGACACCGCGAAATGTAGCATCGGGCTTTAGCCCGACGAGTTAACAGTAGTAGGGCAGGTTTCCATACCTGCCCTATGCTTCCAACAGGATATTGAACCGCCGCCCTAAAGGGCGACGCTACAAAATGTAGCGGCGGCCTGTCCTGGCTGATGTAGGCCAGGGGCTTTAGCCCGATGGGACAAAAAAGTAGGGGAGGCCCTTGTGGCCTCCCGAAAACTTGGCATCGGAAGGGGATGAACTGCGACGCTACACGAAGGTCATCCCCTACGCCCGGTCTTTCAACTCCTCGATCAGGGCTGGCACCACCTCGTGGACATTCCCCACGATCCCTACGTCCCCCAGGTCCATTATGGGGGCTCGCTCATCGGTGTTGATAGCCACGATATATTTGGAGTCCTTAATGCCCAGATAGTGTTGAATGGCTCCAGAGATGCCGCAGGCGATATAGAGATCTGGCTTCACCGCCTTTCCGCCAGCGCCTCCCACCCAATGCTCCTCCCCTATCCACCCCTCATCTACCGCTCCCCGGGAGGCTCCCACGGCCCCGCCCAAGAGTTCGGCTAACTCCCTGAGCATCTCGAACCCCCCCGGGCCTCCCATGCCCCGGCCTCCCGCCACTACCACTCTCGCCTCTTCTAGCCTCTGTCGAGGCACCTCAAGCCCTCTCTTTACTATTTTCGCCACGGGTTCAACCTTTTCCAGGCTCACCTTCTCCACGCTTCCCGTCCGCCAATCATCTGGGGGGAAGGGCTCTACGGCCCCTGGGCGCAGGGTAGCCATCTGGGGCCGCCCCCGAGGGATGGATGAGGTAATCATCAGCCGATCATCATAGGCCGGGCTGGTCCCCAAGAGCAGCCACTCTGTCAGGTCCATCTCCAGGCGGGTGCACCCAGGGATGAGGCCCGTCCCCAAGCGTTGGGCCAGACGAGGGGCCAAATCCTGTCCCCTCTCCGTATCGCCCAAGAGGAGGACCAAGGGGCGATGAGCCTCGACTAAAGCGGTCAAAGTTGCCAAGTAGCCCTCCGTTGAATAGTTGGCCAACGTGGGGTCGTCGGCCAGGTAGACGAGATCGGCTCCCCTACGGATCAACTCCTGGGCCTGATCCTCCACCTGGTGACCCAAAAGGACCACCTCCGCCCGCTCCCCCATCCGGTCGGCTAACTCTCGGGCCGCGGCCACCAACTCCAGGCTAACAGGGCTGAGCCGCCCCTGCTCCACCTCGGCTATGGCCCAGACATTCATATACTCTTGGGAAGACATACTACCTCCTGACTAAAAACCTTCTGCTTCTCGCTCGATGATCTCTCTCAATTTGGCTCGCCTTCTCCCCCCGCTGAGACGCTCCAACTCCCGGATACCGAGAGGGTCTATCTCCTCTCTCAGAAGCATCACCTCCTCGGCGGAGGGGGGCGGCGTCTCATGGAGGTCTGGCGCCATAGCCAGAGGGAAGCCGGTCTTCTTCTGTATCCTCTCCACTCTCACTCCCGGATGATAGGAAAGGAGCCTCATCCGACCCCCCTCGAAGTCGAAAGTGCCCAGGTTTGTCACCAGGTAGCGGGGGCCGGGACTGAGAATGGATAACTCCTTGCGCTCTTCCTCCTCTAGCACACCAACGCCGCTTACGAAGTCGAGCCGCTCCACGAAGACGGCCCGGCTATGGCGGGGCACGTATAGATAGACTCGGGGGGAATAGTTTGTCACGTCAGCGATGCCCCCACACCCCGGCAAGCGCAACTTCGGAGCATAATAGTCCCCTAGAACCACATTGTTGAAATCGCCTCTGGGATCGACCTGCGCCGGTCGGAAGAACTCCTTGGGCTGAATAGTGAACATGAGGGTGCCGGCCGCTTCATCGAAACTGAAAATGTACAGCGGTCTCTCTAGATTAGCCTCCTCAGCCCTGGAGATGGAGAGAGGGGCCCAAGAGTTGGTGATGCAGCCCCCGATAGCCACGGCGAAGATCAGGTCTGGAGCGTGGGTCAATTTAGCCAGGATGTAGCCGGCGACCACCAAGGGGGTGGCTATGCCTTGAGCCATCAAGTCGCTGTTTTTCGCCTGACGCGATATGCAGGTTACAATCAACTCATCGATAGTGAAACGGTCAGCGCTCCCCAACCTCACCCCCATCTAGAAACCGCGCCAGGTACTCCTCAAACTCGCCCCTGGAGCAGGCGTCTACATAATCTAATACCTCCTGGCTAGCCAAGCGGTAGTAGGGGTAACAAGAGGTGGGGTAAGCGCCTTTGGGAGCCAGGACGACAGCATCCACCCGAGAGGGGAAGGTCGCGATCTGCCCCTCCACCTCCTCTACGAGCCTCTCAGTGGTGATAATCGTCTGCTTAGCAGCGAGAGCCATCTCCCTATCCAAGGCTAAATTCCCTTTCAAGATAGCGGTGCCCTGGCAGTCCGACTCCTGGACGTGGATCACCGCCACATCGGGCTTAATGGCCGGGAAGGCGACATACCGCTCCCCAGTATAGGGACAAGAGATGGTCTTCACATCGGGCCGTACCTTTAGGAGGTCTGTTCCCTGCCAGGCGCGGGCTGGCTGGAAGCCTATCCCGCTCAAAGCGGCTCGAAGCCCCAGAGCCAAGGAGACCTCCGTCTCCTCGATGATCTCCAAATCCCTTGCTTTCTTGGTGAACATGGGAGCCAGTCCGAAAATCTCTAGCCCGAAGTAGCAGGTGCGAACCCGCCTAACAGAACCAGCACCCACCAGGAGATCGCTTTCATACCCCGCCGTGAGGGCCAACAGAGTCAGATCTTTAACCCTAGAGCGGATCAATTCCCGCGCGAAGGCCACCGGTCGACGGTAGAGGGTCATGCCTCCTAAGGCGATAGTGTCCCCGGGTTCCACCAAGCCTACAGCCTCAGATAGAGTTACAACTTTGTCGCTCATGCTCTCCTCATTATCCTC
>DFBK01000025.1:0-32946 GCA_002366595.1 Anaerolineales bacterium UBA3082 | reverse complement strand
ACAGGGATCCTTTCCCTAAGGGATCCTTTAGGATAGGACTGTCGCCCACTAGGACGGTCACCATCCCTAGATCCTTCCCTGGCTTCAAATTCCTCGCCAAGTCGTCAACAATCAGACAATCCTGACCATCGGTTTCCAGGGCCTTTATAACCTTGAGGTAAGCCCGCCTATCAGGTTTATTGATCTGCTCCAAGAAATAGATATCGAAGATGCGGTCAAAATGGCGTTCCACGCCTAGGGCCCTGAGCACCCGCTGAACATACTCGCGAGGCGAGTTGGTGAAGACCACCTTCTCTGCCTCGATGCTATCCAACACCTCGTCCAAGAGAGGGTCAGGGGATAGATACTCCTCCACCGGCAGATCATGAACATAGATCAGGTAATCGTGGACATCTAGATGGTGATGGAGATAGAGGCCCCGACCGGTAGTGCCATAGAGGCGGTAATATCTATTTCTCAGTTCTAGGACCCGGGAAGCAGGTATCCCCAGCCGTAGCCGCATATAGTCGTTGATGCGCTGGCTAACAACGGCCATCAGCCCCGTCTCCTGGGGATAGAGCGTCTCATCCAAGTCGAAAAGTATATGGTTTATCCCTCTATCGTTGATGTGCATCATTTCTTAGGCAACCGGTGGAGATGACAAGTGTCATTTATGGTTTCTATTAACCCCCGGTTCCCACCATACTGTAGAATATGCAAGGAGGCGTTATCAGCCGCGAATCGGCTGGCCATCCCTATGGCGCAATTCGCCCCCACCCCCAAGGCATCTAGGACGATGCATTTCATATTTCCACCATGGCCGACGATGAGCACGGTCTGATCGGGGTGAGCCTCCACTACCTCTCTTATGGCTGTCTTGGTCCTCTCGAAAAGCTCCAGGTAGGACTCCCCTTTCAATCGCTTCACTTCCAACGGGTCGGCTCGCCACTCTCTGAGATGCTCCGGGTACCTACTCTCCACCTCCTGGAAAGTAAGGCCCATCCAAACCCCAGTATCTACCTCCCTCAGCGATTTGAGAGTCTTCACCTCCTGGCCAAGGGCCTCCGCTATGATCTTTGCCGTCTCGTAGGCACGGGAAAGGTCGCTGGCATAGATAGCCTCAATCCTCTCACCCCTTAGCCGTTCAGCCAAAAGTCTCGCCTGTTCCCTCCCCCGCTCGTTCAAAGGCACATCGGCCTGTCCCTGATACCGCCCCTCCAGGTTCCAGTCCGTCTCCCCGTGCCGCACCAAAATCAAGCGGGTGGTCATTTTACGGGGACAACCTCGACCACTTCTTGCCGTGAAGCCAGGTAGATGCCTGAAAGGATCATCGCTCCGCCTATTATCTTCAGGAGGGTAGGAACCTCATTAAGTATGAGGTAGGCCAAAATCGTGGCCCCTACCGGCTCCCCTAAGATAGTGACACTGACAAAGGGGGCCGAAAGGTACCCCAGAGCCCAGTTGAAAGCCGAATGGCCGATCACCTGGGGCACCAGGGCCAAGAGAATGAACATGAGATAAGTGGTAGATGAATAGCCGGTTAACCGCTGTCCAGTGAGAAGACAGAGAAGTAGCGTCACAGCCGCAGCCACGGAATAGGTGAGAGAGATGTAGGGCAAAAGCGAGAGGTCCTGCCTGAGCCTTCGACCGGCCAGTAGATAGCCAGTGACCATCACCGCTCCCCCCAGAGCCAGGATGTCCCCCCACAAGGCTCCTCTCCCTAAAGCGAAGTCCCCGTAGCCAATGGCCATGCTCCCTACCAGGGAGAGGAGTATCCCTCCCAGCATCCCCTTGGTAACTCGATCCATCCCCAAAAGAGGGGAGAATAGCCCCACAAAGAGGGGGCTCATGGTGACCAGAATGACGGAACTGGCCACGGTAGTATAGGCCAGAGAAGCGATCCATAGACCGAAATGCAGGGCCAGAAATACCCCGGCTATCACCAGATAGAAGAGATCCCTGCGGTTCAAGGCCCTCAACTCCTGACCAGACCTGATGAGAGCCACCGGCCCTATAACCAGAGAGGCCAAGCCCAAGCGGTAGGCGGCGATAATAAGGGGTGGCGCCTCGGCCAGCCTGATGAAGATGGAGGCGAAGGAGACGGCTACCACCCCCATAAAGAGCACCAAAGCAGCCTTCATCCCCGCCTCTCATAGACCACGTGACCATCGAAGATAGTATATAGGACCTCCGTATCTAGGATCTCCTCTGGCGGTATCTCAAATATATCCCGTGACAAGACCACTAGATCAGCCAACTTCCCCGGAGCGATCGACCCCTTGGCCCTCTCCTCCCCCGAAGCGTGGGCCGCTCCCAGGCTGTAGGCGTGCACCGCCTCGGCGATGGTGAGCCGCTCCTGGGGGTACCAGCCTCCTTCGGGCTCTCCGCTGGCCCTCTGGCGGGTGACCGCCGCATGGATGCCCATAAGCGGATCTAGGCTCTCCACCGGGCAGTCGGAGCCGAAGGCCAAACGAGCGCCAGAGTCGAGAAGAGAACGCCAAGCGTAGGAATATCGCGCCCTCTCCCCCCAATATCTATCGGCCATCGCCATATCGGAAGTGGCATGTATAGGCTGCATGGAGGCGATGATGCCCCACCGTTTGAACCGAGGAATATCTTCAGGTTGCAGCAACTGAGCGTGCTCGATACGGTGACGCAACCCCCTGGTAGGCAACTGGGCGAATATATCTAGGGCCTTCCGGTTGGCCGCGTCGCCTATGGCGTGCACTGCGCAGGCGATCTCCGCCTCGCTAGCCCTACCGACTATGGCTCGGAGTTCATCTCGGGAAAGGACGGGGATCCCATAATTGTCAGGCTGGCCATAGAAAGACTCCAACATATGGGCGGTCTGCGAGCCTAAACTCCCATCGGCGAAGAGTTTGAGATCTCCCAGGCGGAGGAAATCGTTGCCGAAACCCGTTTTCAACCCCAGAGTTATAGCCTTCTCCAGATTCTCTTGGGGGATCATCATGTAGACTCGCACTCCCAGTTCGCCTTGGGCCAGAAGGGTCTGAAAATCGGCCAAGGCTTCCGAGCCCTCACAATCATGGATACCGGTGAGCCCAAACTGTTGAGCCTTACTTATGGCTTCCCTCAGCGCTTCCTGACGAGTTTGGGGAGAGGATTTAGGGAGTATCTCTTCTACCAGTTCCAGCGCCCTCTCTTTTAAGATCCCCGTGGGCCCCTCGGCATCTCGCTCGATCTCGCCACCAGGGGGGTCGGGCGTCCCTCCATCTATCCCGGCTCGCTCCAAGGCTAAGGAGTTGACCCACATGGAATGGCCATCCTTTCGGGTCAACGCCACGGGGTTCTCCGGCGCCACGCGGTCCAGATCCTCCTTGCGGGGAAGGCCAACCTGCCAAAGGTGATGATCCCAGCCGAAGCCGGTGATCCACTCACCCGGCCCGCTCTTCCGAGCACGCTCCCTCACCAACTCAAGCACTCCCTCTAAGGAATCCACTTCCTTGAAGTCCAGCCTCTTCAACCCCAGAGCGAAGTCTAAGAAATGAATGTGACAGTCGATGAAGCCGGGCACCACCGCTTTGCCCTTTAAGTCGAGCCTCTCCCAGCCTCCACCCCTGGTCTGGGCTCTCACCTCTTCATTGGAGCCCACGGCCAGGATACGGTTCCCCTCTATGGCTACCGCCTGGGCTCGAGGCAGGGTTCTATCCATAGTGTAGATTTCGCCCTTGAGAAGGAGCCTAGACATTCATAACCCTCGCCCTCTCAGCCGTCCTAGCAAGATACGAACCGCCTGGACCGCATCCCCGGTTATCCGTTCCCCCTTCTCTCGCTCCTCGGCGGCGTAGGTCTCCCGCACCTCGGTTTTACCATCCCTTTCGCTTAGGGTGGCTTGATCGAGGCCCAAATCCACCACTGTCCAAGTGGTCACCTCCCGCTCCTGGTAGGCGGATATGATGGCTGGAAGCGTAGGGTAGCGAGGCTTGTTGGCCCCTCCATCAACGGTCAAGAGCGCGGGTAGAGGAGCCTCTAACAAGGCGTAGCCTTCTGACCTTCTGCTTTTGGCCTTGGCCTTCCCATCGGCGGTCTCTACTTCTTGCACCCTGGTTATCTGGGGAACTCCCAGGAGTTCCGCCAGCCTAGGGCCCACCTGGCTAGCCCCGTAACCGGCCACCTGATGCCCGATGATAACCAGGTCGAATTTCCCCAACTTGCCCATAGCCTGGCTCAAAACCAGGGCCTCCAGAGACTCGTCTAGCGACTCCCCTGAGATCAGTACCGCCTCATCGGCTCCCATGGCCAGTGCCTCCCGCAAGACGTCCTCGCTCTCCGGGGGGCCAAAACTCAAGGCTACAACTTTAGCCTTCTGGCTCCCCTTCAGGCGCAACGCCTCCTCCAAGCCGTTCTTATCGCTGGGGTTGATAAACTTCCTCGCCCTGCGGGTGTCGAGCGTGCCCCTGGTGCGACTCACCCTTACCGTCTTCGGGTCGAACCTCTCTCTTAAGATAGCGATTATCTTCATTGGTTTCCCCTCATTCTAAGGCCTAATGCGCACCCCTAGTTCTCGGAAGAGATCGGTAGCGATGACGATCCGCTGGATCTCGTTGGTTCCTTCGAAGATCTCGCCGATGCGAGCGTCTCGGTACATCCGCTCCACAAAGTAGTCCCGCATGTAACCCATACCGCCGTGGATCTGCACCGCCCTGTCGGCAGCCCGAGATGCCACCTCGGAGCCGAAGAGTTTGCAGATGTCGGCCAGCCGGCGGAACTCCTGTCCCGTATCGGCCATCCAAGCGGTGCGGTAAACCAAGGAGCGGAGCGCCTCTATCTCTGTAGCCATGTCGGCTATCATAAATTGGATGGCTTGCTTGTGGGCGATGGGCCGTCCGAACTGCTCCCGATATTTAGCATATTCCAGGCTCTTCTGGAGAGCCGCCTCCGCTCCACCCAGGGAAGCGGCCCCTAAGCCCATCCGTCCGATATCCAAGGCCTTCATAGCGGTGATAAAACCGGCCCCAAACTGCCCCAGTACGTTGTCTACAGGCACCCGGCAATCTTCGAAGACCAACTCCCCCGTGGACGATCCTTGGATCCCCATCTTCTCGTCGATGGTGCCGATGGAGAAGCCAGAGAACCCCTTCTCCACGATGAAAGCGGTCACCCCTCCCCGGGCACCCAGGGCCTTGTCGGTGACGGCGAAGAGACCGATCACATCGGCTATGGGGCCGTTGGTGATCCAGATCTTGCTACCGTTAAGAACATAGTGATTCCCGTCCCGCACAGCGGACAACTGGATGGAGGCCGCATCGGAACCGGCCCCCGACTCCGTGAGGGCGAAGGCGGCGATCTTCTCCCCCCTAGCCAGAGGCACAAGGTACTTCCTCTTCTGTTCCTCCGTCCCATCAAGATAGATGGCCATGCTCCCGATACCGATATGCGCCCCTAGGAGGGCCGCCACCGAGCTGGAGACCTTCCCTATCTCCTCCATCATGAGGCAGTAGCCCATCTCCCCGGCCCCAGCCCCCCCGTACTCCCGGGCAAAGGGAACGCCAAAGAGCCCGAACTCCGCCATCTTCTCGATTAGATTGCGAGGTATCTCCTTCTTCTCCTCTATCTGCGCGCTAAGGGGAGCGATCTCGGCCTCTGCGAACTCCCTTACCGCCCGCTGAAGGAGTTGGTGTTCCTTGCTCAATTCGAAATCCATACCTACCTCCTCTGAAGGACAAGGGGAGGCTACCTGGGTTCCAGTGGATTTGCCCCTCCCACTGGAGTAAGGATAGCATCGAAATCTCGGAGTGTCAATAGTTGCCCGCGCCGACATGCAGGTGGGGACTGCTCAGGGCATTGCTTAAAAGTTTGGGAGGATTATTGGGGTAAAGATAGCGCCGTTGGGGTCGGCGATACCTCTGCAGTGGGAGTCAGCACGATGATTTCACTGGGACCTGGCGGGAAAATTTGATCAACTAGACGGGGAGCAACTACTGATACAATGAAGGCCGTCACCGCAGACAATATCAATGACCACGCAAGAGTCTTGATCTGAAAGGCGCGTTGCCTCTCTGCCCGGCGCGTGTCAATAAGAAGCTGAGCGTGTTGCTCGGCTGATAGGCCTGGCTCGTAGGGGAAATAGCCGGGGCACTTTGTCCTGTCTTCGTCAAAAATAGTATCCAATATAGGCTCAAACATCCTTTGCATTTCCTGAAGAGTACGGAGGGGGTTCTCTTCTATGTCTTTATCTTTGCTCTGTATGCGACGTAGATCTATCTCTTGAGGCTTGAAATGCAGGCGCCCGCATCTAAGACTGAATACATCTTGCCAACGGTAACTACGTGGTCCTCCGTTGATTCTATGGATTCGGATACTCAAATCTCGCGTCAATATAAATCGGACCATTTGTTTAGCGTCGCTCTCTTCATTAGCCAACCAATCACGGAGGTCCTTGATTTCCTCCTCATCTCGCAAGGAACAAGGATCAAATTCAGCAGCCTCGGGCGACTCAGTCCGCCACGCAACTGCAAAAAGGAAACCACAACTGATGCATCGTTTCATTGCAAATGTATAATACCATATTCACCGTCCATAAACAAGCAACAGTCCCTTCCAATTCGCCTCCACCAGCCTTTTCTCCAAGACCATGAAAAATCGCCATACAATGGATTTTGAATATGTAAGAGGGCGATGATATAATAAGACCATGAAGAAAGGGGGCTTCACCTTCGTCTTATATCCAATCTCCTCTATGGGGATGGGGGCCTTCTTTTGATGTGAGGAGAATTTGGAAGAGTACAACGAAGGGCTAGGTGTGGTATATGAGCGGCTAGTCCTGAACGATTACCTCGAGCGCCTCAGGAAGCGATACCCGATCGAGCGCGTACTGGAAGCCCCTATCTACGGCATGGCCGGGGTTACGGGAATAAACAGCGTGCCTTTAGCCCAATGGGGTTGTCAGGTGACCCTGATCGATACGGACGCCCAGCGATTGAAAGGGGTAGGGGGGGTCTGGCGAGAATTAGGACTGCCCTGCAAATTGGTACATCTCCCCAGGCTGGCCTCTCTCCCCTTCCCAGATGGCTCTTTCGAACTGGCCTGGAACTGGGCGGCTCTCTGGTATCTGGATGATGTCCCTGCCCTGCTCGGGGAACTGGCCCGTGTCTCGAGAAGTCTGGTCTTTGTGGCTATGCCTAATCGGTGGCAGTTCGGATATTGGTTGCGCAAACACCTGATCGACAAGGAGTTCTTCACCCGGGTAGATGAGAGGTGGGTGGAGATAGAGAGGGTGAAGAGCACCCTGAGGGAGGCAGGACTCCAGATCATCGAGGAGGGGATTCTAGACATCCCTCCTTGGCCAGACACGGTGATGCCCGCCGCGGAGGTCATAAAGCGCTTGGGCATAAACTCCACATGGCTGGAGGAGAGGTTCACCGGCGCAGGTTGGCGGTGGAGCACCATGGACTATTACCTAGGTCGCAAGCCAAACCTGATGGAAGAGGTACGCCGGTACACATGGCTAGAGAGGCTTCGTGTACCTTGGCGTCTGAAACTCCTCTGGGCCCATCACCGATACATATTAGGAAGGAAAGTCTCTGTATGAAGATCTTAGTCACCGGAGGGGCTGGCTTCATCGGTAGCCATGTCACGGAAGCCCTCTTAGCCCGGGGCGATGAGGTGGTCTGCTTCGACAACTTTAATGATTATTACAGCCCCGCCCGCAAGCGGAAGAACACGGCCCCTTTCCTGTCCCATCCCTCGGGATCTCCCACGGGATCCCTTTGGGACCTGTGGGACAGGGATCCTTTTCCCATCCCTCGGGATCTCCCACGGGATCCCTTTGGGACCTGTGGGACGGGATCCTGTAAGGAAGGAGAAAACCTTTCCTACTATCTCTACGAGCAGGATATCCGCGACCTGGAGGGGATAGAGAAGATGGTCCATATGGCTACCTTGGTTGGTGTCCGCCACTCCGTGGAAAACCCTCTCGATTACCCCTCGGTCAACGAGCGGGGAACCCTCTATCTTCCGGAGTTGGCGCGACGATATGGGGTTCGGAACTTCGTCTTCGCCTCCTCTTCCTCCGTCTACGGAGCCAACCCCCAAAAAAACTTCTCAGAGACGGACCCCACAGATCGACCCTTAGCCCCTTATCCCGCTTCCAAGAAAGCCTTGGAACTGTTGGTTCATGCCTATCATCACGCCTACGGCCTAAGATGCACCTCCCTTCGCCTTTTCAGCGTCTACGGCCCCCGAGGGAGGCCAGATATGGCTCCCTATCTCTTCACCCAGCGCATATCAGAGGGGAAAGAGATAACCCTCTTCGACGAGGGACGGCCCCAGCGGGACTGGACCTATATCAAGGATATAATCCAGGGAGTCCTGGCCGCCTTGGATGCCGATTTCGAATACGAGGTTATCAATCTGGGCTACTCAAAGCCGGTCCCCATACCAGACTTGGTGACCATCATAGAGAAGTTAATAGGAAAGAAGGCCACTATCGTCTTCTCTCCCCTGCCTCCCAGTGAACTTTTTATCACCCATGCCGATATCTCCAAAGCCCGTCGCCTTCTGGGCTATGAGCCGAAGACCTCCTTGGAGGAAGGGCTACCCCGTTTCGTGGAGTGGTTCCGATCCCATGGGGATACTTGACGTACGCGAGGTGAAAATTGTTTAATCTCCTGCCTCGTCTCCCCCTCTATGTCGCTTTCCGAAGGTTCGGCAAGCCCCGACTCCTCCCCCTCAGCCTGGTAGTGAGCATCACCTACCGGTGCAATTCCCGTTGCCTCACCTGTAACATCTGGCAAAAGCGCTCAGAAGAGATGAGCCTGGAAGAGTGGCGGAAGGTCTTCGCCAAAATAGGCAAGACGCCCTACTATCTCACCTTCAGCGGGGGGGAGCCTTTCCTAAGAGAGGATATAGTAGAACTGGTAGCCGCAGCCTATGAAGAATGTCGCCCGGCGATCATCACCATCCCCACCAACGGGCTGGCTTGGAGGGTCGTCCCCCGGAAGGTAGAGGAGATACTCAAGGTAGCGCCGGGGGCCCAAGTGGGGATCAACCTCTCCCTCGACGATATCGGCCCCCGCCATGACGCTATCCGAGGCGTAGAGGGGAACTATGAGCGGGCCCTCAGGACCTATGAGGATCTGCGCCGCGTTAATCACCCCCACCTCACCCTGGGTATCCACACCGTCGTTTCCCGTTTCAATGTAGAACGTCTGCCCAGCATCTACAAAGAACTCAAAACCCTGGGAGCGGACATCTACATAAGCGAGGTAGCCGAGGAGAGGGAAGAACTGGGCACCGTAGGGAGCGACATTACCCCCTCGCCTGAGGAGTACGCCATAGCCGCCGACTACCTCATAGCCGAAGCCCGAAACTTCAGACCCTCGGGGCTGGCCAAGACCACACAGGCGTTCCGGAGTTACTACTATGAGTTGACGAAGCGGATCCTAAAGGAAGAGAGGCAAGTGATCCCTTGCTACGCCGGCTGGGCCTCGGGACATATAGCCCCCAACGGCGATCTCTGGACCTGCTGCACCCGCGCCCAACCGATAGGAAATCTGCGGGAGAGCGGCTACGATTCCGCCCCCCTCTGGTTTGGGGAGGAGGCAGCCCGGTTGCGCCGGAGCATAGCCGCTGGGGAGTGCTACTGCCCCATGGCCAACGCCAGTTACACCAATATGCTCCTGCATCCCCCTACCCTTTTTGGTGTAGCCCGAGCCCTCATATATGCTTTGGCATCCTGAGAATGCCTCAGCATCCGAAGGAGAAGATGAAAAGAGAGAGCTACTCCCAACATCAGGATTTCGTTCTCCTCCTCATCCTCTTCGTCGCCTTTCATCTTATGACCCTTCTCCTCTTCCGACCTGGAGGGTACATCGCCGATTACTCCGACTATAACACCAGTTACCTCCCCTTCGCCCGATGGTCAGACAAAGGGCTTTACCCCTTCATCCACTATTGGCTAGAATGGCCTCCCCTCTTCCCCTGGCTGGTGGTCGGTGTCTACCGCTTGAGCCTGCTGGTACCCTCTTGGGTCGATCCTCGACTCTGGTATGACATCTTCTTAGGCCTGGCTCTTCTCCTCTTCGAGATCGGCAACCTGGTGGTCATATACCTCCTGGCCTTGGAACTCTACGAGAGGGAAAAAGCCTTCCGGTGTGCTTTGATCTATGCGTTGCTTTTCGCTCCCCTCTATATCTGGTCGGGCTGGTTCGATCCTATGCCCCTCTTCTTCCTCCTCCTGGGCCTCTACCTCATCATCAGACAACGAGCCACCTCCGCAGGGATAGCCTTGGGGCTGGGCTTCATGACCAAGATCACACCAGCCATAATAGTAGCCGTAGGGTGGAAAGCCTTGAACACCATTAGGCGAAAAGTGGGGCTACTTTTGGCTTTCGGGGTCACGGTGTTGGCTATCGCGGCCCCTTTTCTTCTCATCCAGCCCCACTTCATCATCGCCTCTTTCCGCAGCATGGTGGCTCGCTCCTCCTGGGAGACGGTTTGGGCCCTCCTAGAGGGGTATTACTCCTATGGCGTAGTAGCGGGGGACCGCTTCGACCCCCTGGCCAATGTGGTCACCCACCCTTCCACCCTCCCCTGGCCCCTGATCAGTTTAGCCTTCGCCCTTCTATATCTCTGGCTTTTCACCCGACCGTTGGGTGAAGACAAGACTCGCATCGTGGCCTTCGCTGGCCTGACGGTGAACCTCTTCACCTTGTATAGCAAAGGGTACAGCCCCCAATTTCTAATTCAACTTATCCCCTTCGTAGTTCTGCTCCTCCCCAATCTGCGAGGTGTTATCTACATCCTCCTTCTCGATACCCTAAACTTCTTGGAGGCTACGGTCTATTTCATCATGCTTCCGGGCGAAAGATGGCTTCTGGTGGGGACGGTGCTGTGGCGCACCTTGATCATCTTGATGCTTTGCGCCGAATACTCGACCACTTTCTTCGCCCTCTCAGAAGAGCGGATCGGCCATCTTCGCCGCCGGGCTTTCGCTGCCCTGCTCGTAGCCTCGCTACTTATGGGCCTCCTGGGAGGCTACCACCTGATGGGAGCCTACCATAGAGCCCGCTATGCCCAGGAAGAGTATCGGCCGGTGGTGGAGTTCCTAGTGAGCGCTGTCGAGCCTGGAGAGGCGGCTCTCATCCTCCCCGACCACGCCCTCTACCAGAGACTATACCCCTTCTTGAGAAAAGAGATGGCCCTCTACATGGCGGAGGATAGAACACTGTCCCAGATCATAGAAGGTTACAGCGATATATGGCTTGTAGGCCCAGAGGGAGAAGTCGAGACCCGGCTGAAGAGTAGAATGGAGTTAGTGGGGGCTCACGACCTGGCAGGGATGAGGCTCGTTCACTTTAAGAGATGAAAAACCGAGTGAAAGTGATCCTCGACTACGACGGGACATTGACCAGGGAAGAAGCGATGGTCGATGACCTAGCGCGGTTGTCCCTGGATACCCTATCCTGTGAGATCCTAAGGGTACCCCGTCCCCAACTGGAAGATGAGTATGAGGAGACGAGAAGGCTCATCCTCTCCCGGCCCCATGAGTTCGGCTGGAAGGTGAGAGGGCTCCTGGCTTCCTATAGCGACGAGGGGGCCTTCATCCTCAATACCACCACCCTCCAGGTGATGCTGAGGCGAAACCCCCTCTACGCTCGCCGGGTGGCGGATTCTTACGAAGATGCAGAGTATGACCCGGTCAACGATTGCACCAACTACCTTTTTCACCGCCACACCGCCGAACTGAAACCCCGGTTTCGCCAAGGAGCCAAAGAGATCCTAAACAGCCTCCTTCGACACGAGAGGTTTATTCCCCTCATCCTCACCAACTCAAAGGGGGATAAGGTGGAAAGGAACCTGCAAACTTTAGGGCTAAAAGGGGTACGGATCCTAGGAGACACCCGCCAATATGAGATGGACCCCTCCTGGGAAAGACGTTTCTTCCACCCTGAGCAGGGGATGATCCAAGCCCTAAAAATAGACCAGGACCATAAGGTGGACCTCCGTCGTCCCCTCTACTACCGGGCTCTCATGAGGGAAGCCGAGGGAGCCGAAGAGATGATAGTCGTGGCGGATACCCTCTCCCTGCCGGGGGCCCTTCCCCTAGTGATGGGGATGCGGTTTTATCTCCTCAAGACGAGTTACACCCCCTTTTGGTGCGAGGAGTTCATCAAGAAGCATGAGCGGGGGGAAGTACTGGAGAGCCTCTCTGCGCTGTCCGTAAAGGCTCCCTGTGGGACAGGGAGCCCGAGGGATGGGAATGGAAAGGGTAGAATTTGACGAAGGGGGAAGGTAGATTAGATACGGGGGTGGCGCTGCTCGCTTTCTCCTAAAGGGGCGGCATTATTCTTGAAGGAGCGTCAACTGGGGAGAGAATATCCGAATTTCTTGGTGTGAGAAGATCTCTCGGAGGTGGATCCCGATACCGATCTAATCATCGGCTTCGAGGAGGAGCTGCTCTTAAACTTCGGATACGAGTTGGCCTATTATCGGCGGTACGCCGATAGAAGTTCTACAAAGGGTGTAACTATGTCCATTTCTTAGAGGCCTTGGCCCAGCGGTGGATAGCGAAATGCTTCGCCACCAACAAGATAAGCGCTGATGAGATGTACGTGAATATCCAACCCCTCTCCGGAGCAGCGGCCAACAACTCCGTCTACGAGGCATGCGTCGAACCCGGGGAAACGGTCATGGGGATGGCCCTACCCCACGGTGGCCACCTCACCCCCGGCAGCGAGTTCAACCGCTCCGGCAAATCATACAAAATCGTCTCCTGCGAAGTGGACCCTGTGACGCAGAAGTTAGAGTATGACGAGATAAAGAGACTAGCCATCGACTATCATCAGGGCGATCTCTGATACCGTTCCCGGGGGACGATAATTCTCGCCGATGTGGCCCATCCAGCAGGGATGATCATCGCTGGCGTCTATCCTACCCCTATAGGCTATGCCGATGTCATAACCTTTACCACCCACAAGACCATCTGTGGTCCCCAGGAGCCGTGATCCTGACCACCGATGAGGAGAAAGCAAAAATGATAGGCCGGGGCATCTTCCCCGGCCAACAGGGTGGCCCTCACATCAACAAATTCGCCGCTATAGCGGTGGCCTTCAAGATAGCCCAGACGGAGAATTTCAAGAGGCTCCAGGAGAGGACCGTGGAGAACGCCGTGGCTCTAAGCGGTGGTCTCCAGAAGCGCGATCTCAGAATAGCCGGGTGAGAGGGTTCCGCGACCAAGGAGGAGTAGACCAAGACAAAAGTGAGCCAAGGGGTATCCTTGGGCTCGCCACCTTACACCATATCGCTTGGGACTATCCTCCCGACTCCTGCGACAGTGTAGCCATCCTTCTCAGCGCTTGCTGGATCTCTTCCTTGCCACTCACCACCGGGAAGACGCGAAGACCCGTGAGTTGGGATACCACTCGGATGGCGAAACCCTGGCTGGGGTCAGCCAAGGCCAAAGTGAGATCTCTACCCTCCCGACCCACAGGCACACATTCCAGCCTTCGCGCCACCTCCAAAGGGAGAAGGGAAGCCAACTCCCGATTAGGCACCTCCGGAGACAAAGGGAGGTAGGGAACCCTCTCATGGTCAGGAAGTGGTGCCTCTGGCATCATCGGCATCGCTTCAGCCAAGCATATCTGAGAGACGTCGCTATACTTAGCCTCATACATGGCTCGATCAGCCTGATCCACCAACTCTTGCTTGCCGGTGGCGATCGCAGGGTAAGAGGAGACCCCCACGCTGATGCTGAAATGCTTGGGCCTCTCCCCCTCCAAGACGTGGGGGGTGGCTTGTACCCGCTGGCAGATTCTTCCCGCTACTGAGAGGGCTTCCACCACATCGGTGCGGGGCAAGATTACGGCGAACTCATCCCCTCCATATCGGCAGACTATATCTCCCGTCCGCACCGCAGAGTTGATAGAGCGGGAAACACCCCGCAGAACAGCGTCGCCGGCCGTATGCCCGTGGGTGTCGTTGAAAGCCTTGAAATCGTCCACATCGATCATGAGAAGGGACAAGGGGGCCCCGCTCCGCCGGGCCCTAGCCAACTCTTCCTCCAGGCGCCGCTCGAAGTGACGGCGGTTCCAAACCCCGGTGAGGGGATCGGTGGCCGCCAGACGAGCGACGTCATCCCTCAACTTCTGATTCTCCACACAGAGAGCCATGTGATCCACCATGGTAAGGAGCGCCTCTAGGTCAGACTCATCGAAAGGTCGGCCATCGGCTCGGTCGGCTATGTTTACCACCCCAATCACCTGTTTCCGCAGGAAAAGGGGAACGCTGATAAAAGAACCAGTCTGATAGCCAGGCTTCGGATCGATGAAACGAACCTCTCGCTTCAAATCCTTCACCAGAAGAGGCTTCTTCATCCGGGCGACCCAACCAGCAACCCCCTCTCCTAGAGACACCCTTTTACCCAGGGCGATGCCCTGAGGGAGCCCGAAAGCCTTTTCAATCACTAAAGAGTCCCCGCGCAAGGCCATGTAGGAGAGACGCTGGCCTCGCAACGTCTCCTTGGCAACCAGAAGCGCTGAGCCCAGGAGATCCAGGCCTCGGCCTGGCACCCCGGCCTGGTACGCCCTGGGGGAGGCGCCTTGCCTGCCCTGCCTGCCCCGGTACTTGCCAGGCCGGGGGAACGTGGCAGTCCAGGGGGGCAGGCCTCCTTGAGTCTTCTTTTCCCTCAACTCTTCTTCCACTCCCATGGCTGACCTATGATGAGCCGGTATCCGAAGATCTGAGAACGGAGAGTCCCCTTTCCACTTCGTGGTCGGAAGGCCTTTCCGAGATGGGACGGAGAGGGGTCATGGTATACCCCACGCCGGGCACGGTGAGCAGATAGCGGGGGGTGTTAGGATCGGGCTCTATCTTCTGGCGAATCTGATGGACATGAGTCTTTACCAACCCGGCCTTCCCTCGACCTTCAGGCCCCCAGACCAGTTCTCCGAGCCTCTCCTCAGCGAGTACTACCCCCTTGTTGCTGGCTAGGGTATGCAAGATCTCAAACTCCGTAGGTGACAAGCGGATGGTGCCCCGGGGCCCCGTAACCTCCAGACGGCTAGCATCCAAGGCTAACTCCCCTATCTCTAACCTTTCCCGGGAGATCCCTTCCACCGGAGCAGCGATTTTCCTGGCCACTGCCTCGACTCGGGCCATGAGGATGCGGGGACTGAAGGGCTTAGCGATATAATCATCCGCTCCTGCCGCAAACCCCTTAAGGACATCTTTTTCACTAGCCCGCTCGCTCAAGAGGATGAAGAGCGCAGGGCCGCTCTCTTTGATCATCTCGCACAACTCATAGCCGCCCAGTTTAGGCAGATCAACCTCTGAGATCACAAAATCGGGCTTCTCCACCCGCCAATAGGCCAAGGCCTGCTGCCCATCGCGGGCCGTGACCACGCTATGTCCCTCCCGGGTGAGGAGGTAGGTCAAGAGGTCAAGAATGTATTGATCATCATCTACCACTAGAATCCTCATCGACTACCTATCACCTCCTTAGGAGTCCCGGTTAATGAGGGTAAACCTATTATAGCATGGACTCTTCTCCACTGCAATAGGAACCCTTTACTACCCACCCCCTCGTTGCGGGAACCCCGGGAGTATGATAACATCTTCGCTATGAAGAAAGAAAAGGGTGTGGCCCTGGCTCTGTCGCTTTTTCTCCTCACGATATATCTTCTAACCTACAGCGGGGATATCCACTCCAGCGATGGGCTCTCTATGCTGTCGGTGACGGAAAGCCTGGTGAAACGGGGCGACTACGACACTAATCAGATCCTCTGGATGGGGCTCCAACAGGGCACTTTTGGACGAGACGGGGAACTCTATTCCCGCAAGGGGATCGGAACTTCCCTGGTGGCTCTACCTCTGGCCTGGTGGGGCCTGATCATACCCTTCTGGGGGTTCGTGCAGACCACGCTCCTCCTTAATGTCGCCGTCACCGCTCTTTCCGGGCTACTGGTTTTTCTCTATCTTCGGCGCCTAGGGTACTCTTGGGAGGTCGGTCTACTTGTGGCCCTCCTCTTCGGTTTGGGAACCATGGCTTGGCCCTACTCCAAATACTTCTTCAGCGAGCCTCTCACCGGCCTGGCCCTGCTAGCCACCGCCTATCTCCTCCTTCGCTTCAGAGAGACCCAAGCCACTAGCGATCTAGCCCTGGCTGGAACCTCTTTGGGTCTGGCTATCGCCACCCGGCTGGCTACGGCAGCCATCGCCCCTCTCTTCCTGCTCCCTCTCTTGGCCTACTCTCTCCCCCACCGTCGCCGTCTCATCTCCCTCCTGGCAGCCTTCTTAATACCCCTGATTCTGTGGGGTCTACTCATCGGTGGCTACAACTATCTCCGCTTCGGGAACCCCTTGGTCACTGGCTATCTACCCCAAGAGTCTTTCCGAACACCCCTTCTCACCGGGTTAGCGGGGCTTCTGGTGAGCCCCGGGCGAGGCCTCTTCATCTATTGTCCCATACTTCTGGCTACCCTGCTCGCTCTCCCCCTGTTCTTGCGGCGCCACCGGATCGAGGGGCTGTTATCCCTCTCCTTGACCATCATCCATATCTTTCTCTATTCCAAATGGTTCATGTGGCATGGGGGGTTCGCCTGGGGCCCCCGCTTCCTGGTGCCCATCATCCCCTTCTTGGTCATCCCCCTCGCTCCCTTGGTCGAAGGGTTGCACGGCAGATGGAAAGCGGCCTTCGCCTCGCTAGCGGCGATAAGTATAGCCATACAGATCTTGGGGCTGAGCGTCCACTTCCGTCACTTTCAGGAAGTTCTTCAACAGGAGACGCTTCAAGCGGGCTTGCCCCTCTTCGCCCCGGCCACCTTTTTCGATCCCCGCTACTCGCCCCTCCGGGGTCAACTCTCCTTCTTGCAGGCCGAGTATCTCGATTTCGCCTGGATGAACCCGCACCTAGATTGGCTAGCCTTAGCCCTTCTCTTGTCTGTGGCCCTGATCTCAGCCTGGACGTTAGTGCACTATATGAAGGCCGCTCGGACGTACGCCATCTGGCCTTTGATGGCCCTGACTTTGCTTATCCTGGGTGTCACCGGTTTCACCCTGGCTCGCTACAAGCAAGATGGGCACCAAGATTTCGTGGAGATGGTGGAATTCATAACCACTTATTCACGGCCAAATGATGCTCTAATTTTGAACTCCCCTGCGGAGACATCCCTCCTCCAAAACCACTACAAGGGAAACCTCCCCCTCTACGGGCTCTTCGAGAGGGAGCCACCCCTTCCGCCGGAGAGGGAGGAACTTCTCCAAGCCTTAACCGCCCGGTATCGTCGCCTCTGGCTCATCCCCGGGGGGTTGAACGATGGCTTAGACCTTTGGCTTTCGGAGAAGGGATACCGAGCCTTCGATGAACCCTTCGGCGAGGAAAGGTTAGCCCTCTACTTCTTCCCCTCCCAGCCTTTGGCGGAAAGGGCAAAAGAGGCGATCTTTGGAGAGAGGATAGCCTTGGAGGGGTATGGGATGATGGAGCAGGTGAAGCCTGGCGATGTCCTGACGGTGAACCTTCATTGGAAGGCTATGGCCCCTTTATCCGAGGATTACCACCTCTTCGTGCACCTGGTAGACCAAGAGGGTACGCTTTGGGCTCAAAAGGATAGTCCCAAACCTACCTCCGCTTGGCAGCCCGGTGAAGAGGTAGATGACAAGCAGGCCATGCTCTTGCCTCGCCATATCCCCCCCGGCCAATACCAGATAGTGGTAGGTTTCTATCTTCTAGAAAGTGGCCAGCGCCTCACGTTGGCCGATGGCCCGGACAACCTACTCCTAGGCTCTATTGAAGTTGTCGTAGAGTAGGTATTGTGATACCATGATGACCGGAAGGAGAGAAGATTGTCCCCTCTCTTGAGAAGGACATTCGTGATCATCGGGCTCTACACCATTCTAGCCCTTCTCCTCACCTATCCCCTAGTAACCCATTTCACTACCCACGTGCCCGGCACCGACATCTGGGCCTTTGATGAGTACACCTTCCTCTGGAACATCTGGTGGTTCAAGTACTCCCTTCTGGATCTCCACACCAACCCCCTCTTCACCGACTACCTCTTCTACCCCCTGGGCATCAGCCTGGCCCTATATACCTATAACCTCTTCAACGCTCTTGTATCCTTGCCCCTCCAGCCATTTCTGAACCTGGCCACCATCAGCAATCTGACCCTGATCTTCGCCTTGGTCTTTTCAGGGTACGGGACCTATCTCCTCGCCCTCTATCTCCTCAGGCATCGGCCGGGGCCAAAAGAGGTCAAAGCCTTGGCCCATCACTGCGCCGCCTTCTTGGCCGGAGCGCTCTATGCCTTCGGCTCTTACCGTTTCGTCTACGCCGCTCTGGGCCACTACGACATGGTAACCATCCAGTGGATACCCTTCTATACCCTCTTCATGGTGAAGACGGTGCGAGAGCAGGGTCTGCGAAACGCGCTCCTGGCCGGACTATTTGCCACCCTGGCCTTGCTCTCAGAGATGACCTTCGGTGTCTTCCTCTTCTTTTTGACGGTGATCTACCTTCTCTTCGCTAGAAGGGAGATGAGCCGGGGTCTTATGAAAAGGCTAGCCTTACTGGTGGCCGTGGTAGTTGTCACCTACTTTCCCCTGGGCTACCCGATAGTGAGAGAACTCCTCAGCGCCGACTATGCCCTGCAGGGCTGGGGCCACTCGGAGAGCCTCCTGGTGGACCTCTTCGGCTTTACCACCCCTACGGCTCTTCACCCCTTCTTCGGAGGCGATTGGACCAGAGAGTTGACTATGGTCCGGGAGGGGACGGCCCGCTTCAACGATGTGAACACCGTCTACCTGGGATGGGTAGCCATCATCTTGGGGATAGCGGCCGCGATCAGATATTGGCCCGAACTCAAGGCCTGGGTAGTGAGCGCTTTAACTTTCGCTCTCCTTTGCCTGGGGCCCCTTTTGCATATCAACGGCCGCTCCACCTTCGACCTGGACGGCCTCTTGGTGAACGTGCCCCTACCCTTTATCATCCTTCACTACATCCCCATAATTAAGGCCAACCGGGTCCCCAACCGCTTCAGCGTGGTCTTGATGCTGGCTCTGGCGGTGCTGGTGGGCTTCGCCGCATACAGTGTCTTGAGACGGGTGAAGCGAAGGAGCCTGCTCCTGGCAGGGACGGCCCTCCTATGGATCCTCCTCTCCTTCGAGCATCTGGCCTTCCCTTTACCCCTCACCGATGCCCGGGTGCCCGACTTCTACTATACTCTGGCGGCCGAGCCGGATGATTTCGCCATCCTGCAATTCCCCCTAGGCTGGCGGAATAGTTTCGGCGTCCTGGGCGCGGAGAGAACCCAGATCCAATACTATCAGTCGGTACATAAGAAGCGGATGTTAGGAGGAAACATCTCTCGTAACCCGCCTTTCAAGTTCGATTACTTCCGGCGCATACCGATCTTCGCCTCCATCGCCGACCTGGAACTCTATGGAGAGGTAACGCCAGAGCAACTGGAGCGCGATCGGGCGTTGGCTCCAGACTTACTCTATCTCTTCGACATACGATATATAATCTTCCACCCCGGTATCCCTGGCCGCCCGCCATATATCGATATCAGACCCCAATTGGAGGAATACGTCCAACGCGTCTTCCCGGTGAGAAAGATCTTAGACCAGGATGGTTTCACCGTCTATAAGGTCGAGCAACCTCCTCCTCCCCCGGAACTGGCCATCGACTTCGGGACCCCAGAGGCAAGGATATATCAGGGGGAAAGTTGGAGTTGGAATGAGGTCTTGGACGGCTCCACCGCCAACTGGGCCACCCAAAAGGGAGCCCGTTTCTTCGTGCCCCTCCGCGAAAGTGGAGACTATACCATGCGTATCCGGGCCAAGGCTTTCTCCTACCCCGATTCGCCCCAGCAGAGGGTTACCGTACGGGTCAACGGTCATTCTCTCCCTTCGCAGGAGGTGAACCCCGGCTGGACCGATCTCATACTTCAGGTGCCGGCGAGTTTCCTCCATCCCGGACTCAACCAAGTGGCCCTGGATTTCGCCTACCTCGCCTCCCCTCAGGATGTCTTCCCTGGCAACTTCGCTGTGGGAGAGACAGGGATGATCTCGCCGGTGGAGATAGATGTTAACAGCAGCCTCGAGTTCGCCTACATCACCGTAGGAGGGATGGATGCCTCCCTCCACCGCCGGGGCTACAACCTGGCGGTCATCGACCCCCAGAGCGGGGTGGTGATAGATAAAGCCGCGTTTGATACCGGGGACAACGAATCACAGGCCCTGGCCGACTTCATCGCTACCATCCCAGAGGGTTACATCGTTGCTGCAGCCCTCAAGGAAGGCGCAACTGGGAACCTCGCCGAGGAAGCAGTGGAAGCCCTCGCCTCCTTGGGGGGTGAGATCGATCTACGGGGGAGAGAGAACCTCTCTCACACCATCATCGGGGTGAAGGGAGCCGCCCCGGGGACGGCTCTCGAGGCCACGGGCGAAGGGAACTCCTACCTCCAGGTGGGAAAGAACCCCGACGAACGAACCTTGGCTCTAGCCGTTGACTTCGTTTCGCTGGTCAAGAGATGAGATGCCCAAGAAGGTAGATCTTGCTTTAAGCACAGGCCTCGGCTCTGTCGCCTTCTTCCTCTATCTCTCCACCTTGGCCCCCACGCTCTTGTTCGCCGATGGAGGGGAGTTCCAGTTCGTTCCCTATGTTCTGGGCATCTCCCACCCTACCGGCTATCCCCTCTACCTCCTTTTGGGCTGGTTCTGGTCCCATCTCCTCCCTTGGGGCGATGTGGCTTTCCGTATGAACCTCCTCTCCGCCCTCTGGGGCGGTATCACGGTGGGGCTTCTCTACCTAGTGGGACTCTTACTCCTGGCCCGAGCCAAACTGGAGCCCCTCTACCTTCGCCAGGGAGTGGCCGCCTTGGCCGCTCTCGCTTTCGCCGCCTCCCGCACTTTCTGGTCCCAGGCGATCATCGCTGAGGTTTATACCTTCAACACCTTTTTCGTGGCCCTCACCCTTTTGCTCCTCCTTCTATGGGCTGAAAAAGAGGACAAGCGCTCCCTCTACCTCTTCGCCTTCGCTTACGGCTTGAGTCTAACTCACCACCGGACTATGGCCCTTCTGGCCCCGGCCTACCTCGTCTTCATCTGGCTCACCGACTCCCGGCCCTTGCGCCAACCGAGATGGGCGCTCTCGCTCCTCCCCCTTTTTCTTCTCCCCCAACTCCTATACCTCTACCTCCCCCTCCGAGCCCCAGCCACGCCCTATATCCATCTCCGCCTAGCCCCAGGGCGGGAACTCATACTCTACGAAAACTCTCTGCGGGGGTTCTTGAAACATGTCCTGGGACAAGCATATGGGAGCCGACTGGGACTCTATGGCACCTGGCCGGAACTTCTAGGAGGAGGAGTTCGCTTCCTGGAGAGACAGTTTCTCCTTCCCGGCATCCTCTTGGGGCTACTTGGCCTCTTCCGCCTCCTCAAGGCGCCCAAAACCTTCCTCCTTCTCTTCCTCTCTTATGTGGGCATCTTCGCCTTCTGCCTCCTCCACTTCCGAGGCGATATCAAGGTCTTCTTCATCCCCACCTACCTTATCTTCGCCCTCTGGATCGCCCTGGGGGCTGGTACTCTGGCAGAAGGAGCGCGGTGGGTACTCAGACAGAAACGGCTCCATCTTCCTGACGGAGTTGCGCTCCTTCTCCTCGCCTCTCTGCCCCTGGCGCTCCTGATGAGGAATTACCAGGGGGTGGACAGGAGCGATGATCTTCAAGCCCGCCAATTCTGGGAGGCCCTGCTTGCCGAACCGATCCCCCAAGGGGCCATCCTCGCTACCAACGACCGGAACGAGATGATGCCCCTCTGGTATCTCCAACAAGTCGAAGGGGTGCGCCCCGACCTCTGGGGGCTCTTCCCCCTCATCGTCCCCGAAGAGGGGTACGCCAACATCGGCCGCCTATTGGATAGCGTCTTCGGGTTGGGGCGGCCACTCTATCTCATCAAAGAGATGCCCGGCTTGGAGATCAAGTACCAGTTACGAAGGGTGAACTCCTTGGTGGAAATCCTCTCCCCGGCGGTGACCGGGGAACCAGACTACCCACGCCACCTCCTACTGGGAGAGGCCTTGGAACTGGTAGGTTACGATCAGGAACCCCATAGCCCTCGATCGGAAGAGGAACTACGAGTAACCCTCTACTGGCGCCCTGGAAGGGCTCTGGAAGATATCTACTCCACTTACGTCCATCTGGTGAACAAAGAGGGACAGGCGATAGCCCAGAGCGACCACCAGCCAGGCGGGGTCTATTACCCCACCTCTCTTTGGAAGGAGGGAGAGATCATCCGCGATGAGCACACCCTCACCATCCCCTCCACCGCACCCTTGGGCACTTACCAGTTGCTAGCAGGGATCTATGAGTCGGATTCAGGGGAACCCCTCGGAGAGAGTCTCACCATAGGGATGGTAGGCATCAAGAGGGCCATCCTAACCTCCCCTGGGGAGATGGAGCACCCCTTGGGGATCAACTTGGGAGATCGGGTCACCCTCCTAGGCTACGACCTAGAGCGCCGTGAAGGAGAGATCATCTTAACCTTCTACTGGCAGGCTAGGCGGGAGATGGGAGAGGGTTACACGGTTTTCGTCCATCTTCTGGATGGGGAAGAGATCGTGGCCCAAGCAGACAGCCAGCCGCAAGATGGCGACTACCCCACCTCCATCTGGGATGAAGGCGAGGTGGTAATCGATGAACACTGCTTGACTACCGGAGAGTTGCCTCCCGGGGAATACGATCTATGGGTGGGGATCTATCTACTGGAGACCATGGAGCGACTGCCGGTTATCGAGGCCCAAGGAGAGAAGATAGGGGAGAGGGTGAACCTGGGAACTATCCAAATAGAATAGGCCCTATTTACAACTCCTTGAGGGCCTCTTGGGCCCGCTCCCGATAGAAGCCCTCGGTATCTAGGTCGATGGCCCGCTCATAAGCCCGGCGGGCCTTGTCGTTTAGCCCTTCTTGGGCGTAGGCCAGGCCCAGATGATAGTGGGCGCTAGCCAATTCCGGGTCCAAAGCCACAGCCTTCTCCAAGGAGGCTATCGCCTCCGGCCTCCGCAGGAGATATTGGCCCCAGCCCAGAAGGTCCCAGGCCACCGCATTCTGGGGATCCAAGGCCACCGCCGTCTGAGCCGCGGCTAAGCCATCCTCCAGCCAGAGGAGATGCTCCAGATGGAACTCCGCCCGGAGGAGATGAAATTCGACCTCTCTCGGGGCCCGCTCCGCCGCAGCCCGATACCACTCCCGAGCCGCCAGATAGTCTCGCTTCTCCAAGTAAGTGCTCGCCATCTCCGCGCAGATGGCAGCGTTATCGGGATCGAGTTCCAACCCCTTTTGGAAATCCGCCAGCGCAGCAACTAGCCAACCCTGGGAGCGGTTAAGCATCCCTCGGAAGAGATGATTCAGGGCCGATTCCGGCTGGAGGCGCAACGCTTCCCTCAACACCTCCCTCGCCTCCTCATATTCCCCCAACGACCACAGAACATATCCTAGGTAACTCCGTGCCAAATGCTGCTCTGGATCCAGTGAGACTGCCTTGGTTAATTGCTCCTGGGCGAGGGTGGGCAACTCACGGCCAAGGTACATATGTCCCAATCTAGCGGCCACAGAGGCCTCATCTTCGGCTCCCGTTAACCCCTCCAGGATGGAGATCACCTCAGCCGCCCCTTCGGCCAAGGCGGACTCCTTCTCAACCACCTCTTCTAAGTGCAGGATCGCCAACTCTCGATCCTCCCTCGCCAGGAGCAACCCCAAATAAAAGCGCGCTTCCCCTTCCCCATATCGGGTCGCCTTCTCCAACTCCTCCTGCGCTGCACTCCACTGGGAGCGACCGAGGTAAGCCCTCCCCAGGCGATAATGGGCCTCGGCGTTAGTCGGATTCACCGCCAGAGCCCTGTTCCAATACCGTATCGCCTTTCCCTCCTCTCCCAAGGCAAGGGCCGCCGAGCCCATCCCCAAGAGGGCTTCGTCACTTGAGGGGTCCAGCCAATGGGCTTCTTCAAACTCCTGAGCCACCAACTCATACCTCCCCTGGGCTAGGTAGATCTCTCCTATCCGAAGATGGGGGGTGACCTGCGAGCGGAGTTCCAAAGCCTGCTCATAGGCGGCTATGGCTCTGGTGTACTCTTTGTGAGCCTCAAAGTAGGCCCCTTTATGGAGGAGCAAGGCCAGTCGCAGGGGGCCTTGGAGCCCGGCCACCACGAAAGCGACAAAACCCGCCAAGAGAACCGCTCGCCAGAGGAATCCAAAAACTCTCGTGTTCATAAGGAGGATTATAGCACAAGTTGTCGCCACCTTGGGAGGCTGGTATAATTTATCATTATGGGAGGCTGGAAAACCGTTCTTAACCCGCTTAAGCCAGAGCGTTGCTTCTGGCTGGGAGACGAGGCTTGCGCGGAGGGGGCTATAGCCGCTGGCTGCAACTTCTACGCTGGCTACCCCATCACCCCCTCTAGCGAGATAATGGAACGGATAGCCCACCGCTTCAGCGAGATAAATCGGGTCTTCATCCAGATGGAGGACGAACTGGGCTCCATCGCCGCCTGCATCGGTGCTTCCTGGGCTGGAGCCAAGCCTATGACCGCTACCTCGGGGCCCGGCCTCAGCCTCATGATGGAGAACATCGGCTACGCTCTCATCACCGAGACGCCACTGGTCATCGTAGACGTTCAGCGGGCTGGCCCTTCCACCGGCCAGGCCACGCGGCCGGCCCAAGGGGATATGATGCAAGCCCGCTGGGGAGCCCACGGCGACTACGAGATCATCGCCCTCTCCCCCTGGTCAGCCACCGAGATGTACACGGAAACCATCCGGGCTTTCAACTTGGCGGAGCGGTTTCGGGTCCCGGTCCTCGTTCTGGCTGATGAGGCCGTGGGCCACCTGCGAGAGGGGGTCAAGGTCGAGAAAGAGGTACGAATCTATGAACGAAAGAAAGGGAAAGGGGTGGCCCCCTTCGTGGGAGAAGATGTGCCCCCCATGCCCGCCTTCGGAGAGGGAGAGAAATTGCTCGTCACCGGCTCCACCCATGACCAGTGGGGCTTCCGCCGCACCGTGAGCCCAGAGGCGCAAAGGAACCTCGTAAGACACCTGGCCAGAAAGATCACCGACCACAAGGATGAGATCATCGAGGTCGTGGAATACCACTGTCAGGATGAGGAACTCGACCTCTTGCTAGTCGCCTACGGCTTCACCGCTCGCAGCGCCCTGGCCGCGGTCGAAGCAGCGAGGGAAAAGGGGATAAGAGCAGGGCTACTTCGCCTCAAGACCATCTGGCCCTTCCCCCGGGAAGAACTCCTAAGAGTAGGACAGAAAGCCAAAAGGATAATAGTCCCGGAGATGAACCTAGGCCAGATAGTGCGCGAGGTGCAGCGGGTCCTTCCCCAGGCGGAACCCTACTCCCGCACTGATGGCGAGGTGATCACCCCCCAAGAGATCGTATCCCACTTCTAACGCACCCCTTCATCGGGCTGTACACCGCTCTCTATAGGTATCTATCGCTCCCTCCGCTGTTTTGTCTATACATTGCTGCTAGAGCCGCTTTGTGATAGAATGAGGGTGAAATGGAAGTGATCACTACCCACGAGAATACCGATTTTGATGGCTTGGCTTCTATGCTGGGGGCCTCCAAACTATACCCTCGGGCCGTGCCGGTTCTCCCTCGCCGGCTGAACCGGAACCTGCGGGACTTCCTCACCCTCTATGGGGAGGAACTCCCCTTCGTTCGCCCCGAGGATTTTCGACGACACAGGATCGATAAAGTGATACTGGTCGATACCCAAGGGGTGCCCCCTTTGCGAGGGTTGCGCCCCCACGCCCAGATCACCATCATCGACCACCACCCCCTGGACCGGGAACTGGAGAAGGGGATGACCTACCGCGGTGGGGAGGTTGGCTCCACCGCCACGCTCCTAGTGCAGGAGATCACGGGGGCTCGCCTTCCCCTCTCTCGGGTGGAGGCTACCCTTCTCCTCCTGGGGATCTACGAGGACACCGGCTCCCTCACCTACCCTGGTACCACCCCCGCGGATGTCCGGTGTGCAGCGTGGCTCCTAGAGCAGGGAGCCAACCTGGAAGTGGTGAGCGACTTCTTACACCAGCCCATCACCGAAGCCCAAGAAGCCCTCTATCAGAGGTTGCTGGAAGGGGCCGAATTCCACGACTTCCAGGGTCGGTCGGTGATGATAGCCTCCGCCCAGGCGGAGACCTATGTGGAGGAGATCTCCACCCTAGCCCACAAACTGAGAGACCTCTACGACCCCCAGGCCCTCTTCCTTCTGGTGCGCATGGAGGATCGCATCCAACTGGTAGCCCGCAGCACCACCGATGCCCTCGACGTGGCGGAGATAGCCCGCCATTTCGACGGCGGAGGACACTCCAAGGCAGCAGCAGCCCTCATCAACCACCAAGATTTGGCTCTTGTACGGGAGAGGCTGCTCCAACTCCTCGCTGCTTATGTCAAGCCTACGACCGCCGTCAGGGAGATCATGTCCTTCGGGGCCCACACCCTCTCCCCCCAGACCACCGTGGCCCAGGCGGAGGAGATGATGCGAAGGTACGGCCACGAGGGGTTCCCCGTGGTGGACCGAGGAGAACTGGTAGGCGTCCTCACCCGCCGGGAGATAGACCGGGCCCTGCACCATGGCCTCCACCAAGACCCGGTCGAAACTTATATGCACAAAGGGAAGATAAGCGTCTCCCCCACCGACTCCGTGGAACGATTGCAACAGGTGATGATGGAAGAGGGGGTAGGCCAGGTACCGGTAGTAGAAGATGGAGAGATCATGGGCATCGTAACCCGGACGGACTTGATAAAGTTATGGAGCGAGCCCCGGCGGGCCTCGCGGGCCAAGGAGATCGCCCAGAAGATGGAAGAGCTTCTCCCCCCTAACCTTTTGGCCTTCCTCAAGAGGGCCAGCAAGGTGGCCAAGGAGGTGGGCTACTCCCTCTACCCGGTGGGCGGCTTCGTGCGGGACCTCCTTCTGGGGACCCCCACCCTCGATATCGACCTAGTGGTGGAAGGAGACGCCATAGCCCTGGCTCGCCGTCTAGCACAGGAGGTGGGAGGCCGAGTCCACGGCCACTCCCGCTTCGGCACAGCCAAACTGATCTTTGAGGGAGAAGAGTCACCTGTGGTGCCCCTCTCCTCCCTCGATTTCGTCACCGCTCGTACCGAGTTCTACGAGCACCCTACCGCTCTCCCTAGCGTGGAACGAAGTTCCATCAAGCAGGACCTCCACCGCCGCGACTTCACCATCAATACCCTGGCTATCTCCCTAGATGAGGAGAGTTACGGGGAACTCCTAGACTTCTACGGCGGAGAGAAGGATATAGAAGAAGGGCTCATCCGCGTCCTCCACAACCTTAGTTTCGTGGAGGACCCCACCCGCATCCTGAGGGCTATCCGCCTAGAACAGAGGCTAGGCTTTAGGGTGGAAGAGCGAACCGAGGAGTTGATCCACGACGCCTTAGACCTCCTCCATCGGGTCTCTGGGGAGCGGATATATCAAGAACTAGAGGCTATCTTCCGAGAGGAGCAGCCTACTAGAGCCCTGGAGCGCCTTCAGAGTCTAGAGGTGTTGAGCCACATCCATCCCGCCCTGCGCTACGATGATAAGTTAGGGGAGAAGATAGAGGCTCTCCCCCAGGGCTTGAGAGAATGGAGAGCCCTAGCCTGCCGACCGGAGGGAGCCGAACCTTGCGGGGCGCCCCCTCAGGACGAGCCCGTCCTCTACTTGGCTCTCTTAGCTGACGAGAAGCAAGAGATAGAGAGCCTAATCTCCCGTCTCAAGTTAAAAGCCAAGGAGGCTCGTACCCTCCGCCAAGTGGCTCAACTCCGCACCCTGGTTCCCCAACTGTCAAAGAAAGGCTTATCTAAGAGTGGCCTCTACCGTCTCCTGCATCCCTACTCCAGCCAGGCCATCTTCCTCCTCTGGCTCACGGCCAAAACGAAGGATCTCAAGAAGCGGCTGGAACTCTATCACCAGAAACTCGCTTGTGTGGAGCCTCTCCTCAAGGGCCAAGACCTGAAGGGGTTGGGGATCCCTCCCGGCCCCATCTATGGTCAGATACTAGAGGCGTTGAGGGATGCGCGATTGGGCGGGAAAGTGAGGAGCAGGAAAGGAGAAGAGAGGCTGATGAGGGAGTTTCTGGCGGCCAAGCGGTGAAGAACGATGCGCGCGGCTTGAGAGGCGAGCCTCAAATCGGCTCGCCTTCTCGTTTATAGGCCTTGTTGAACTGTTCGATTGCCTCCTCCCTGATCTCCTGGAACCCCTCTTCCAGGTAGGGGAAGGCCAATAGGACACAGGCCAATCCAAAAAGGCCCCCGGTGATAAGGCGTCTAAGGGGGGTGCTCTCCAGGACGCCCAAAAGTTGGAGTGTCCCATCCACAGCCATGGGGGTGATGAGGAGGATAAAAGCCCAGATAGGGAGGGGTTTCACTCGACCTCGCACCAGAGAATAGGCCACCCCCGCCAAGAAAATAGAGGCGTAGATAGCCGCATCTCGCTGACACATAGCCATCTGGTGGCCAGCGATGAAGAAGGAGCGTGAAGGCATCTGGTGGCAGACGAACCGATAAGCGAAGTAGATGACGTTTGATAACCCTGTCCGCCCGTGAGCCATGAGGAGGGGAGCCAGTATTGAAAGGCCAACGTAGAGCCCCACTGCAGAGTTGAGCAGAAGCAACCAATGTTTGGCTATCCCCTGGATGAGTCGGTTGAGGAGAAGAACGATATCTCGCCCCCTCATCCGAGTCGCCGTCATCCCGCCGGACACGGCTTTACCCGCCGGCTCCCCCAAGGCCTGAAGAAGTTGGCTCTCAGTGATCTCGGAGTGAAATGTCCTGCCGCCCTCAAGAGCCACTACCGGGATGAGCGAGCCGTATATCTCTTCTAGTCCCTTGTCGCTTTCGATATCCACCTCGGCGATAGCCAAGTCGTACTCTCTCTGGAGGCCCAGTAGCAGTTCCTTCGCCTCTTCACAGAGGTGACACCCTTTCTTGGTGTAGAGCGTTACCCGGCGGGACAACCTCACTCCTCCAGAACGTACTCGAAAGTGATGAACGCCACCACTAAGGAAATAGCATCAAGACTCATGAGCAAACTAAGCCAACCGTCTGCCCCCCCTCAGAGAGCCACTCGGGAGTCCCGTCCTTGGGGCTTGAACTTCAAACCGGCCCGTTGCCCAAGGGTAACCAGGGCCTCGTAATCTTCTATTGCCAGGGATGGTTCGCCTCCTCCAGACTGCGCTCAAACTTTAGGCCAATATACCCCTCTTGTCAACCTATTAAAGAGGAGCCCAAATGGGCTCCCTCCTTCCTGCGTCTACGCTGCCAACCTCACCCCCCGTAACCTCAAGGAGTTGGTCACCACAAAGATAGAACTGAAAGACATCGCTCCAGCAGCGATTATGGGGTTAAGCAAGCCTAGGGCGGCGATGGGGATCCCTGCCGCGTTGTAGGCGAAGGCCCAGAAGAGGTTACCCTGGATGGTGCTCATAGTTTTCTTGCTGAGGCGGATAGCCCGAGGGACATTCCGCAAGTCGCCGCGGATAAGGACGATCTCCCCGGCCTCCATAGCCACATCGGTTCCCGTGCCGATGGCGATACCGATGTCCGCCTGGGCCAAAGCGGGGGCGTCGTTTATCCCGTCACCCACCATGGCCACAAGCAACCCTTCCTCCTGCAACTCCTTGACTTTAGCCACCTTCTGCTCTGGGAGCACTTCGGCCATCACCTTCTCGATCCCCACCTGCTCGGCTATGGCTCGAGCCGTCCGCTCGTTATCGCCGGTGATCATGTAGACCGTCAAGCCCATGGCCTTAAGATCGCTGATCGCCTCTTTTGAGCCCTCCTTCACCGTATCGGCCACGGCGATGAGCCCCTGGGCTCGGCCATCCAAGGCTAGTACCATGGTTGTCTTCCCCTCCCCCTGAAGCCGCGCAATCTCCCCTTCTAGTTCCGCCATCTCTACGCCGTTCTGACCCATCAGCCGAACGTTGCCCAGAAGGATCGAGCGCCCATCTAGCCTCGCTCGTACGCCCTGCCCGGCGATAGCCTCGAAACCCTCCACCTCCTCCAAGGTCAAGCCCTCTCCTAGAGCGGCCTGCACCACCGCTTCACCCAAGGGGTGCTCCGAGCCCCTCTCGGTGCTGGCGGCCAAGCGGAGCACCTCCCCGCTGCTCAGGTCGCCGTTGGCTATCACATCCGTCACCCGAGGCTCGCCGCGGGTGATAGTGCCCGTCTTATCTAAGATAATAGCCTCAAGGTTCCCGGCCCTCTCCAGGCTCTCGGCGTTCTTGATGAGGATGCCCTGCTCCGCACCTTTGCCCGTCCCCACCATGATGGCGGTGGGGGTAGCCAGGCCCAAAGCACAGGGGCAAGCGATCACCAAGACAGCCACCATGTTGATCAAAGAATTGGCGAAGCCCACTCCACCCCAGAAGTACCAGGCCAGGAAAGTGACCACCGCTATAGAGATGACCACCGGCACGAAGATCCCCGAGACTCGATCCGCTAGCCTTTGCACCGGGGCCTTGCTCCCTTGGGCCTCCTCCACCAGCCGTATGATCTGGGCCAGGACTGTATCCTTACCTACCTTGGTAGCCTCGAATTTGAAGCCGCCTGTCTTGTTGATAGTGGCCCCGATCACCTCATTCCCTGGCTCCTTGCTCACGGGCATGCTCTCCCCGGTGATCATCGACTCATCCACCGCCGAGCGGCCCTCGATCACCACCCCATCCACCGGGATCTTCTCTCCGGGCCGCACAATCACTATATCCCCTACCCTGACATCCTCTACCGGGATATCGACCTCTTGGTCCTGGCCTGTCCTGGCACGTGGTAGGCCAGGGCGTATGACCCGCGCCGTTTTGGCTCGCAGCCCCATCAACTTCTTGATCGCCTCCGAGGTGCGCCCCTTAGCCTTGGCCTCCAGATACCTTCCTAGCACGATGAGGGTGACGATCATCACTGCCGTCTCGTAATAGAGATGTCCCTGGATGAGGAAAGTAGCCGCCAGGCTATAGAAATAGGCCGCAGAGGAGCCCATGGCGATGAGGGTATCCATCCCTGCGCTGAGATGCTTCAGCGCCTTCCAAGCGCCGATATAGAACTGCCGTCCCACGTAGAACTGGACCGGTGTAGTGAGCGCTAAGAGGATGTATTTGCGCCACTCGAACTCTGGCAAAAGCCCCAGATCGACCGTCATCGCGAGGAGAAAAGTCGGGATGGTGAAACTCAGGCCCACCATGAGCAGTCGACGCTGCCTGGCGATCTCCGCCTCACGAGCCCGGGCCTCGACATCTTCTGGCTCCCCGGCCACCTCGATCACCTCATAACCTATGTCAACCACCGCCTTCTTGATCTCCTCCAAGGAGACCAGCGCAGGCACGTATTCCACAGTGGTTCGCTCGCTAGCGAAATTCACCTTGGCCTTGACCACCCCCCCCAACCTATTGAGCGCTCGCTCGATGGTCTGAGCACAGTTGGCGCAGGTCATCCCTTTGATGGGCAACTTCACGTGTGCTGTAGCCACGCCGTAGCCCAACTCCTCCACCAAAGCGAGAAGATCGCCACCCTTGACCACCTCCGGATCGAAGATCACCTTGGCTCGCTCATTGGCGAAGTTTACTTGAGCCTCCACGCCCTCCAGTTTGTTGAGGTTCCGCTCGATGGTTAATGCACAATTGGCACAGCTCATGCCCGTAATGGGCAAAGTGACCTCTTTCTTAGCCATACAACTCACCCCCAAAGATCATACCTCCCCCGGATCTCTTCACAGATTTACTCCGCTGTCGGATAGCCTATCTCCTTGAGAGTCTCAATCGCCTTTCCCAGGGTCCTCTCCCCATCATAGACCACGGTCACCTCCTGGGTCTCCACATCTCCTTCCACCCCGGAGACTCCGGGGAGGGCTCCGACCTCGCGCTTAATCGTCCTTATACAATGCTCACAAGAGATATTCGGAACCTTAAGAGTCTTGCTCGCCATCTTACCCCCTATAATTTTCTTTGCGTCTCAAAGAGATCTAGCAGTTCGGTAATGACCCTTTCCCTCTCCCCTGGATCCTCTCCACGGATGGCGGTGGTTACGCAGGTGTGGAGGTGGTTCTCCAAGATGATCGAGTTTACCTTATCGATCGCCGCCTGCACAGCCATGCTCTGTTTGAGGATATCGATGCAGTAAGCGCCCTCCTCCACCATACGCTGCACCCCCCTCACATGCCCTTCGATGCTCTTCAAGCGGGCTAGCACCTTCTTCCGCTTCCCCTCCTCCATCTCCCCCTCCTCCCCCCCCTTATGGGGGGGGTATAACTATTATACCCAATTTAGCCCTTTGTGTCAAGGTCGGTAACTCTTAGTCGAGGACAAGCAAGGCACATAGACTCGCCTCCCCAACTGGGTTATCTGCTTATCAGACAGATATTCTCACCATTCTGGGGGTGGATACCGTGTGCCTTGCTTGTCCTTAGAACTTTCCCCCGAGAGTGTTGAAAAAGTGGGATAATTTCTTTGGCCGTCGATAATTTATCCCACAAACGGCTAGAATTTGAATGATTGTAGGGACAGAAAGCGGGAAGAGATACTGTGGACGCAATTTCTCTCCCACTATGCTAAACGAGGAGGTGTTTTTCAACCCTCTCTTCCCCCTCCATTTGACTTGCTCTTTAATTCGTGGTATAGTTTACGTTGGATCCTGCGTATACCCTGAATCTTCCTCTTACGCTGCAGACTTTTCAGAGTATGCAGCGTTCCCCTGGTTAGATTCCCTTTTGACCACGGATCAGTTCCTTATGTCCGGACTGTCCCTGATTCCAATCTGTTCCATGGGAGGCATCAAATGCATAGTTTGGAAGGAAAAGCGCAAGAGGCGCTTGAAGTGATCATCGCCTTAGAGGACGCTGAGCAGGATCAGTTCAAGCAACTGGTTATAGGGCAGATCGGCAAGGAACTTTTGGCGGTCTTTGGCTGGTATGCTAACGCCGTATTCCCGGACAATCCGGAGGAGGAC
>DFBK01000001.1 GCA_002366595.1 Anaerolineales bacterium UBA3082 | reverse complement strand
ATGACTATGCCAATGACACCTGCGTAGTCAACACCGCTCCTTCGATCCTAGTGACCAAGGTCTGCTCAGATGCTTCTGCCGGTCAACCAATCCCATTCTGGGGTACGGTGACCAACACTGGCGACGTCCTCCTGGTGAACGTGACCGTGACCGATGACCAGGGGACACCGGGAGTTCCCGGCGATGACGTGGTCGTGCTCGGTCCCATCGACCTGGCACCGCTCGCCAGCGCTCCCTTCAGCGGCTCCTACAGCCCCTCATCGTCGCCAAGCACCGACACGGTGACGGCGGCGGGCACGGAGTCTCTCTTCGGCGTCTTGGGCGCCACGGTCACCGACACCGATGATGCCACCTGCGAGGTTGCCGGTTGTGCCCTCTCGCCCGGCTTCTGGAAGGGCGGAGAAGGCGTGCAGAAGTGGGATGAGCCTTGTGATCCGATAGCGAGCACGTGTGGCTTCACAACGGGCACACCCTTCCCGTATGTTGATCCGGCCGAGTTCCCTGGCGGCCTCAACTATCTGGAGGTGCTGCAACTGCCAGCGCACGGCGACATCACGATCCAGATCGCTTTCAAGTACATTGCGGCGAAGCTGAACCAGTGCTACTTCCACGACATGCTGGGGTGGCCGCCTGACATCAGTGGTCTGTTAGGTGATGTTGAAACCTACTTAGGGATACACTCAGTGGGTAGCAAGCCCAATCGAAACGCAGATGGAGGCAAAGATCTTAAGGACGCGCTGGACAACTACTTCACCACGACCGGGGAGACGTACTGCCCACCCACTGGCTCGCTTCCGGAGTGCCCGCTGGGCTAACATCGTCGCACATCGCACGCATAAGGGGGCGGCTCGAAAGAGTCGCCCCCTCTCCTTTCACTAGCCTTCGCTGGGTCAAATCACGCCTGCCTTGGCTCGCTGACCGTGCCGGCCAACAGCAGCACAACCTGCGGCTATGCCCCTGACCTCCCGGATGGGTCGTCAAATCCAGCGCCCTTCTCCCCTGAGGAGAAGCCCCCGCCCCCAATAGTTCTACGCAACATCCGCTCCTTGAAGCGCCCCCGCTCCTCTGGTATGATGAGTCCAGAAAGGTAGGTGGCTATTATGATCCCTCTCAAACTCAGGATGAGAAACTTTATGTGCTACAGCGAGGATGTCCCACCCTTGGACCTATCCGATATTCACTTGGCCTGCCTGGTGGGCGACAATGGCCATGGCAAATCCGCCATCCTCGACGCCATGACTTGGGCCTTGTGGGGCAAGGCCCGGGCCCGAAGCCCTGATGAACTCATCCACCAGGGCAAAACAGAGATGGAAGTGGAGTTGGAGTTCCTCCTAGCCGATAACCGGTACCGAGTCATCCGCAAGCGAGACAAGAGGGGACGGGGTAGGAGTTCCTTGGAGTTTCAATTAAAGGATAACGGCCGCTTTCGGCCCCTCACCGGGGATACCATCCGCCAAACTCAAAACAAGATCATAGATCTCCTGCGCATGGATTACGAGACCTTCATAAACTCCGCTTTCCTCCTGCAAGGGAGGGCCGATGAGTTCACTACCAAGCCGCCAGCGGAGCGGAAGCGGATATTGGGCGATATCCTGGGTCTCTCCTTATACGAGAGCCTGGAAGAGCGAGCCAAGGAGAGGGTCAAGGGGAAAGAGTTTCAATTGAGAGAGGTGAGAGCCACCATAGAGGGTATAGAGCGAGAACTGATGCGGAGGCCCGAATACGAGAGGGGCGTAACCGAGGCTCGAAAGATCGCTGCCCAATTGGCTCGCCAACTCCGCCAGGAGCAAGGAGAACTTCAAAGGAAGCGGGAGAGCAAAAGAGAACTGGATCTCAAGATTGCCCAGGTGGAGGAGATCCTCCAAAGGATAAAAGAGGGGGAGGACGAACTAACCCGCATAGAACGAGAGATCGATCTCGCTGATAACCGCCTAAGAGGTTACCAGGAGATCCTGGCCCAAGAGAGGAAAATAGAGGAAGGGCTCGCTTCCTTGATGGCCGCTCGGGAGGCCAACGAAACGTTCAACCGTAAACTGACAAGACTAGCGAAACTCAACGAGGAGAGGGGCCAACTAGAGAGAAGAATCAACGAGGCTAGAGGTGCTCTAACCTTGGAACGGGGGCTCTCCTTGGAGAGAGTAGCCCAACTGAGGGTTCAAATCGAAAGACGACCTAGCCTGGAGGAGGAACTAGCCTCCCTTCGTCGCCAACTGGATAGGCTTGCCCACTTAGAAGAGGAACTGGAGGGGAAGCGAGCCCAGGAGCGGGCTACATCCCAGGAGATCGTTAGCCTCCAGGCGACTAATCAGGGGTTGATCTCCGATATGCAACGCCTCAAAGAGAAATTGGATCTCCTATCCGTACAGGATCCTGAGATCGTTGGCTCAGGAAAGGAGGCAGAGGCCAAATGCCCTCTTTGCGAGCAAGATCTAACGGAGATAGAGATAACTCGTATTCGAGAGAAGTACCGTTTGCAAGGCGAGGAGAAGGGAGACCTATATCGCCAAAATAAAAGGAAAGTCGAAGAGTTAAAGGGCCGGTTGAAG
>DFBK01000101.1:2154-5632 GCA_002366595.1 Anaerolineales bacterium UBA3082 | reverse complement strand
GCTATCCTCTGGCTCAACTATGATTACGGAGCAGGGACGATGCAATTCCTGGAGGAGTATACCTGGATCCCCACTATCAACGTCCGCTACCGAGTGGGGGTGGATGGGATAAGCCTGCCTCTGGTCTTCTTAAACTCCCTTTTGACCACCCTCTCCCTCTTCTACTCCTCTCATACCATAAAAGAGCGGGTGAAGGAATACTTCGCCTTCTTCTTTCTCCTGGAGATGGGGATGATGGGGGTCTTCGTCTCCTTAGATTTCTTCCTCTTCTATGTCTTCTGGGAGGTAGGGTTGGTGCCCATGTATTTCCTCATCGGCGTGTGGGGCGGGCCCCGCCGCCAGTATGCGGCCATCAAGTTCTTCCTCTACACTTTGGCTGGTAGTGTGCTGATGCTTCTGGCCTTCTTGGGCATGTACTTCGCTGAGGGGACCTTCGATATCCTAGAGATGGCCCGACTCCGACCCTTCGCCGATAATTTCACCCTCCAGAGCCTAGCTTTCTGGGGCATCTTCGCCGCCTTCGCCATCAAGTTGCCCCTCTGGCCCTTCCATACCTGGCTCCCTGATGCCCACGTGGAGGCTCCCACCGCAGGGAGCGTGATGCTGGCCGGTGTCCTCCTGAAATTAGGAGCCTACGGCTTCATCCGCGTCCTCCTCCCCATCTTTCCCCAAGCCTTCCATCACTACGCTCCCATCATCGCCATCCTGGCCCTCCTGAGCATAGTTTACGGAGCCCTGGTCGCCATGGCCCAGTGGGACTTAAAGAAGCTCGTCGCCTATTCCTCGGTGAACCATATGGGGTATGTAATGCTGGGGTTGACCGCTGCGGCCTCCGCCATCGGCACCTCAGAGAAGGTCTTCGATAGCCAAGCGATGGCCCTTAACGGGGCGGTGCTCCAGATGTTCAACCACGGCATCATCACCGGGGGACTCTTCTTCCTGGTAGGGGTCATCTATGAGCGGGCTCATATCCGAGACCTCAAAAGCTTCGGGGGGCTGGGGGTGATCATGCGGACCTACTATGGCATCACGACCGTCACCTGTTTAGCCTCCCTCGGTTTGCCCGGCCTGGCGGGCTTCATCAGCGAGTTCCTCGTCTTCCGGGGGGCCTTGAGTATCATCACCCCCATCGCCGCCATCGCCGTCAGTGGCTTGGTGATTACCGCGGCTATGTTCCTTTGGAAGGTGGTCCAACTCATCTTCTTTGGGCCCCTGAACGAGAAGTGGGCCAACCTCCCGGATATGCACCGCTGGGAGGTGATAACCGTGGCTCCGCTTCTCTTCTTCATGGTCCTCTTTGGCCTCTATCCCACCCCGATCCTAAACCTCATCAACGGGGCGGTGGTGAAGTTGCTGAGCGGATTATAGGAGGTTTTTCTCTTGCCTGGGTTTGAAAACTTGCCTCTTCTATCGCCGGAGATCACGCTAACCATCTTCGCCCTCCTAGTCTTGGGACTGGATCTGGCTTTCAAGAGGCTCAAAGACGCCTTGGCCTACGTGGCTATAGGGGGTTTGATCCTGGCCATCATGCTCACCGCTCACCTCTTTGGCACCCAGGGGTCGCTCTTCTCAGGGATGCTCGTCGTGGACTCCTTCGCCTTATATTTCAAGATCATCGCTTGCCTCACCACCGGGCTAGTGATCCTCTCCTCCATCGCTTTCATGAAAGAAAAGACCCCTTATAGGGGCGAGTTCTACGGCCTGCTCCTCCTGGCCACCCTGGCGATAACCCTTTTGGTCGGAGCGAGCGACCTGGTCATGATCTACCTCTCTTTCGAATTCGTGAGCCTCACCTGCTATGTCCTGGTGGGGTATCTGAGGGGGGATCCTAAGTCTAGCGAAGCGGGGATCAAATATTTCCTCTATGGCGCCGTCACCTCAGCGGTGATGCTCTACGGGATGTCTCTGATCTACGGCATCACCGGCTCCACCCAATTGACGGTGATCGCCGACAACTTCCTCTCCCCTTCCTCCCCGGTGGCCTCCACCCGCTGGTTGATCCTCCCAGCCGTGCTCTTCATCCTGGCGGGCTTCGGCTTCAAGATAGCCCTGGTCCCCTTCCACCAATGGGCGCCCGACGCCTATGAAGGGGCCCCCACCCCTATAGCCGCCTTTCTCTCCGTAGGCCCTAAGGCTGCCGGATTCGCCGTCCTCATCCGCGTCTTGTTGACTGCTCTTCCTGCCTATCAGATCGATTGGATAGCCCTCCTCTCCGGCATATCGCTAGTGAGCATGACCTTCGGTAACTTGGTGGCTATCCAACAGACGAATATCAAGAGGATGCTGGCCTACTCCTCCATCGCTCAAGTGGGCTACATACTCTTGGGCGTCGTGGCTGCGGGGCCGGGGACGGTGGGAATAATGGGGGTGCTCCTCTTCATCCTGGCCTATCTTTTCACCAACCTGGGGGCCTTCGTGGCTGTGGTGGCCTTCTCCTATGCCACCGGCTCAGACGAGATCGCCGACTACGCCGGGCTCCTCCGCCGGGCGCCACTTCTCGCCGCGGCCTTGGTGGTCTTCTTCATGTCCCTGGCCGGGATGCCCCCCACGGCAGGGTTCTTGGGTAAATTATTCGTCTTCGGGGCAGTGATCCAAATGGGCCAGAAGGTATTCTACTTCCTGGCCGTGGCTGGGGTGCTAAACAGCGTCATCTCCCTCTACTACTATTTCAATGTGGTGCGCCTGATGTTCTTCCTTCCGGCCAAGGATGAGACCAGCCTCCAGATACCACGCTCTCTGGTGGTGGCTGTGGCTATCACTATGGCCATGACGCTAGTCATGGGGTTCTACCCCCAGCCCTTCATAGACCTGGCTACCCGTTCGGTGGTAACGGTAGCCATGTTGTCTCCACAGTGATACCCATGCCTTGACGAGGAGATTCCCTTGTGGTATACTCCTGCGGTGTTAGGAGAAGGCGTGCTCTTTGGGGAAGAGAGTCGTAGAGTGGGCAAAGAAACGGATAGGCTGAACATCATAGAGCAGCTCAAGGAGCTCAAACAACTCAAGCAGGTCAAGCAGATCAAGGAGGTCACCAAGCACCTTTGGATTTTAGGGTTGTCGATCCAGGCAGCGCTTGGTATCGCCCTCCCGGTCCTTTTGGGCGTGGGCGTGGGATGGTGGTTGGACCACCATCTTAGACCTGACTCTTTCCCTTGGATCACAGTGGTCCTCACCGCGGTGGGGATCTTTGCCGGCCCCGTTATCATCTATCGCTGGGTCACCCGGAAGGTGGAGCAGCGGCTGAGGAAGGAGAAGGGGGCGTGAACTCCCTCCCCATACCGAAATCGAAGAGGGGCAGGCTGGGGTGCATCGGCCTAGTGTTCCTCTTGCTGGGGTTGTGCGGGAGCGGTTTCCTGGTGCAGAGCGTTCTGGGCAAGCAACAGCCGGAGATCAGTCTGGCCGCCGAGAAGATCCCTCTCCCCTTTGAGGTTCCCCTCCTCGGCCATGAGGTGCCCAATACCCTCCCCGCCACCTGGCT
>DFBK01000101.1:0-2106 GCA_002366595.1 Anaerolineales bacterium UBA3082 | reverse complement strand
GTACCCTCCGGCCTCCAGAACGGCGTGGAGGCGATAATCGAGTTCTTCTATGACTTCCTGGAGAATGTGGCTAAGGAGAAGACACGGGCCTTCTTCCCCGTGGTGGCTACCTTCTTCTTCTTCATCCTCACCTCGAATTGGATGGGGATATTGCCCGGCTTTGGCAGCGTGGGGGTATGGGTGGAACACCGCGGAGAGCGCGTGTTGATTCCTTTCCTCCGCTCCGCCAACGCCGACTTGAGCACCACCATCGCCCTGGCCCTCCTCTCCGTGGTGGCTGCCCAATACTTTGGCTTCAAGATGCTAGGGCTTCCCTACCTAGGAAGGTTCTTTAGATTCCATAGGCTCCTCACCCCCTTTATCCACCTGAGAGGGCGAAAGAGGCCCCGTGGCCGGTCCGAACTCATCAACTTCCTCCTGGCCTTTGTGATCGACCTCATATCTGGCGTGGTCGAAGTGGTGGTCGGCTTCCTGGAATTGGCAAGCGAACTGATAAAGATCTTGTCTTTCTCCTTCCGACTCTTCGGCAATATCTTCGCCGGCGAGGTTTTGCTCATCGTCATCTCTTTCCTTTTCATCTTCGTGGGTTCATTACCCTTCATGGGCCTGGAGTTGTTCGTCGGTTTCATCCAGGCCTTGATCTTCACCATGTTGAGCCTCATCTTCTTTATGATGGCCACCATGGGCCACGGCGCGGAGGAATCGCACTAAACTTCTAAAGGAGGAGAGTAATGCCAGAACTGGACATTGAAGTCATCAGGTTGGTAGCCGTAGTGGTAACCATCATCGGCGGCACCACCATTCCGGCCATCATGATCGGATGGATGGGCAAAACGGCTATCGACGCCATCGGGCGCAACCCCGAGGCCGGGGGCACCATTCTGACTAATATGATCATGGCCATCGCCTTCGACGAGGCCATCGCCATCTACTCCCTGGTAGTGGCCCTGTCTCTCTATTTCGTGAAGTAAAGAGGCGAATTAGGGATAGAAAAGGAGTTCGCTTTTGGAGGCGTTGGAAGGGTTAGGCATCAATCCAGGCTTCTTGCTCTCCCAGGTCGTCAACTTCCTCATCTTGTTTGCTGGCCTCTATTTCCTGCTCTGGAAGCCCATCCTTAAGATGCTTGACGAACGCAAGGAGCGCATCCAGCAGGGCCTGGAGGATGCTGAACGGGCCAGGGAGGAGAGGGAGCGGGCCCAGGCTGAGTTCGATAAGCGGGTCGAGGAGGCTGGGCAGGAGAGGGAGAGGATCATCGCTCGGGCTAGGGAGGAAGCCCGGGAAGAGCGGAAGGCTATACTCGCGGAGGCAGAGGAAGAGGCCAAGAGGGTGTTAATCGGGGCTCGAGAAGAGACTCAATTGGAACGGGAGCGCATCCTAGAAGCCCTGCGAGGGCAGGTTGCTGTCCTCGCCATCGCCGCGGCAAACAGGCTCATCGGTGAAGCCCTGGATGAGGAGAGGCAGCGGCGGCTCGTCGACGAGTTCTTCAGTGCTATCAGCGCAGGACGCGTCCAGATCATAGATGAAGCGGAACTGGCCGTCGGTGAGACCAAAGCCCAGGTGACGACCGCCCTTCCTCTCAGTGAGGAGGAGAAAGCCATGCTGGCCAGCAACCTTACTGCCCGGTTGGGCACCGAGCCGCAACTGGAGTTCGAGGTGGATCCGGCCATTCTGGGGGGCTTGGTGTTGAAGGTGGGCGACCGGGTGATAGATGGCAGCGTGGCCAGTAAACTGGGGACGCTTCGCGAGAGACTGGCTTAGAGGAGGGGGGAGTCCTCCTCTCTCAATTTAGCGATCTATTCGTGGAATTGGTGGCCTGATGGTATCGTAATACTATTTTGGAGCCGATTGAATAGAGCGGGGCAGTCTCACCTTTAGGTGGATTGCCCTTTGTGCTATACTAGAATAGTAGAGCAAGGTGCTGATGTCGTCATCCCCTGCTCAGGTGGTTCACCTTCAAGGACAGGAGGAAAAGAGAGGGTGAGGCTACGGGAACTCCTGACTTCTCTTCCCTGGCCAAAAACCAGCGAAGAGGATATTGAGATCACCGGCATCGCCAGCGACTCCCGCCAGGTGAAGCCTGGCGATCTCTTTGTAGCCCTAAAGGGG
>DFBK01000051.1 GCA_002366595.1 Anaerolineales bacterium UBA3082 | reverse complement strand
TGCAAAAAGAGGTAGACCACAGCCGGTAAGGAAAGGGCAAGATAGAGGCCCTCTTTTCCCCAGGAGATCCTCCCTCCTAAGGAGACTATCACTTCCTCCAGGAGCATCCCTGAGAGGAAGATGAGAGGTAAGGTAATCTGCAAGAGGGCCGCGGGCGACTTCTCTCCCATTAGGGTATGAAGGATCAGGCTCACTCCGAACCAATAGACGAAGAAGGCAGAGAAGAGGTTACGGCGTCCCACGAATCCAGCCCCCAGCAGGCCGAGGACGAGAATGAGGGGCTCGTAAGAGAGAAAAAGGAGGAGATAATACGACCAAGGCCCTTGTCCCGACCACCGGCTGAGCCAAGCGGGGAAGAGGTCGATGGCCGCCTGCAACCCCCCGGGGTTCAGCAGCCCACCGGTGGAGGCCAAAACCACGATAGCCCCTAAAAGGGCTAATCCGGAGAGAAGATCGTCTCGCCACCCTCTGCCAGCAGGCTGGCCACTAAGGAGCAAGAGAGGGAGAAAAGAGAGAGAAATGATGAGAATCGTATATACCTCAGAATCGGCGACTAGAGAGAGGGCTAGCCCAGCAAACGCGAGATAGAGATCCCGCAGAGATCGGTTCTCCCCATAGCGGAGGAGCCCAAAGAGGAAGGACACCATCCCGAAGGCGACGATGATCTCCCCTCCTAGGATGCGAGAGAAGAAGATATAAGAGGGGGAGAAAGCCAGGAGCGCGGAAACCAAGAGAGCCCCTACCCGACCTAGTCGGGAGCGCAAAAGATAGGGGAGGCCGACCAGGGCGCTGCCCGCCAGGGCCGGGATCAACCGAGCCACATAGTCGCTGGGGCCAAAGAGCAAAAAAGAGAGGGCAGTGGCGTGAAAGAGAAGGGGACTCCCCGCGGGGTCGCCTCCCAGCCCTTGATAGAAGCGCCAGGCCCGGTAGGCCAAATCCGCCTCCTCAGGGGAGAGGGGTCGCTGGCCCAGCCCCCATAGGCGCAAGGCAGTGCCCAAGGCTATGAAGAAGAGGTAAAGCCCCACCTCCACGGTGAGCCAAGAGCGCTCCCTTTCAACCGTGACCTCCAAAGGACCTACCTCCGACGATAGATGGTCACTCCGCCCCGCTGATAGACCAAATCCATTACAGTAGCCCATTTCTCTATCATCGCTCGACCGAGATCGTACTTACTTATCTCCAGAGGTCCCAGATAGACGTACTCGATATTATACTCCTCTAACAGCCTTTCTGTCTCCTCCAGATCGAGGCTCGTATAAAGGGCTTCGATATCCGGTTCCCTCCGGGACGGCTCCTCATAGGTCCCTCGCCACTGGTGTTCATGTCCGCCCCACCCTAGAAGGGTGGGCAGCCCGGTGTGAGTGGAGACCCGCCCAAAGAGGGTATATGACCCCCCCGGGGCTTCCAGGATCACCGCACTCCCTTCCACATTGACCCTCAGCCACTGAATAGCCTGATAATCATCCGGGCTGGAGGCGGCCAGATAGGCCATCCCATCCAGGGTAAGCGAGGCGCCCACCGTTTTGGAGTGGGTGGCGGCCAGAGGGTAGATGAGGCTCAAGGCGAAAAGAACGAGGAAGCCCGTCTTCCAAAGGTAGTGAGCGACCCCTCTCAACCTCGTAGACAGATAATACACCCCATAGGCTGAGGCGATGGCCAAGAGCGTCCAGGCCTGATAGTACAACTTGAAGATGGTGTTCATGCGGGTCCCAAAAATGTCTCGGATATATACGTATTCGCATAGATAGGTGAGCAGAAACCCCATTACTACCAAGAGGAGAACGAAAAGGGAGCTCGAATCCGTTACCCTGGCCTTCATTTCCCACAGGGATACTTGACACGTATGCCGCCAAAGGGGAAACGAAGCCAGGCACAAGAGGATGGCCAGGAAAATCGTAAGCCAAGGCTGGGAAAAGAGAGGGCCGAGAAGGGCCAACCTCAGCATAGGCCAAGGGTCCATAAGGGCCGGAGGCATATCGGGAAGGAGTGGAGCCGCTTCCTTCAGTTTCTGGATGACGAAAGTCCGTGTCCCCTCGTTTATGAGCACCATGGATAGGGTGAAGAGGAGGAGAAAGAAGGGAGAGATGAGGAGGGCTAGAAATAGAGAAAAGCCTCTGGTCAGCGTTTCCCTAACGGTTACTTTCTTAGAGATGACGAGTTCCCTGAACTGGGCTACGAGAAAAGGGAAAAGGACGAAAACGAAGAGGCCGAACATCACCAGGTATTGATGCCATCGCGTCTTCACAAAGAGCACGGGTAGGATCCCCCCCACCTGAGAGCGAAAGCCGAGATAGAACGGGAGATAGAGAAGGAGGCTCAAGATGATGAGTTTCCCCGCGAACTCCAAGATATCGCTGAGGGTAGCCTTGCCTTGGATATATCGACCGAGGGCGTATGCGGCCACCACGATCAAACCATAGGTGGGGAGATCCCAACTATTGAGAAAGCCCAAGGCCCCCACCAAGAGACCCAAGAGGCCCATCTCTGGCCAACCTAACCTCTCCTGAGAGCGGAAGAGGCTCAGAGCCAGAGCGAGAGCCAAGAGGACGAAGGGCAAGGCGAGAACGTGAGGGTGCATATCCCCCAGGAGGAAACTGAAGAAGGGGAACTCATCTATCACCTCCCTATCCAGCCCCAGCATCACGTCGTGCACCACGCGGGAGGCTCGCCACCACCACCAGTGCTCGGTAGGGAGCCACTGGCCGCTAACGGGCGCGGCAGCCAGGTTCCTGATATCGACCCATTTCCAGAAAGAAGCGGAACCTAGGCCTCGAGTATGCAATACCTCCAGAAACCCCTCTAGATTGCCGATAAGGGCCACCAACAAGGCTCCTAGGAACCCGAAGGTGAGAGCGCTTTCCTCCTTCTCGTGATAGACCAGATTGTAGACCAGACTCGAAGCCCCGGTCAGGGTGAGGGCGAAGAGAAGGGCGATGCCCAGATTGAAAGTCACCTCCGAGGGGAGGCCCGAGAGCCTGGTAAGGAAAGCCATCATCAGATAGCCAAGATAGTAGTAACTTATGCCGTATCCAGAGAGCCAGGGGTCGTGGGGAGGGAACCGCTCGCTCCGCAAGATGGCGTTCAAGAAAGCGAACTCCATAGGCTTCTCCGTGCCCATGATCTCCGGGTTATAGGCCCGCACCAAGGCCCAAAGGGCGAAGGCGGCGGTGAAGAGGAGTTCGCTGGCCAAAACCATCCTTCTATTCCGATAGAGAAAAGCGAGAATCTCCTCCCCCTCTTTCCGCTTACTGGAATAGAAATACCAAGAGATCGCTGCCCCTAACAGGATGACGAAGACGATGGCACTCCGCTTGTTTGAGAGAAAGCCGAAACTGACCAGTATCCAAAGGAGGTAACTGCAAAGGAGTATCCCCAACGGCTTGGAGAGGGCGTAACCCCTATCGGGGAGAGCCCGGAAGAGGCGGAAAGCGAGGGGCAAAGTCACCAGCCCCAAGATCTCCACCATTAGCCACCAGATCAAGACTGGGATCACAAGGGCAGAAAGCATCAACCGCGCACCTTATACACTCGTACCTTTTGGTTCTCGTAGGCCAACTCCAAGTAGTCCTCCTCTAGGAGGGTCTCGAACTTGGCCAGGGATTGGGCTGGATAAACCGTCCGCTCCAACTGCCCGACATAGATATATCTGATATTGAGTTCCTCGATGAGGACTTTCGTCTCCTCAAGATCGGTGCTCTCATAGAGGGAACGAGCCTCGGCTTCCCGCTGAGCCACCATCCAACCATATCGCTGCTCGTTCTGATGAGCCCCTACCAAGGTGGGCAGGCCGGTGTAACTGGCCACCCTCAGCCCCCCCTCCCGATAGTAGGGCAAAGGCGCCTCGGCCACCACCGGGGTCCCCTCCACATTCACCAGGAACCACTGGATAGCCTCATAATCGTATCGGAGTTCTATGGGGTTACTATCATCGGGCCAGGTGTATCTCCCTACGGTCATGAAAGCCAAACCATCGAGGGTTCCCAGGGGGGGCCTGGCCCCAGGGAAACGGTCTCGAACTCGAGCCTGGGTCCCCAACACTGTATAGATGCTGGAGGCAAGAAAGAGGGCGATAAAGGCTCCTTGCCACAACCTGCGCCATCTCACCCCTGTCAGATGTCGCCACAACTGAGGCCAGGCCGCGGCCCCCGCCACCGATAGAAGCACCCAGGCCTGGATATAGAATTTGAAGATGGTATTCATCCGATGGTATTCGCCCCCCTGGAGGAAATCCCGCATGTAGACCACCTCGCAGCCAAGAAGGATCCCCAAGCCCAAAAAGCCCAGGAGATGGATAAACCCCCTTTCTGGCTGGGAGTCATCCCTAAGGACAAGGATCCCCGCCAATATGAGTAGGGGGAAAAGCAAGGCTAAGACCCACTCCTTCAGGAGAAGAAAGACCAAGGCGACTAGCGATACGGAGCCGAAAGCGAGGAGAGCCTCTCTTCCTCCCAGCCTACGCCGAACGGAAAGGAGAAGATAACTACCTATCAAGAAGAGGAAGAACCCCCAAATAGTGAGGAAGGGCTCGATCTCCGTCCGGCGCTTAACCAGCCCCAACCCCACATAAAGGGGCTGGTAATGAGTGAAGAAGGGAAGATAGAGAAGAAGACCCAAGACCACTATGCCCAGCGAAGCCGATAACGCTTTGGCTATCGCCCAGGCCCCTCCTTGGGCCCAGGCTCGCAGGAGAAAAGCCCCCAAGATGATGAGAAAGTAGGTGGGGAGATCCCAAGTATTGATAACCGCCACGCCGCCTAGAGAGAGCGCCAAGAGGAGGACTGAAGCCAAGGAATCGAGGCTGAAGAGACCATCTTGCGGAGACCGCCTTCGCAACACAAGAGCCAAGACTAAGGCCAATAGGAAGATGGCGAAAGGTATGCCGATCATATGGGGGTGCAGATCGGCGAAGAGGAAACTGAAGAAGGGAAACTCGTTAATCGTGCAGGGAATGACGTTTTTATCAACGGTGCAAGTGATGACCCGCGTGCTCCGCCAGTAGTCGAAAGAGGGGAGAGCCCCCCGGCCCAGGAGGAGTTGCATGAGGCCCGGGATGGCTCGTACCAGTCCCCCGATCCCCGGTATGGGGATACTGAACCTCAAGCCTCCTAACTCTCCTAGTCCTTCCGTTATCTGACGTAGCCCATCGAGGTTCCCCAGGAGGGCGAGAAAAACGGATGCCGCCACCCCCAAAAGGTATTTTCGAGTCAGGTTGTACCCCAAGGAGAAGGCGTTACTCACCGTGAGGGCGAAGAGTGTAGGGATCGCTAGGTTGAAAGCCACCTGGGGAACGATGCCCGTCACTTTGATGAGGATAGAGACGAGATGAAGGCCATAGTAGTAGTAGTTGATATACCCCCCTGCGAAGTAAGGGTCATAGGGCGGAAAGTAGGGGCTCTTGACGATGGCGTTGAGATAAGCGAACTCCATCGACTTCTCCCCTCCGTTCCAAGGCTGCCATAGGTCGGGGTTCAGGAGTCGGATGCCTACGAAGAGCAGAAAGGCGCAAGAGAAGATCGCCTCGCTGACGAAGATAATCTTTTTCCTGGAAGAGAGGGAGGCGATTATCTCCTGGCGTCCCCTCAAACAAAGAGATACCAGCCCCAGAATTAGCCCCGCTCCCAAAATGGTGGGAAGGCTATTGGTGAAAAGATGGAGGCTGGCGGCAAGCCAGACCAAGTAGGCTACCACCAGAAGTCCCAAGGTCTTGGAAAGGATGTATCCCCCATCGGCGAGATGATGAAATATGAGGAGGGTCAGAGGCAAGGCTACCAGGCCTAACACCTCGACGGCTAGCCACCAGAAAAGGATGGAGAGAAGAGGGTGGCTATTGGCCAACCTATTCCACCCCCGATCTCTTATCACCGGCAACTCATCGAGCGGCCCCTCCAGGAGGAGGCTCTTACCTACCATACGTTCCGGTTCGGTGGGCACTAAACTCTTGGCGAAGAGGCGATCGAACTCCTCATCGGTGAGATCTCTCTCCTTCTGGAAGATGAGCACCTTGGGGTGATCATAGACAGTGAAACTCTCATCGGCACGGTCATCGACGATGGTGAGGCTAAAGAGCCCAGGATAGGAGGTGAAGGTGTTGATCAGTCGGAAGCCTAACCTTTCATCGAAGAGCAACTCGTAATAGCGAGTGGTGATGGGGTACCTGTGGGGCAGACGAGGGATGGAACCGTAGAGGCGGTTGCTGGAGAGGATGATATAATCCGCCTCTCGAAGGTTGCCCACGATCTCCTGATACTTAGCCTCATCATCGGGTTCATAGAGGGCCATGGTCAGGGTACGATATTCGTTGATGCTCCGTGGCTCCCCATCCACCCCCATCCCCAGGGGTAAATCATCATCCCAATGCTCCAGAGCCAGCGTCGAACCAGGGGACACATTCCGATAGATCCACTCCGAGGCTTGGATTCGGCTATGGGGGCGTCTGTAGATGCTCACGAAGGCTAGGGAGTAGAGGAGGCTCAGGGCCACCACCAACCCCGGAATGATCTGCCAAGCAGTCCGGGCTGCCCGCGCTGTGGACCGCTCCCTCAAAGAGAGGAGCATTTGGGCCCCCATGATGTAGAGGCAAGGGAACAGAGGCAACATATAGCGCAGGAACTTCACATAGAAACTCCCGGTGATGAGGAGGTAGGGCATCACCCAGGCCAGGAGCAGGAGTTCAGATGACTGGCGATGACGGAAGCCTCGCCACAGGGCGAAGAGCAGCCCGCCCCAGGCCAGGACCCCCAAGGGCAGCCCCATAGCCCAAAGGATGGTCTGGGTGATCTGGTAGAGGAAAGGGGTAGTCCCTGCGTACTGCCGGGTATAGGGGTAGTCGCGAATGCCCCGCACCATTCCCCCCTCCGCGACTATGCGGGCCCGGAAAGAGTCCCAGTCCAAAATGGCGTATGGCTGGGCGAGGAAGAAGGCTAAGGCCGTGCAAAGGAGGGTGAGCAGAGCGAGGGAGACGACCTCTCGCCATCCTTCACCCTTCCCTCGCCGATAGCGGATGGCGAAGGCACAGAAGAGGACAAAGACCAGGGGGGCAGCGCTGGCCTTGGTGGCCAGGGCCCAACCGAGGGAGGCCCCCAGGAGGGCAGACTCTCCCTTCTCCCCACCCTGGGCTAGCCCCAGGGCGAAGTAGAGGACCAAAAGGACGAAGAGGTTGAGGAAGATATCCACGGCGAAGAAATGCGATACCTGGATTTCGAAGACGGTGAGGGTAGATAAGGTGGCAGCCAAGAGCCCCACCCTGTGGCTATAGGCCCTCTTTCCCACCAGGTAGGTGAGGTAAATATTGGCCGTGCCCGCCAAAGCGGCGAGCACCCTCCCCAAGCCAGTAAGCCAGTCGTAATCGGAGGAGCGCCCAAAGGTGGTCAGGGCCTCGGCCAGGGAGGGCCAAGAGGTGAAGAGGCGGGAGAGGGGAACAAGGAGGCTCAAGAGGTTGGCCACTAGGCGGAGGAGGTAGAGGGGCAGGGAGCCGTAGGCGAAGAAATGGGGGTTAAGGGGGCTCGTCTCCGGGTCGAAGAAGTTGGGGTGTTCCTCCGTGGCCTCCCTCACCAATAGAGGGTTGAAGAACTCCGGCCACTCTCGGAGCGGCGGCATCCCTATCTTGGGGACGACGGAGGCGACGATGTGTCGTTCATCGGGATGCAGATGGTGGTTTTGATCCCAGTTGAACCCATAGAAGCGGAGGGCAGCCCCTATCAGCAGGATTAGAGCCAACCCCAGGGCGATCCTATGTCGCCTTAGCCAACCCATAGAGATATTCTAGCATCGAGGTACCCTCTCGGCAAGTAGAATATATAGAAGGCTGTATAGCCTCGCGCTCTGCCCACGACGAGATAGTTGCCTCAAACTCAAAAGATGCAAAATGGACACAACCTCTTGTGTCCATCCCCTCAATTACTAAATATAACCCTCAGATGCCGAGGCCCAGAATCGAACTGGGGACACCATGATTTTCAGTCATGTGCTCTACCAACTGAGCTACCTCGGCAAACCATCTCTATTTTATAGCACCTTTTTACCCCTGTCAAGATCAACACTCTTTTTCTAGTGGCGTCAGATGTTACTGACGCTTTCGGCTGGCAGCCCGTCCTGGTACCTGGCAGACTGTCCTGGCGATGACAGGCCGGGGGCCAGGGATGTTTCTGTAGCGTCGCCCTTTAGGGCGACGATCTCCTCCTTAACCGGCTAAAGCCTCGATTCCTCTTTGAGCATCAGTTTGTAGGTCGGGTTTCCATACCCAGCCTACGTCTGTAAAGGCACGTCCTGAGGGGCTAGTCGCCGCGCACACCACTCTCACTCTGGCCCCAAGGCGTACCACCGTGAGACTAACCGGATTCTTTTCTTGATATGGGTTCTAGTCGATGGTAGAATCCTCTGGGGGTGATATCTATGGGCATCACTATCATCGGATTGGGTCCCGGCGACCCCTCCCTCCTGACCTGTGAGGCAAAAGAATTGTTGGAGAAGGCGAAGGAGGTGTACCTTCGCACCAAGCGCCACCCCGCGGTCGATTCCTTGCCCCACCATCTTCAACTCCACTCCTTCGACCATCTCTATGAGAAAGTCGAGACCTTCGAGGAGATCTACGAGCGGATCGCCCAGGAGATCTTACACCTAGGAGAACGCCCAGAGGGGGTCCTATACGCTGTGCCCGGTCATCCCCTGGTGGGAGAGGCCTCGGTACATCGCCTATTAGCCTTGGCTCAGGAGAAAGGGGTACCGGTGAGTATCGTGGCGGGGATGAGTTTCCTGGAGCCGGTCTTCTCTCTCTTGGGGGTCGATCCCCTGGCCGGCCTCCAAATCGGCGATGCGGTGACCTTAGCCTCTCGCCTCCATCCCGGCTTTAACCCCGATACCCCAGTCCTTATCGGACAACTCTACAGCCGGACCGTGGCTGCCGATCTGAAACTCACCTTGATGAACCTCTACCCTGACGATCATCCGGTGACCCTGATTCAGGGGGCTGGTATCCATGAGGCGAAAACACGCACTATCCCCCTCTACGAACTGGATCACGAAAAAGAGATCGATCATCTCACCTCCCTTTTCATCCCTCCCCTCTCCGCTCCCAGTTCCCTCTCCTCCTTGCAAGATATAGTGGCCCGGCTGCGGGCTCCCGATGGGTGCCCCTGGGATAGGGAACAGACCCCAAAAAGCCTGCGCCCCTTCCTCCTGGAAGAGACCTACGAGGCGTTAGAGGCCTTGGACCTGGAAGACCCGGAGCGGCTTCGTGAGGAGTTGGGAGATCTCCTCTTGGAAATCCTCCTCCAGGTTCAGATAGCGGCCGAGGGCGGGGAGTTCAAGATGCCTGATGTGCTAGGAGGCATCATCGCCAAACTGATACGGAGACACCCCCATGTCTTCGGGGAGGAGGAGGCCACCACGCCTGGTGAGGTGATCTCCCGCTGGCAGGAGATCAAGAGAGAAGAAGGGCAGTTGGCTGAGGGGCCATTCGCCGACCTGCCCCTTACCATGCCCGCCCTGGCCCGAGCCCAAAGGATACAGCAAGTAGCGCCGGCCAGGGGCCTAACCGTCGAGATGGACGAGGCGGAACTCCTGGCCAGGGTGAAAAAAAGGTTCGAGGTACTGTCCCAATTTGGGGGGGAAGAGGCCGAAGAAATGTGGGGAACCCTTCTCTTCGACCTAGTAGCCTTGGCCAACCTGAAAGGGATAGACGCCGAAAGCGCCTTGCGCAAGGCGGTGCGGGATTTCGAAAAAGGGGCTTCAGCAAGCGTAATAACAACGTAGGGCAGGTTTCCATACCTGCCCGTTTCCGCGTAGCGTCGCCTGTCCTGGCTGTAGTAGGCCAGGGGCCTGTCCTGACTGATCTGGGTCAGGGCCTTCAGGGCGACGTTCCTCTAGACAAGCGGAAGATATGGCTTAATGCCTTGAATATAGGAGAAGGGGTACTCTTCGTATGAGGCTACTACGCCCTTGCGAACAGGGTTCTCGGCGATGTAACGGGCTAAGGCCCAGAGATCTTCCTCCGCACGCAGAATATGATCATAAAACCCTCTTTGCCATAGGCGGCTCTGGGGTTTGAAGGCCGTGAGTCGCCTGCTGCTGGCTCCCTTGAATCGGCCCACGAAGGTTTGCAGCGGAATGCTATCTTGCAGGGGTTGACAAAGCAGGTGCAGATGATCGGGCATGAGGCAGAAGGCGAAGAGTTGATAATCTAGGGTCTGAGCGTGGTCGATGAGACAGCGCAAGGTGATACCAGCCGGTTCAGGATCAACGAAAAGAGGATAGCGCTCATAGGTAGTAGTGGTCACGTAGGAGATGAATGGTTGAGCGTAATCAAAATCGGGGAGGCGTAAGGAACGACGCTGGCGATATCTCTTGTATCGAGTAGCATTGTTTTGCGATGACATAACCCTTTGTAGCGTCGCCCTGTCCTGACTGATCTGGGTCAGGGCCTTTAGGGCGACGTATTCCCGTTGGGCTAAAGCCCGACGCTACGAGATATTATCACTTGTAGCGTCGCCCTGTCCTGGCTGTAGTGGGCCAGGGCCTCTAGCGCGACGTTTCCTCCGGTAACGTAGGGGCGGGGTTTACCCCGCCCTTTTCTATTTCAGCGGCCAGGAAGGTATGAGCCGGTCAATCTCCTCCATTAGCCGCATCGTCTCTCTAAGCACCACCACTATCTTCTGGTAGTGCTCCGAGTCATCTATGGATAGTTTTCGCCCCCTGCGGTCTTTGAGCCACTTATTCAAGACCTGGTAGCCGCCGATATGGAACTCCCACACTTCTGGCTCTACCCCCTCAAAGTATTGTTCCTTGTTGATATAGACCCGGCCAGGGATTTCGTCCCCTGTCTCTTTACGCGGCTCGACATAGCGGACCTTCTCTACCTCGTTGGAGCCTGTGATGGGGTATTTGGTTATGAGGTTGTTCAGGGTTGGCGATTTCATTAGATGAAGGGCTACCAACTCGGCTCCCTTTTCAACCAAGGCGGCAAAGAGCGCTCGGTCTGAGGTAAGGGGCAGGCGAGGGAAGTCTATTTTGAGGAACTCTTCATATCTGGTGCGGTAGGTGGGGGAGTGAAAGACGGCGTACATGTAGTAGAAGACATCCTCCGGGCCGAAGGTCTTCTTTAGGTCTCCTCGGCCATCGAGGACAAAACGCAGGCCCAGTTTCTCCTCCATCGCCTTGATGAATTGGGGGTTCAAGTTTGGCCTGCGTCCTTCTTCTGGTTCTAGTTTCTTCTGAACCCCTTCCTCTTCGGCATAGAGGTAGAGAGGGAACACAGTGAAGGGTGCAAATGGTTGGGAACTTCTTTCTGTTAAGGCTTGTGTTGCGAAAGTGACAAAGTACTTGCGGGCGGCAAACTGACGTGTGGCAATTAGAGCTACATTTTTCCGTAGCATGTGCTGCATTACTTTTGGGCGAGGAAATTCAATTATGGCTTTGCTATAGAAGATCGGACGGATATCAAATGGCCGGTATAGGCAACGGGTGAATTTTTCTTGCCACTCTTGGTCGTCTCTGAGCGACTTTCTGGCCTCGACCAACTTCCAGTCTCGAGTATCAGGCAGCGCAAACCGCTGACGCACTTGCTCGTCGGACAACTGACTTCCCCGGAAGATAGCAATGCACTCCTTAAGTGCCGCCTCATCGAAACCAATAACGAAGTGGTCGCGGTGCGTTGTTATTCCACTCGAGTGGGTGGGAAACATTACAGTTACGCTCCATCCCTCATCGTATTCCTTCTTGAGGTCAAACTCCTTGGGGACAAAGAAGTAGTAAGGCGAAACAGGTCTTAGTTCGTGCCATCCCGTAGTTTCTACGTCATTGGCTACAAGGTGCGGATATTTCTTCTCTTTCCTCAAACCCCAGAGGTCGGCATAGTAAACCTTCGTCTCCTCCGTTGGCTGTTCCAGTTTCACGTAGAGGGCGATGGTAACGCCCTGCTGGATGTCAAACACATTCTCGTCCTTGCCTCCGTCGGGAGGTGTTTCCCCAATCAATGAATTTCCGTGCATGTTGAGGATGTAGATCTCTGAGAAGGATTTTATCAACTCTTCCCTCATGCCTCGATGTATAAGGCCAGAAAGATAGGCATGGTTGGTAATCATACCAATGATGCCGTAGCCTGTCCGCTCGACCCGGTCGTGGGCAAACCTTATGAATTTGATGTAGTCGTCTGACAGGGGCTGGATGTTTCGTTCGTCCCGCACGGCTTTCTTGTAGAGTTCCATTAACTTCTCTATATACTCACCTTTGTTGGCAGAACTCACGGAATATGGCGGATTGCCCAGGACTACCATGACCGGCTTATCCTTCTTGATCTCCAGAGCAGCATTAGCCTCCTCCGAGATCCACCCAGCAAAAGGAGGAAGGTGTTCGGCCTTCTTAAGAGCTCCTTCCAAAGCATTAGTGAGGTAGATGCCCAGCCGCTGATCGCCCTCGAATTTGTAGCCTGTGTCTTGAAGCAATAGGCCCATTTTCAGATGGGCCACTGCATAAGGGGCCATCAGCAACTCAAATCCGAAGATGCGGGGCAAGAGCCTTTCTGCCACATATCCGTCCCATAACCCTTTCTGCCCCCGCCTCACGAGCCAGTCATAGATCTCCTTGACTACGTGATAAAGGAAGGTTCCCGTCCCCGCTGCCGGGTCTAATATCAAAACGTTGGCATCCGCCAAGCCTTGGGCTTTGTCGAAACGTGTCTTGAGCAGGTAGTCTATGGAGCGCACGATGTAGGAGACCACCGGGTCTGGGGTGTAGAAGATACCCCGCGTAACTTTGGTCTCCGGGTCGTAGGCCCGCAAGAAGGTCTCATAGAAATGCACCACGGGGTCTTCTTTTCCCATGCGCTTCCCGAAATCCCTAAGTATCGCCTCCATGTCCGCTTGGGCCAGGAGTTCCGCTAGAAAGTCAACCAGCCAGGCGATCCGGTCGTCTAATTCCAGCCCGGCGATCTCGTTGAACAGTTTCCGCAAGAAGGGGTTGGTCTTGGGTATCAGATAAGCCGCATTCCGGCGTGAGAATCTCCCCTTGTTGTCCCCTGTAGTCCGAGCAGCAAAGAGCCCGTAGGCGATGGTCTGAGCGTACATATCCGCAAACTGTTCCGGCGTGAGGTCTGGTATCAATTGCTCTTCGAATGCTTTGAACCATCCATGAAGCGTCCCGCTTTCCGGCTCTTTTTCAAAGGCGGTCACTATCAGGTCGCGTATCATATGGGCTTGCCCCGCCATCCGGACCGCTAGGTCTTTCGCTGTTCCAATGGGCTCCGCGCGGTGAGCCAGAAAGTTGCTCAGCAGTTCGCGTACCGCTTCCATCCCGGCCCTATCTGCCTTGATCTTGTTGTCCCTGGTGGCTCTGCCCAGACGGGCCACCAGTCGCCGTTCCCCGTCTACATACCAGCGGAACTCCAAGAAATCGGTGAGCACAACGTTGCCTAGGGAATGGTACCTCTCCATCTGCTCCGAGCGCTCTTCCTTGTCCAGGTTTGTCCCTACATCTTTGGCTTCAACGCAACCGATGTCGCTAGGCCCTTTCCTTACGATGAAGTCAGGCGCCCCGCACTCGATCCGCTTCGATTCACTGGTGGCGGTTATGCCCGTCTCCATTTCCTCCAACAGGGCTTCAAGGGCGGAGTAGTATGTCCGCTCCGTGGCATCGCCGCCCCGGAACTTCTTTCGGATCTTAGCAATATATCTCTTCAGCGGCATTTTGCTTCCCTCGTTTGCTCTTTCAGTATAGCACAAACCTTCTATTCTGCATAGGCCCTTGACATTCTAGAACATCTGTGCTATAATCTTTATTGGGGTTTTGTCATTTGTCATTCGCCATTCCGCCAAGAGGTGGTTGTTTCCCATTTTTTAATTTAACTACCTCCCCTGCGTGTACAGGGAAGCCAAGCAAACAAAGCAAAGCCCCCTACCCGCTAACAGTAAGGGGCCTACCCTCGTAAGAGGAGCCTGTCCCCGCAAGGGGATATCTCAACAAAAAAACCTGCCAGTCACCTTTTCACCTTTTAACCCCCCAAAGAGAAAGGCCGGTCCTTGAAACCGGCCTCTAGGTCGGGGCGAGAGGATTTGAACCTCCGACCTCACGGACCCGAACCGTGCGCGCTAACCGGACTGCGCTACGCCCCGTACCTTTGCAATATCCCAAGAATTGGCTATAATTTCTAAAGAGCCCCTATAGCTCAGTCCGGAGAGAGCAGTGGTTTCCTAAACCATGTGTCGCAGGTTCGAATCCTGCTAGGGGCACTTTCCGTTCCCCCGGCCTGGCAAGTACCGGGGCAGGCACCGTCCTCAAGCGGGAAGGAGTAGGTCAGCACCCCATAGTCTCGATAGACCTCGATCCGCTGCACCATCCTCCTGAGACACTTACGCCCTTCGATACCACCTTGCAACAGCTCCTCATGCAACTCTTCTAAGTATGCCACGATTTGCTGTTTTGTCAAGTTCGGCGCCTCAGGTTGCCCGTCCTGGCAAGTGCCGGGCCAGGGGCCGGCCTCCAGCGTGCTAATCGACTGCAAATAGGGAACTCAGCCTTTCTTCACTGCCTTCATCGTCCTTTCGGCGTCATCCGTCTCTGGGGACAGCGTCGCGTTGGCCTCCTCGACCAACCGGTGGCGCGCTCTTCGGTCATCAATTCCTTCAGCTTCTCGATGATCGCACTCTCCAAGGCATGGGGTCCGGTCTTCTTAGTCTTGGGACAGGCTTCCGCTCCTCTGCGCTCCTTCGTGGAGCAGCGACTCTATATAGTAACCATCTTTTCCCCCTTTGGCAATCGTTTGTTCAACTATGAACTAGAAAGGCGAAAACCTCAAATCTCTTTAGCAGACCGAGGTCAATTCGGCCAATTTCCCGAAGTTGTCACGGAGGATTTGAAAGGGGTGCACCCCCTCCGCCGCCGCGAGGCGGGAGACAAGGTAGCCGTTCACCTCCAGGACGATTGTCCCGCGATAGCCCACCTGACCCAGCCGACGTAAAGGGTCAACGTAAGGCACGTTGCCGAAGATGAGCGGGCAGTGGTCCTCCCCGTCGGGGGAGATGTCGTGGAGGTGGACGTGGCTGACCAGGGGGATGAAGCCAGGAGGGATGGCCTTCGAGCCATTGCGCGTGTCGTGGCCCAGGTCCCAGCAAATGCCGACCCTGGGCGAGCCCAGAGCAGAGACGATTTCCACCAGCTCGGCCTTGTTGTCCCCGATTTTGGTTACATCCCTCTCCCGACACAGGAGTTCGAGGGAAGGGCAGAGGCCCGCGGCCTCTTCCAGTATCCAGGCCAGGAAGACCTCGGTATCTCGTCGCAGTTCCTCGCGAGGGCGATCCCCCTTCGCCGCATGGACGACCAGGATGATAGGCTCTGCCTGCTCGGCAATCCGGGCGACGTACTCGATGGCCAGCCGGTAGAGGCGCTTCACGTCACCTCTTTTCGTCCCTGAGAAGCCAGCAGGGTTGTAGAGACCCTTGTAGGGGGCGTGAAAGGTGAGCCGAAACCCCAGCCGACGGCATTCCTCGATGAGGGAGCTGATCTCCGGCCAATCGGGCGAGGATAGGTTCAGTGTGAATTCCAGGGCGCCCAGCCCAAGCTCCCTCAAAGGGGAGAGGAAATCGTTGGCGGTGCCGTACCTCAACCATTTGGGGTGCATGTTAAAGCCCAATTGAGGCTTGTTTGCCGATTCTTTCTCTAGGAAAGACATGCCTTGCGCCTTCATGGGATGATCCGGAGCCGATCCGGGTAGTCGGTCCCGATGGAAGCAACCCCCATCTCGATGAATTCTTTCATCTGCAGGGGGAGATTGACCGTCCAGCCGCTGACCGCAAGCCCTGCCCTGTGAGCGGCCTCCACCGCCTCCGCCGTCAGGTAATCGGCTTTGGAAATGGATGGCATCGACCATCGCCGCACTGGCGGCTGCCACGCGGTCAGCGAGCTTCCCCCCCAGAGGATGCCGGTGGCCTATCCCCGGCCGGAGCTCCTTCACCCTCCGCAGGCAACGGTGGTCGAAGGAGATGACGTCTTCCTCCATGCCGTAAGCCTCCAATGCCTGCATCACCTTCTGCTCGACACCTGAGTAGAGGACAGGCTTGTTCTCGATTTCGATGACCAGGCTGACCTTGCGTTCAGCTCACCCCAGCACCTCGGCAAGGGTTGGTATCCTCTCCCCGGCGAATTCAGGACCATACCAGGAGGCGGCATCGAGCCTTTTTCAGCTGAGTCCGCGTCATATCCTTGACGTAGCCGCTGCCGTTGGTCATGCGGTCAACGGTTGGCTCATGGATGACCACTAGACGCCCGTCAGCGCTGAGATAGACGTCCGATTCGATCAAATCCGCCTCCAGTGCCAATCTCTTCTCGAAAGAAGCCATTGTGTTCTCCGGGGCATATCCGCTGGCCCCCCGGTGCCCGATGATGAGGGCTCTTCCTTCTTTGGCACGCTTTAATCTGATCATCTCGTCAATGGGTATGAAAAACTTCCGAGGCCATTGCCACGAGCAGAGAGAATCCCAACCCGATAAAGAGGGCATCTACATCAAGAGGCTGCACGATCTTCCAGGCCAGGGAAGATAATGCCCCTCCCAGCAGGCTGTACAATGCTGTATCTTTCCTTAACTTCCACCCTGCCAGTGCTGCCAGGGTGGGAACCAGAATCCCTGCCGTCCACATACTCAATGTAAACAGCAGTGCCGGCACGATCATCTGGAACCACAAAGCCAGGCCCAGGCTCAATACGCCCAGCACGATTACCAGCAGTCTAGAAAGCACCAGCAATTGTGCTTCATCGGTTGCGGGCCTGAAATGCCTGAATACGTCGTATGCCAGGCTTGAGGCCCCTGACTGCAGAAAAGAGTTCACGGTGCTCATTATCGCGGCCAGCAAACCTACAAAGAAGATGCCTCTCCCTACGGCAGGCAGTGCCGTCCCGAGCACAATGAGGGACGTATCTGGGTCTGGCAGGTCCGGGAACAGCCGCAGGGCGGCAAACCCGCACAGGATGATAATCGAGTCCACAGCCATCCATATCGCAATGGAATAGAGCACCGATTTCCTGGAGCATGCCCCCGATTCTGAGGCGAAGAACCTCTGATACAAAGGTGCCGAGGTTATCGGCAGGAAAAAGAGCAATATGAAAAAGACGGCTATTTCCTGGGCCGATATGTAGATGAAAGGGTTAAGATACCCCTCCGGGATGCCCGAAGTAATGCCCGGTCGCAGGCTAGATAAGATGAACGGCACCATTATAGCAAGCATGAAAAACATCAGGGCGAACTGAACTATATCCGTCATCACATCTGCTTTCATGCCGCCTATTGCGACGGGGACGATCAGCACAAAAGCCATGATGCCCATCGCCACTTCCACAGGCATTGGCGTGAATATGGACAGAATCTTTCCTCCCGCTACTATCTCCTCCGGAATGAGGCATAGAGTTGCCAGCAGGATTGAGCTTGCTATTGCAAACTCCTTGCCGTAGAAACCCCCCAGAAAGTCCGGCAGTGTATATCTTTCTGAGTCCGCTATCTTATTAATCAGGAAAACGACGGCTATGTTTCCTAGATAGAAAGGAACCATAAACCAGATAACGCCTAGTCCCATCTGGTATGTCAGGCTCACTCCCCCAAGTATGGCTGATGCCCCATAGAATGTAGAGACTATTGTGGCGACCAGGGCCTTTGTCCCCAGCCTATCCCCGATAATGAACTTCTCCAGGGTTGTTGCTTTTGCTCTTATGCCTATTGCCATAGTCATGGCAATATATAGCAAAAGGGTTGCTTCCCTCATCTATCCCTCAGCCTCCCTTTCGATAGCGGGTTTTATGTAACCCTCGCCCCTGAGCATCGTCGTCCCGATCACCAGCCTATAGTAGCGTTTGTTGACGCTCTCTAGCTTGCCCCTTGCCTCGATCTCCTCGCCGTCGTCCACGACGTCGCGGTAGAGCCCTTCGTAGGAGACGACCTCCCGGAGTTGATGCCGCACCTCCTCATCCCCCTCGAGCGCTTCCACATCCTCCACCCTGTAGACGGCAGGCGTAAAGAGGGACTCACTTGCGTCTGAGACCACAGTCCTCACCCTTGCCACCCCTTTCTCCCTGTATACCCTGTCCCCGTAATTCTCCCTTATCTCATCATCTTTCCTCGTGGGGTGGATGGAGAAGTACCTGTCCTCGAAGAAGCCGTAATTCCACCTCCTCCCGGCAAAATATCGGGCCTCTTTGAGGCTTAGGGGAAAGTGCCCAGCCACTGAAGCGCACCATTCCTCCAGCGCCTTCTCGGCCACTGGACGAATTCTGGCCGACCTCCCTTCCTTCAACGCCATCCTGACCTTCAAAGCGTTTTCCACACCGTAGACGAGCAAGTCTATGTCCGAAAACCGCGAGTCGTGGATGCCCAATAGGATAGAGCCGGTGACGCCAAGGTCCTCTCCCTTGATTCCGGTGTAAGCTGTTATCTCGGAGACAAAGGCACGCACCTCTTCCTCGAGAGCATCTCGTGGAGTCTCAAGGATCTCCTTTAGGCGCTGTTCGGGACGGTAATATTTCCTGACGTATTCCCAAGGGACGATGGAGAACTTTATGCCCCTGACCGGGCAGTAGTGGACGTATTGGGGGTAATTCCGCTCCAGATAGGCAATCGTATCGGCCACGTTGCCAACGTGGTAGTATTCCAGCTCCCTGCGGTACCAAATTTCTCCGCTTTTCCACTTCCCCATCGGGGCCGGGGAATATTTGAGGTAGGCGGTGTATTTGCCAGGGGTATGCAGGTAACCTGTCACGCAGAAGAACATCCCCTCCTTCGTCTGGATGAAATCCCTATCCTTCGGCTTCCTCTCGCCCATAGACCATCTCCCTGGCCACCCTCCTCACCTCGTAGAGCCTCACCCCCAGGGTGGTCGTCTCATCGAAGAAAGCATCGAGTACTCGATACAAGTCATTTTGCCTCACAGGGGCGCTTAGCCGGGGGTGAAGAAAACATCCAGCGCTCCCCTCTCAAAGAGCTTTCCCATTACGTGATGGTAAAACTCAGGGTCCGTATCCTCTATGTTAGCCTCGATCAAGGTGACCACGTCCTCCTCGTAGCCTCGCTCGACAGCTTTGCCTATGGAAAGCAGGAGCAGGTTTCGGATAGAGAGGTCCCACTGCCCTGCGCGGTAGCCTGTCGCCTCGACCTCCATCAGGGGCGATCAGCCGAACCCTTTGGCCAGGGTGGTGATGATGGCCGCCCCAGTGGAGTGGCAAGGTCCGCCTCAATGTCCCTGCCGTAGGTCGGCATCGCCCTCATTCCAAACCACCTCAGGGATGCCCGCTCGGATCCCCCTCCGGATATCCAAGGTCACATCCTCGATCTCCTCCATCGTGCTTATCCGCAGGAGATTCTTCGCTTCCTTGATGGAGATCTCCCCGCTCAGAAGCCTTTTCAGCATCTCCCTCATGACGACCTCCGGTCTTCTCGGACCTCATTCGTGCTACCTGTTCGATAACCCTCCAAATCTAAGGTTATGTAAGTGTAGCCCGACTCCTTGGGCCCGTCAACGACTCGAGGGGCCAGTTCCAGGAGGTGGGCCATATCTTCTCCGGGCACCTGAATTCTGCCCAGGACACCGTGGTCCCTGACCCGCACTTGTCCGAGGTCTTGAGAGTGCAGGAACCCCTACGCCTCCTCCGCCCCCTTCAGTTTTTCGGGGGTGAGGCGCTTCCCATACGGGAAGCGGGTGACCAGACAGGTCTGGGCGGGCTTGTTCCAGGTCAGAAGGCCCATGTCCCGGATAGGGAGAGAATCTCGTCCTTGGTGAAGCCCGCCACGGCGAGGGGACTTCGCATGCCGAGCCCCCACACGGCCTGAGGCCGGGGCAGTATTCGCCCAGGTCATCCCGATTGGACCCCTCGATAACTTCGTTCAGGCCAGGCTTGCTGGCCAATTCCCTCACTCTTGAGAAAAGCGCCCGCTTGCAAATGTAGCATCGGTGGGGCGGGTTGCACGAGAAACTAGGGTCGTCCAGCACGCCCGTCTCGACGAAAAGATGCCTGGCCCCCAACCGATGCGCCATCTCCGCCGCGGCGAGGAAAGTGCCATGGCCCCCGCCCGAGTAGGCGATGAAAACGCTCCTTATCTCAGCCAGGAAGTCCTTAAGCTTGCACAATTTGGCTTCGAGCTCGTTCATTCCGGTTTGCAGCCCTCACGCCACGACCATAAAATCCCCGCGCGCGCCGAGAAGCAGCCGGTAATGGATTTTCTTTTCCTCCGTGATGACCCTCTCCAGCTTACCCCGGGCCCCCACTCTCTCCCCCTCTCTCGCCTGCTCACAGAACCTGCCGCGGAAGGAGACGATTTCCACCGATAGGGGTGCAGCATGCTGCACCCCTATCAGCCGCACGTCCTCGACTTTGTAGGAGCAAGGCGTGAAAAGAGCTCCGCTCGCATCGGTAACGGTAGCCTCGACCTCCGCCTGCCCCAGCGAGGTGTATCTTTTGTCGCCGTATCCATCCCCGAGCTCGGCAGGCTCCTTGACGAAGCGGATGAAGTACTCGCACTCCCGGAACTTACCCTGGATGACCTTGCGCCCCTCCAGCCGGGCGAAATCCTCGAACCCCATCGGTGTGTCTTGGAAGCGGGAGGCATAGAGTTCCCTTAGTTCCCCTTCGTTAAGCCTCCTCATCTCGTCCACGGCTCCGTCAAGCAGTTCCCGCAGCACCCTGTGAACCGCCCTGCATCGCTCCGAGCCATAGACGACGATGTCTATGTCGGAGCAAGGGCCGTGCAGGCCTACCAGGATGGAACCCGAGACGCCGATGCACCCTTGGGGCACCCCTGCCCACTCGCCCAGGAAATCGGCGAACTCGACGGCCTTCTCCTCCATCTCGTCCAGGTCTTTCCTCCGGCGAAGCTCGGCCAGCTTGAGACAGGGGTCGTAAACCCGTCCTATGCGCTCACAAGGGACGCCCTGGAGTTGCTCCCCGAAGATGGGGTCGAAGAAGAGGTAAGCGGGATACCTCTTCCGCAGCAACTCCTCCTGCTCCTCGAAGCGATAGAGTCTCCGGTAGCGAATGCCTTCTCTCTCCCTCTCGCCATCGGGGTCGGGGGCATATCTCAGGTAAGCCACCACTGTCTGAGGAGGGTGAACCAGCCCCTTGATGGCGAAGAGGAGGCCATCGGTGGATTCCAGGTAATAGCCTTCAATGATCGGCTTCATATTGCCCTTCGAATATCTCGTAGAGGCCACCCTGCAGGAGGGCCACGAGTATCGAAGATGCCGTGAGATCGCCGGTGGTGCCTGGGTTCAGGCGGTGGTCCTCCTCGCTGAGGTAAAGATCGAAGTCCTTCAAAACCTGCCTCTCCGGCCTCGAGAAGGCCCCTGCCAGTTCCAACACCCTCCTCGCCCTCCGTGAGACTTCTTCGGCGACGACGGGGCCGTTCTTCGTGTCGATGAGGGTCTCAGACACGTCGGGCAGGATGGTGAGGGAGGTCTGGATGATCGAATCCATCATGTTCCGGGATTGCTCCCAGTACCTCATCAGTGTGGGATATCCGAGCTCGAAGGTTATCTCGTAATCGGTAACGTACTCTCTGGCGATGGAGTCCCTTCCTTTGCCAGCCACATCGCCTCCTTGAGGGTGATGTCCACCTGCTCCTCGGTGATGTCGTATTTCTCCACCCTCCCCATCCCGGCGGGTCTGGTGAGCGTTATCGCTTCGTAGCCCTTGGGGGCATCGTCCACCGTGAGCGAGGCCAGCACCTCACTCAACCTTTCCCTCAAATACCGGGGCCATATGCCTTCACCAGGGGGACGAAGAGGAGGGCAATGCCAGATTTGTGTTGTAGGAGACGAACCTCTGGGTGTCCCTTATTGCCTTCAGGATGGTTTCTCCCACCGATGCCCTTTTCGCATCCCTGAGGGCGGGGCCTATGGCCACCGCGCTGATCAGGAAATCCTCAAATCTGGGGTTCGCGAAATCCCTGTACCGGGTCACCTTCGCTGGCTTGTTGGCGCTGGCCTCCAAAATGCACGCGATTTGAGCAGCCCACACCACCTCATCAGGTTTCAGGTATTGCATCCTCGCCTTTATTCGCCGATGAGCCCCAGCACGTACTCGACAATCTTGCAGGCAATTTCCACGCTGGTCGTGCTCTGCAGGCCCCTCCACCCGGGGATGCCGTTCACCTCAGTCACATAGTACCCACCACCTTCCGCCCTC